>NZ_JBHVUV010000005.1:31948-308975 GCF_042883905.1 Kitasatospora sp. NPDC058170
AAGCCGGAGCCGTTCCCGAACAAGGGTTATGGCCTGGGTGCGGGGGACAAGGCGGCGCGTTCGGACACCGCGAATCAGTTCCTGGAGTCGCAGGCACGGCAGCGGGCGGCGGGTGGTCCGACGGCGGATACGCCTGCTCCGCCGAAGCCCGAGAGCGCGGCGAAGGCGCCGAAGCCGGACTCGAACATCGTCACGCTCACGGATGTCGACGGCAGGGGTGCTGCGGCGCCGAAGCCGGAGCCGTTCCCTGGCAAGGGACATGACCTCGGCGCGGGGGACAAGGCGGCGCGTTCGGACATCGCGAAGTCGATGCTGCAGCGGCAGGAGCAGCTGCGGGCGGCCGGTGGCCCGACCGCGGACACGCCTGCCCCCCCGCCGAAGCCCGAGAACGCGGCGAAGGCCCCGAAGCAGCCGTCGAACATCGTCACCTTCGCGGATGTCGAGCGGAGGAACGCGCAGGATTCCTCCGGCGCCGACTCCAACGGCTCCGCGCGGCGCGATGGCGGCGGTTCGGGGAGCGGTGCCTCCGGGGCGAAGTCCCGCGACGGGTCCACCGGCAGCCACACGCAGGTGGAGTCGGCGCCGACGGGTGACAAGCCGTCTGCCGACACGGCGGCGCCCAAGCCGGAGGCGGAGCACTTCCCCGGCGAGGGGCACCTGGTGACCGACAGCGCTGCCGAGACCCAGCGGAAGACCGACCAGGCCGCGCGGGACGCGCAGGCGAAGAAGCCCTCGACGGCGGAGCAGGCGCCCGCCGTCCCGCCCGGCGGCGATCGCCTCGGCGGGAAGGACGGTACGAAGGCCGGCGACACACCCGACGCGGGCGCCCGGGACCGCCGGAACGAGCACGCCGAACAGCGCCGGAAGGACTACGAGGCGTCCCCGGAGGGCCAGGCCAAGGCCGAGGAGCGGGCTCGGCAGGCCCGGGAGGCCCAGGAGGCCCGGGAGGCCGCAGCGAAGGAGGCCGAGCAGCGGGCGGCGAGGGCGGAGGCCCGGAAGCTGCTGCTGCAGGACCTCCGGGACAAGTCGGGCAGAGAGACCGTCGGCCTGGTCGCGAAGGCCGAGAACGCGGCGCCCAAGCCTCCGACGCTGGTCCTCCGCCCCGGGGCCGCCGACAGCAGCAGCCCCGGCAGGTCTGGGGACGCGGACTCCGGTCCGTTCTCGGGTCCGGGTCGTGAGTTGGGTGCGGGGGGTGAGGCGGCGCGTTCGGACATTGCGAAGCAGTTCCTGGAGTCGCAGGCGCGGAAGCGGGCGGCCGGTGGGCCGACGGCGGATACGCCTGCGCCGTTGAGGCCGGAGGGTGCGGGGAGTCCTGAGTCCGGTGAGGGGCCGGTTCCGTTCTCGGGTCCGGGTCGTGATCTGGGTGCGGGGGGTGAGGCGGCGCGTTCGGATGTGGCGAAGTCGGTCCTGGAGTCGCAGGCGCGGAAGCGGGCGACGGGTGCTCCGACGGCGGATACGCCTGCGCCGTTGAGGCCGGAGGGTGCGGGGAGTCCCGAGTCCGGTGAGGGGCCGGTTCCGTTCCCGGGTCTGGGTCGTGATCTGGGTGCGGGGGGTGAGGCGGCGCGTTCGGATGTGGCGAAGCAGTTCCTGGAGTCGCAGGCGCGGCGGCGGGCGGCGGGTGTGCCGACGGCGGATACGCCTGCGCCGTTGAGGCCTGAGGGTGCGGGGAGTCCCGAGTCCGGTGAGGGGCCGGTTCCGTTCTCGGGTCTGGGCCATGACCTGGGTGCGGGGGGTGAGGCGGCGCGTTCGGACATTGCGAAGTCCATCCTGGAGCGGCAGGCGCAGCTGCGGGCGGCCGGCGGTCCGACGGCGGATACGCCTGCCCCGATGAAGCCCGAAGGCGCGGGGAAGACCCCGAAGCGGTCGAGCATCGTCACCTTCGACGAGGTCAAGCGCAGGGAGCAGGACGCGGCGGACTCCGCCGCGGAGTCCAACGGCGCCCCGCGGCGGGACGGCGGCGGTGTCGGGGCGGGCACCGGCGGTCTGTCGACCCGAGGCCGGTCCACGGGCAGTGAGACGCAGGTGGAGCCCGCACCGACCGATGACGAGCAGTCGGGGGACGAGCGTTCGGGGGACGGCCCGGACCGGACACCGGAGTCGAAGAGCTTCTCCGACGAGGGCTACCAGCTGACGGACGGCGCCGACGAGATCCAGCGGAAGGCCGATCAGGCCGCGCAGGAGGCGCAGGCGAGGAGGCGGCCGGCCGCGGAGCAGCCGCCCGCCGTCCTGTCCGGCGGCGAGCGCCTGGGAGGGAAGGACGGCACGCGGGGCGCCGTCACGCCCGACAAGGCCGCCCGGGAGCGGCAGTACGCCCTGGCCGATCAGCGGCGGGCGGAGTACGAGGCGTCCCCGGAGGGCCTGGCCAAGGTCGAGGAGCGGGCCCGGGAGGTCCGGGAGGCCCAGGAGGCCGCGGCGAAGATCGCCGAGCGGCAGGCGAAGGCCGAGGAGCAGAAGGCGGCGCGGGAGGAGGCCTGGCAGCTGCTGCTGCAGGACCTCCGGGACAAGTCGGGTGGTGGCTCGGGCGAGTCCGGGAACCCGACGCTGCGTGAGGCGAGGAGCCGGGTCGCCCGTCGTGCCAGGGAGATCGAGGCGCAGGACGACGGCGGGGTCCAGACCGTCGGCGGGCGTGGCTCCCGGATGTCCGCCGATGCGGCGGCCACCCGGGCCTGGCACGAGCTGGCGTCCGAACTCGGCATTCAGGTCGCGTCGTTGCGCGACCGCAAGCTGATGCCGGACGCCGCGGACACGCCGCTCGCCCCCGCGGTGCGGCCCGTCCCCGTGCTGCCGCTCAGGGAACCCCCGGTCGCCGACGCCGGGAAGGCCGCGGCTGCACCCGCCAAGGACAAGGCCAAGGACAAGGCCAAGAGCAAGGCCAAGGACAAGAACGAATCATCGGTTGCGCGGGATGAGGCGGCCCAGGAGGAGGCCTGGAAGCTGCTGTTGCAGGAGGGCAGGGACAAGCAGGTCGATGCGTCGGGCGAATCGGAGCATCTGACGCTGCGTGAGGCTCAGGCGTGGGTGTCCCGTCGTGCCGAGGAGATCGTGGCGCAGGGCGAGGGGACCGCCGGACCGGGCTCCCGGATGTCCGGCAACCTGGCGACCGCGAGGGCCTGGCGTGAGCTGATGGCCCAACTCGGCGTCCCCGTCAAGCCGAGTGCCGTCGAGTCGTCGAGCCGCGGTACCCGGACGCAGCAGCTCCGCGACCCGGCGGTCCCGACCGCTCCGGTCCAGGGCACCGTCGCCACGTCCGGCACGACCTCCCACCCCGAGGTGGAGGAATCGGATGCCAGGTGGTCGGCGTCGCAGGCACCGCCGTTCCTGCCGGTGCCGCCGGGCATGCGGCAGAAGTCGGACAGCGACGCCGAGGACGAGAGCGACGGCTGGGGTTCCGAGCCGGAGGGTGCGGGCACGTCGGCTCCGGTGGCGCAGCCTCCCGCGAGGCTGGTCGCGCCGTTCCTGCCGGTGCCGCCGGGCATGCGGCAGAAGTCGGACAGCGACGCCGAGGACGAGAGCGACGGCTGGGGTTCCGATTCAGGTGGCCAGGGGTCGTCGGCCCCGGCGGCACGGTCGACCGCGCAGCCTCCCGCGAGGCCGGTCGTGCAGACGGCCGTCCAGCCTGCCGTGACGCAGGCCGCGCCGGCACTGGTGCAGCTGCCCGCTGTCGACACCCTGGACCTCGGCGGGCAGACGCAGTCCTCGGAGTCGTCCTCTCCGGTGGACGAGCCGCCCCTGCTGGACCTTCCGGAGCTGCGGGACGAGCCGCCGATCGAGGGTCCGTTCACGGCCGGTGAGCTGTGGCGCGAAGGGGACCACCTGCCGGAGTTCATCCTGTACAACGGTGCTGAGGGGATGGTGTGGGACGACCGGGTGACGGACGAGCCCACCGATGCCCAACTGGACCGGATGGCCGCGGTCTTCGACCGGGCGGCCGAGCAGGTCGCCCAGCGGTTGGGGCGGATCGTCGAGCGCGCCCAGCAGGTCCTGGCGGACGGCGGGGCCGGGCGGGAGGCAGCCGAAACGCTGCTGGCCACGCACGAGCTGCTCACCGGTGACGGCTGGGCGCCCGCCTACGTCAGCGAGTTCCTGCGGTTGCAGATGCTGTTCCGGGCCAGTGACGTGCCCGAGCGGTTCCCGCAGGAGCTCGTCGCCTGGCCCAACGGCGACGAGTTCGCCCTCGCCGACTCCGCCACACTGCCGGCTCCCGGCGAGCTGTGGGGCGAGGGCGGAACGCTGCGCGGTCGGGACGGCGCCTCCATGCGGTTCTACGACTGGCTCGACACGGCGGAGGTGGGCGGGAACAGGAGCCACCTCTACGGCTGGGGTGAGGGGCAGGCGGGCGCTTCGGTCTCACGGGACTCGATGCAGGCGAAGCTCCTGCTGGGCTACTCCCGTGTTCCGGCCGGCCGGCACATCGGTGACGAGTACTTCTGGCTGAACGGGTTCGCGTGGCGGTTGGAGGAGGCCCACGGCTTCAGGATCGAGGTCAACGGGAATAGCGTCTACGGCTTCTTCTACGATCCCGGCTATCTGCGCAGCGTGGTCGCCCAGCACGTCTTCACCTACGAGCTGCTGCGCACCGTCCGGATGCCCCGGGTCGACCAGGCGACGGGGACGATCCAGCTGATCCGGCTGGAGCAGCGCGAGGTGCTGGCGAACCTGGACGAGCCCTACGCCCCCGACGAGACCAGGCGGAACCACCAGACGGTCAGCATCCAGCGTGGTCCGGCCGAGTCCTTCAGCATCCTGAACCCCTACAAGGACCCCACGAACGGCGTCTTCTGGCTGACGACGCAGACCGTCCCGATCCAACGGGTGTTCGGAACCTACCTCCAGACCAGGATGGACGGCACTCGCGAGACGTCGCTCTACCTCGGCGAGGACGAGTTCCTCACCATGGTCACCGACCGGGAGGTGGAGTGCTGGGGCGAGGGCCGGCCCCCGGTCACCGAGGAGGAGCTCCGGGTCCACCGCGCCACACTGGCGGCGCAGTCGGCCGCACCGCCCGTCACCGTCGGAGGGGTGGCGGGCCAGGCCGGGGCGACGGTGCCGGCCGCGGAGACCGGACAGGTCTGGTCGGAGTCGCAGGCTCCGCCGACGGATTCGGAGGACGAGTGGAGCACCGGGTCGACCCCCGGTTCGCCGGTCGTCGCACCGCAGCAGGCGCAGGACCAGACGGAGGTCCAGCCGGCTCCGCTGCCGGTCGCGCAGGAGGTGGTGCCGCAGGGGCGGGCGTTCCACGCCGATCTGCTGTGGCGTCCCGAGGACCGGCTGCCGGATGTCGTGCTGTTCGACGGCAACTACTGGATGGTGTGGGGCGACCAGCCCTGGGAAGAACCGGACGACGACCGGCTGGGGGTCGCGGCGGACGAGTACGCGCAGGCCGCCGAGGAGATCGCCGCCCGGTTGGAGCAGATCGTCGCGCAGGCCGAACAGGTCGTCGCGCAGGCCGAACAGGCCGGGCCGGTCGTTCCGGCCGAGCCGGTCGTGCAGGGCGGCGGGGCCCAACCGGCGCCCGGAGCGGCCGACCTGGCGGCCGCCCGGACGCTGCTGGCCACGCACCAGCTGCTCACGGACGACGGCTGGTCGCCCGTGTACGTCAGCGAGTTCCTGTACCTGCAGATGTCCCTGCGGGACAGCAACGTGCCCGAGAGCTTCCCGCCGCGGCTGGTCGAGATGCCGCCGCGGATGGAGAACGGTGCCCAGGTGGGGCACCGGAGCCTGGTCGCTCCCGGTGCGGGGCAGGACGCGGTCCACGGCGGGTCGCTGCGCGGTCCGGACGGTGCCTCCGGCCGCTTCTACACGTGGTTGGGCGCGGCGCCGCGGAACGGGGAGCCGGCCCACGTCGAGAGCTGGGGGGCCGCCCAGGCCTATGGTTCGTGGACCGCCGAACCGGCCGTGGCGAAGCTGATGTTCGGCCGGTTCCGCTCCGAGAACCTGACGGCCGGCTACTACTGGGCGCCCACCCTGAGCGAGTTCCTGGCGAAGATCGCCCACCGCGACGAACCCGACATCATCCGCTACCCCCAGTCCCTGCTGCGCAGCCTGGTCGCCCAGCACGTCTTCACCTACGAGATGCTGAAGGCCGTCGAGCTGCCGAACGTGGACCGCGAGCGCGGCACGGTCAAGCTGATCCGGCTGGAGAACCGGCTGCACGTCGACCCGGAGAACCCGGACCTCCCGCACCCCGACGACTTCACGGACCCGGAGTCCGTGCCGAACCCCGGCCCCGAGATCCCCTTGGTCCTCCAGCGCGGGGCGGCCGAGTCGTTCAGCCTGCTGGAGGCGTTCAAGGACCCGAAGCAGCCTCAGGGCGACGGCAGGGAGTTCTATGTGACGGTCCAGGAGGTCCCGATCCACCGGGTCTTCGGGACCTATGTGCAGGGCCGGTTCACCGAGCCCGACCGGACGCTGTTCTACGGCGAGGACGAGTTCGTGGTGATGGCGGCCGGGACCCAGGCCCTGTACCGCGGTACGGACGTGCCGCTCACACCGGCACAGCGGGTCGAGGCGCTGGCCGAGCAGCTCGCGGGGCAGGGTCTGGAGGGTGGGCAGAATCCGCCTCTTGCTCCGCCGTTGGTGGAGGCGGTGGGGGGTCCGGTGTCGGTGGTGGCGCCGGGTGCGGGTGCGGGTTCGGTGTTGTTGCCGGCGGAGGCGTGGGCGGGGGTGCGGTCGTTCGCGGAGCCTGCGCGGATGTCGACGACGCGTTTCGATCCGTTGGTGGCGGGTCAGGCGAATGGTGGGGTGATTGCGGGTCCGGGGCTTCCCGGGCAGTTCGAGGGCAGGACGCCGGGTGGGTCGCGGCCGTTGGGTGATCTGACGGGTGCGATGACGCGGATCGATTATGACGTGCGGCATTTCGAGGTGCGGCCGGGTCAGTGGGTGCGGGAGTTCACGCTGCGGTTGGACGTGGGGGCGCAGGACGGTTCGGTGGTGTCCGCGGAGCAGGTGGACGCGGTGTGGGCCGGTGCGGTGGCCGCGGTGGATCAGCATGTGAACGGGCGGTTCAGGCTGTCGGACGGGTCGCAGTTCCATCTGCGGTTGGAGCGGGCCGAAAGTGCTGCGGATGCGCATCAGAGTGTGAAGGTGGCTCCGGGCAGGGGTCGGAGCAACCAGCTGCTGTGGCACGCGGAGAGCGCCCCCGGCGTTCTGGTGCACGAGGTGATGCACTTCCTCGGTCTGCCGGACGAGTACGCGGAGCGGACGATGGCGCTGCGGCGCCGGGACCGGTTCGCGGGTGAGCCGGGCGTGATGGGTTCGGCCGCGTACCGGGACGACTTCGAGGTGCTGCCGCGGCACATCCAGCGCATCGAGGACGTCCTGGCCTCGGGTCCGGTGGTCCGTGACCTGACGTTCGGCCGGTACCAGGCCCTCGCGGCGAACCCCGGTGCCATCACAACCCCGGTGCCCTCCCGCTCCGGGGTCGAGAACCCGGACGCCAGGCGGCCGGCACCGCAGGCTCCGTCGTTCCTGCCGATGCCGAAGGGCATGCGGCAGGATTCGGACGACGAGGATGCGGGCGACGGTTGGAGTTCCGAGTCGGACGGCGAGGGGTCGTCGGCCCCGGTGACACAGCCGACCACGCAGCCGGCCGTACAGCCCGCCGTGCAGCCTTCCGTGACGCAGGCCGCGCCGACAGCGGTGGTGCTGCCGCCGATCGGCACCCTGGACCTCGGCGCGCAGACGCCTCCCTCGGAGCCGGCCTCTCCGGTGGACGAGCCGCCCCTGCTGGACCTTCCGGAGCTGCGGGACGAGCCGCCGATCACGGAGGACTTCACGGCCGGTGAGCTGTGGCGCGACGGGGACCACCTGCCGCACTTCATCCTGTACAACGGGTTCGAGGGGATGGTGTGGGACGACCGGGTGACGGGCGAGCCCACCGTGGCCCAGCTGGACCGGATGGCCGCGGTCTTCGACCGGGCGGCCGAGCAGGTCGCCCGTCGGCTGGAGCGGATCGTCGAGCGCGCCCAGGCGGTCCCGGCGGGCGCCGGGGCCGCGCGGGAGGCGGCCGAAACGCTGCTGGCCACGCACCAGCTGCTCAGCGATGACGGTTGGGCGCCCGCCTACATCAGCGAGTTCCTGCGGCTGCAGATGCTGTTCCGTACCAGCGGCGTGCCGGCGAAGTTCCCGCCGGAGCTCGTCGCCTGGCCCGCCGGACGGGAGTTCGCCCTCGTCGATCCCGCCAGCCCCCCGGTACCGGGAGCCCGGATCAACCAAGGGGGGTCGATGTTCGGCCGGGAGGGCGCCTCCATGGCGTTCTACGACTGGCTCGACACGGCGGCGGTGGGCGGCAACAGGCAGCGCCTCTACAACTGGGGTGTGGCACAGGCGGGCACCTCGTCCTCGCGGGAGTCGCTGGGGGCGAAGGCCCTGTTGGCGCACTTCCGCAACCCGGACAGGCTGCACCCGGACGACGCGTACTTCTGGCTGCACGGCCTGAACGACCGGGTGCGGGAGACCCACGACTTCAGGATCGAGGGCAAGAAGTTCGACTCCTACCTGCTGGGCTACGACCCCGGCTACCTGCGCAGCGTGGCCGCCCAGCACGTCTTCACCTACGAGATGCTGCGGACCGTCCCGATGCCCCGGGTGGACCGGGAGGCGGGGACGATCCGGCTGATCCGGCTGGAGCGGCGCGAGGTCCTGGAGGACAGGTACACCCCCGACGAGACCGGGACGAACCACGAGATGATCGCGATCCAGCGCGGTCCGGCCGAGTCCTTCAGCCTGCTGAACCCCTACGCGGACCTCGCGGGCGGCCAGTTCTGGCTCACCACGCAGACCGTCCCGATCCAGCGGGTGTTCGGGACCCACCTCCAGACCAGGATGGAGGACGGTCGCGAGACGTCGCTCTACCTCGGCGAGGACGAGTTCCTCACCATGGTCACGGACCGGGAGGTGGAGTGCTGGGGTACGGACCAGCCTCCCGTCACCCCTCAGGAGCTCCAGGCCCACGGCGCCGTGCTCGCGGCGCAGGCGGTCGTGCCGCCCGCCGTGGTGGAGGAGCCGGCGGAGGAGGCCGCGGAGCCCGCACCCCCGTGGGTGGCCCCGCAGGCTCCGCCCTCGGCCACGGACGACGATTCGGACGACAACTGGAGCACCGGGTCGACCCCCGGTTCGCCGGTCGTCACCGCGAGCGGGCCGGTGGCCCAGCAGGCTCCGGCGCCGACCGAGCAGGAGTCGGCGTCTGAGCCGTCCTCTCCCGTGCTCCTGCCGCTCGTGCTGGACCTTCCGGCGTTCGTGGTCGAGCCGCTGCCCGCGGATTCGTTCCGGGCCGACGAGCTGTGGCGCGCAGGCGACCACCTGCCGTCGCTCACGCTGTTCGACGGCGTCAGCCCACTGGTCTGGGACGACCGGCTGGCGGGCCGGGACGGCGACGAACTGATGACCGGGATGGCAGCGGTCCACCAGCACGCAGTCGACGGGATCACCGGTCGGCTGGCACAGATCGTCGAGCGGGCCCAGCAGGACGCGGCCACCAACCCCGCCGCCCGAAGGCTGGTGGACACGCACCAGCTGCTCACGGACGACGGCTGGTCGCCCGTGTACGTCAGCGAGTTCCTTTTCCTGCAGATGGCCCTGCGGGAGAGCGGTGTGGTCCGGAGCTTCCCGGAGCGCCTGGTCGAGAGGCCGCCGACGATGGAGAACGGCGCCCAGCGGGGCCGCCGCAACCTGGTCGCCGTCGACGCACCGGAGGAGGCGGTCGAGGGCGGGCCGCTGAGGGGTACGGGCGGGTCGTCCGACCTCTTCTACCAGTGGCTGGACGGGCGGGAGGGGGCGTCGGGCTTCATCGACGGCTGGGGGGACCAGCAGGCCAGCAGTTCCTGGACCGCCCAGTCGGCCCTGGCGAAGCTGCTGTACGCCTACTTCCGGTCCGGCGGGGACCTGGAGTCGACCTACCGCTGGGGCAACCTCGGGCTGGGCGGCGTCCTCCAGGGCATCACAGACGTGCGCGGGGGTCCCCACTACGTCAACTACGGCCCGGCCGACCTGCGCGCCGTGGTCGCCCAGCACGTGTTCACCTACGAGCTGCTGACGTCCGTCGAGCTGCCGAACGTGGACCAGGCGAACGGCACGGTCCGGCTGATCCGGTTGGAGAACCGGCGGCACGTGGACGACGACAACCCGGGGCTTCCGGACCCCGGGACCCACCCCGTCCCCGCCACCGGCCCCGCCCCCGGCAGCGGGATCGTGCTGGACCTCAGGCGCGGGGCGGCCGAGTCGTTCAGCCTGCTGGTGCCCTACAAGGACCCGCAGGATCCCCAGGCCAACGGCGGGCCGTTCTACGTGACGGTCCAGGACGTCCCGATCCACCGGGTCTTCGGGACCCACCTGCAGAGCCGTCCCAGCAGCCTCGACCGGTCGCTGTACCACGGCGAGGACGAGTTCCTGGTGATGTCGGCCGGTTTCCCGGCGGTCTACTGGGGCACGACGGTGCCGCGCACGCCTGCCGAGCAGGAGCTTGCGGCCTTGGCCGAGCAGCTCGCGGGACAGGATTTGACGGAGAGTCAGAATCCTTCTTCCGCTCCGCCGTTGGTGGAGGCGGTGGGGGGTCCGGTGTCGGTGGTGGCGCCGGGTGAGGGTCCGGGTGCGGGTTCGGTGTTGTTGCCGGCGGAGGCGTGGGCGGGGGTGCGGTCGTTCGCGGAGCCTGCGCGGATGTCGACGACGCGTTTCGATCCGTTGGTGGCGGGTCAGGCGAATGGTGGGGTGATTGCGGGCCCGGGGCTTCCCGGGCAGTTCGAGGGCAGGACGCCGGGTGGGTCGCGGCCGTTGGGTGATCTGACGGGTGCGATGACGCGGATCGACTATGACGTGCGGCATTTCGAGGTGCGGCCGGGGCAGTGGGTGCGGGAGTTCACGCTGCGGTTGGATCTGCGGGCGCAGGACGGTTCGGTGGTGTCCGCGGAGCAGGTGGACGCGGTGTGGGCCGGTGCGGTGGCCGCGGTGGATCAGCATGTGAACGGCCGGTTCAGGCTGTCGGACGGGTCGCAGTTCCATCTGCGGTTGGAGCGGGCCGAAAGTGCTGCGGATGCGCATCAGAGTGTGAAGGTGGCTCCGGGCAGGGGTCGGAGCAACCAGCTGCTGTGGCACGCGGAGAGCGCCCCCGGCGTTCTGGTGCACGAGGTGATGCACTTCCTCGGTCTGCCGGACGAGTACGCGGAGCGGACGATGGCGCTGCGGCGCCGGGAGCGGTTCGCGGGTGAGTCGGGTGTGATGGGTTCGGCCGCGTACCGCGACGACTTCGAGGTGCTGCCGCGGCACATCCAGCGCATCGAGGACGTCCTGGCCTCGGGTCCGGTGGTCCGTGACCTGACGTTCGGCCGGTACCAGGCCCTCGCGGCGAACCCCGGTGCCACCACAACCCCGGTGCCCTCCCGATCCGGGGTCGAGAACCCGGACGCCAGGCGGCCGGCACCGCAGGCTCCGTCGTTCCTGCCGATGCCGAAGGGCATGCGGCAGGATTCGGACGACGAGGAGGCGGGCGACGGTTGGAGTTCCGAGTCGGACGGCGAGGGGTCGTCGGCCCCGGTCGTGCAGGCGCCCGCGACCCAGGCGCCCGCGACCCAGACTCCCGTCACCCAGACGCCCGCTACTCAGACTCCCGCTACCGTGTGGACTCCCGCCGCTCAGGCCGGGCAGCTGCCGCAGGTCGAGACCCTGGACATCGGGGCTCAGACGCCGCCTTCGGAGCAGTCGTCCCCCGTTCTCCCGCCGGTGCTGCTGCTGGACCTTCCACCACTCGTACACGAACCGTCGATCGCGGAACCGTTCACGGCCGCCGAGCTGTGGCGGGACGGCGACCGCCTGCCGACGTTCATCCTGTTCGACGGCGTCGAGGGGATGGTGTGGGACGACCGCCTGGAGGGTGAACCCGACGACGTCCAGCTGAACCGGATGGCGGAGGTGTACAACCGGGCGGCCGAGCAGGCCGCGCTTCGGTTGGGCCTGATCGTCGAGCGTGCCCGGCAGGTCGTGGCGGACGGCGGCGACCGGCGGGAGGCCGCCGAAACGCTGCTGGCCACGCACCAGCTGCTCAGCGACGACGGTTGGACGCCCGCCTACATCAGCGAGTTCCTGCGGCAGCAGATGCTGTTCCGCGACAGCGCCGTGCCGAGGAACTTCCCGCGGGAACTCGTCGCCTGGCCCGTCGGTGAGACGTACTTCCTCGTCGATCCCACCGCGCCTCCGGCGCTTGGAGCCGACGTCGTCCAGGGGGGATCGATGGTCGGCCCGCAGGGCGCCTCCATGACGTTCTACGACTGGCTCGACACGGCGGCGGTGGGCGGCAACAGGCAGTACCTCTACAACTGGGGTGTGGCGCAGTCAGGCACCTCGGCCTCGCGGGAGTCGCTGGAGGCGAAGGTCCTGCTCGCCCACTTCCGCAATCCGGAGCACCGGCACATCGGTGACGAGTACTTCTGGCTGAACGGCTTCGAGCACCGGCTGAAGGCGACCCCCGGCTTCCAGGTGGAGATCGGCAGGCGCGACGTCTTCGGGTTCACCTACCAACCCGCCTATCTGCGCACCGTGGCCGCCCAGCACGTCTTCACCTACGAGATGCTGCGCACCGTCCCGATGCCCCGGGTGAACCGGGACGCGGGGACGATCGACCTGATCCGGCTGGAGCAGCGCAGCGTGCTGCGGGAACTGCCCGAGCCCTATCACCCCGGCGATGCCGGGACGAACCGCCAGCCGATCAACATCCAGCGTGGTGCGGCCGAGTCCTACAGTCTCCTGAACCCCTACAAGGATCTTGTGGGCGGCGACTTCTGGCTCACCACGCAGACCGTCCCGATCCACCGGGTGTTCGGGACCCACCTCCAGACCAGGATGGACGAGGTGGAGGGCGAGACCTCGCTCTACCTCGGCGAGGACGAGTTCCTCACCATGGTCACCGACCGGGACGTGGAGTGCTGGGGCGAGGACCGGCCCGCGGTCACCGAGCAGGAGCTCCAGACCTACCGTGACACGCTCGCAGCGCAGCAGGCCGCGGCCGACGCCGCCGAACAGGCGGCCGGCCACGCCGCGGAGAACGAGGCGGCGCAGACCCCGGAAGCCTGGTCGGAGTCGCAGGCGCCGCCCAGTGATTCGGACGACGACTGGAGCACCGGGTCGACCCCCGCTTCGCCGGTCCTCACCTCGCAGCAGTACGTGCCCCAGGTGCTGACGACCGGGGCCTCGAACGCCGACGCGCAGACGGCGCACTCGCAGCCGTCCTCCCCGGTGCTCCCGCCGCTCGTGCTGGACCTTCCGGCGTTCGTGGTCGAGCCGCTGCCCGCGGATTCGTTCCGGGCCGACGAGCTGTGGCGCGAGGGGGACCACCTGCCGTCGCTCACACTGCTCAACGGCGTCGAGGCACTGGTCTGGGACGACCTGTTGTCCGACCTCGCGGAGGGCCACGTGGTGGACGGCATGGTGATGGTCCACGACCACGTGGCCGACGGGATCGCCCGCCGACTGGCGCAGATCGTCGAGCGCGCCGGGCAGGAGGCGGACGGCAACGCCGCCGCCCGGAGGCTGGTGGACACGTACGAGCTGCTCAGTGCGGACGGCTGGTCACCCGTGTACATCAGCGAGTTCCTGTACCTGCAGATGTCCATGCGGGCCGACGGCGTGTTCGCGGACCTCCCGGAGCGCCTGGTCGAGCGGCCGCCGACCTTCGACAACGGCGTCGAGGTGACGCGCCGCAGCCTGGTCGCCCCCGGCGGGGGGCTGGTGGAGGGCGGGCCGCTGCGGGGCGAGAACGGGGTGTCCGACACCTTCTACCAGTGGCTGGACCAGCAACCGGGGACGTCGGGCTTCATCGACGGCTGGGGAGCCTCGCAGGCCAGCAGCTCCTGGAAGGCCCATCCGGCTCTCGCGAAGCTGCTCTACGCCCACTTCCGCTCCGGAGGGAACCTGGACTCGACCTACTACTGGGGCTTCTCCGAGCTGAGCGGCGTCCTGCAGAACATCACAGACGTGCGCGGGGGTCCCCACTACGTCAACTACGGCCCGACCGACCTGCGCGCCGTGGTCGCCCAGCACGTGTTCACCTACGAGCTGCTGACGACCGTCGAACTGCCGAACGTGGACCAGGCGAACGGCACGGTCCGGCTGATCCGGTTGGAGAACCGGCGGCACGTGGACGACGACAACCCGGGGCTTCCGAACCCCGGGACCCACCCCGTCCCCGCCACCGGCCCCGCCCCCGGCAACGGGATCGTGCTGGACCTCAGGCGCGGGGCGGCCGAGTCGTTCAGCCTGCTGGTGCCCTACAAGGACCCGCAGGACCCCCAGGCCAACGGCGGGCCGTTCTACGTGACGGTCCAGGACGTCCCGATCCAGCGGGTCTTCGGGACCCACCTGCAGAGCCGTCCCACCGCCCTCGACGAGTCGCTGTACCACGGCGAGGACGAGTTCCTGGTGATGTCGGCCGGTTTCCCGGCGGTCTACTGGGGCACGACGGTGCCGCGCACGCCTGCCGAGCAGGAGCTTGCGGCCTTGGCCGAGCAGCTCGCGGGACAGGGTCTGGAGGGTGGGCAGAACCCGCCGTTCGCTCCGCCGTTGGTGGAGGCGGTGGGAGGTCCGGTGTCGGTGGTGGCGCCGGGTGCGGGTGCGGGTGCCGGTGTGGTGTTGTTGCCGGCGGAGGCGTGGGCGGGGGTGCGGTCGTTCGCGGAGCCTGCGCGGATGTCGACGACGCGTTTCGATCCGTTGGTGGCGGGTCAGGCGGGTGGTGGGGTGGTTGCGGGTCCGGGGCTGCCCGGGCAGTTCGAGGGCAGGACGCCGGGTGGGTCGCGGCCGTTGGGTGATCTGACGGGGGCGATGACGCGGATCGATTATGACGTGCGGCATTTCGAGGTGCGGCCGGGTCGGTGGGTGCGGGAGTTCACGCTGCGGTTGGATGTGGGGGCGCAGGACGGTTCGGTGGTGTCCGCGGAGCAGGTGGACGCGGTCTGGGCCGGTGCGGTGGCCGCGGTGGATCAGCATGTGAACGGGCGGTTCAGGCTGTCGGACGGGTCGCAGTTCCATCTGCGGTTGGAGCGGGCCGAGGGTGTGGCGGATGCGCATCAGAGTGTGAAGGTGGCTCCGGGTAAGGGGCGGAGCAACCAGCTGCTGTGGCATGCGGAGAGTGCGCCGGGTGTGCTGGTGCACGAGGTGATGCACTTCCTCGGTCTGCCGGACGAGTACGCGGAGCAGGCGATGGCGCTGCGGCGCCGGGACCGGTTCGCGGGTGAGCCGGGTGTGATGGGTTCGGCCGCGTACCGGGATGACTTCGAGGTGCTGCCCCGGCACATCCAGCGCATCGAGGACGTGCTCCGCTCCGGACCGGTCGTTCGCGAACTCTCCTTCGACCAGTACCGGAACGCCTCGGCGAACCCCGCCCCCACGACCACCACGCCACGTGCCGTCGACGCCGTGTCCACGCCGAATCCCGCTCACCACGCATCGCAGGCACCAACCGTGACGGTGTATCAGACAGAGCTGCAACAGCAGCCGAAGCCGCACCCGGAGCCGCTGCCGTCGCAGGCCGCCGTGCCGCTGCCGGTCGCGGAGATCGCGGCCCGCGAGCGCACCGTCCTCCAGGACGGGCTGACCATCGAGGGGCAGCCCTTCGAGGCCCTCACCGTGCCCGGTGACGGCGACTGCCTCTTCACGTCCCTGCTGGTCAGCGTGAACCGCCAGTTCGGCGAGTGGGAGTACCAGCACCTGGACACCGCCGGGCTGCGCGATGCCGTCCTGCAGTGGTACCGGGGACCGGACGGCGCCGCCCAGCGGGAGCTCATCGACGAGTGGGGGCAGTCGGTCCTGGACATGCTGATCGCGGACCTGACGCCGCAGGCGCTCTGGCGCGTGATGGGTCAGACGGGAGAGCTGCCCGCCGGCCTGGACGCGTCCGCCCTGATCGAGAACTTCGGCAGCCCCGTGCTGACCGACCTCGCGAACGGGTCCTGGGAACGCCTTCTCTGGGAGCGTCCGGGACTGGCCCAGCCGGTGGTGCTGGACCCGAGCCCGCATCCGCAGTTCCTGGACCCGCAGCGACTGGCAGGCATGCGGCCGAGCGAGGCGGTCGATCTGGCCATCCGCAACCGGGTGCTCTGGAACACGCCCCTCTTCGACGAGGTGCCCCGGATCGCGGCCGGTGCGCTGGGCTTCAACCTCGGTGTCCTCAACGGTGCCGGGCAGTTCTCCAGCTACCTGGCGGACTCCGACCGCCGCACGGTGATGCTCTATCGCCAGGGCTACGAGGGGGCGCACTTCTCGGCGCTGCGGCCCGTCCCGCAGGCGACCCAGACGATCCAGGCGACCCAGGCGGAACTGCCGCCGCTGCCCGAGCCGCCGGCACCGGTACCGGTACCGACGCAGGCACAGGTGCCTGCACCCACGCAGCAACCGACACCGGAACCGACGCCTGAACTGGCACCGGCGCCGACGCAGACACCGACACCGACACCGGCACCGGCAGCGGCCCAGGGGGCCGTGCCGGCGGCGGAGGTCCCGCTCGTCGAGAAGGCGAAGGAAGCGCCGCTGCCCGCGCCGCCGACGCGGCTCACCGACCCCGCCGTCGGCCAACTCAGCGGAGGCGACCGGGTCCTGCCGATACCGGGCCACGCCGATCGGGTGGTGGAGGAGGTCGTCACCGCCCTCACCGCCCTCCCCGCGCTGCTCCCCGCGGACCTGCTGGAGAAGCACGGCAAGGCCCGGGACGAGGCGGCCGCGGCCAAGCAGGGGCACCGGGCGGAGCCGCAGTCGGCGCAGGCCAAGGAGCGGTCGGACAAGGCCGAGGAGCGGTTCGGCAAGGCCGAGGAGCAGCTGGCCGCGGCCCGCGAGCAGCTGGCCCGGTCGGTCAGGGAACAGCTCTCCGGCGCGCTGAACCTCGACGCCCTGCAGCCCGTGCTGTCGGCGATGACCCAGGGCGAGCGCCTCGCACTGCCGTTCGAGCTCGTCGGCTGGAAGGGCGACATCCAGGTCTCCGCCCGGGTCACCAGCGCCACGACCACCGGGGCGTACAAGAAGTTCGAGTTCGAGGACGGCAGCGACTCCTTCGCCACCGCCGGGTCCTTCAGCGAGGGCCGCCGACGGCTCGGCGCAGGCCTGCTGATGGGGGGCAAGTTCGCCCCGAACGCCCCCGACACCAGCATGACCGGACAGGTCGGGGTGGTGAGCGACCGCAGCAAGGCCGGTTCCTCGGACAGCAGGGGCCGGACGTTCTCCCGCAGCAAGACGCCGGAGCCCGCGCTGCGGATCTCCGCCGACGTCCGGTTGGAACTCGACTTCTCCGATGTCCGCAAGGGCGACCGGGAACTGCCGATCGGGGGCGAGCAGCACCAGCTGCCCGTCGACCTGCCGGTTCCGGTCGTCGTGCCGGCCGCCGAGGCCGCCGACGCGGTCCCGCCGGCCGGTCAGAAGCACTACCGTCCGCCGCTGCGCGTCGAGGAGTCGCTGGCGCTCGGCGGGCTGGACGTCGTCAAGAGCGTCCACGTGGTCGACGGGGCCGGGAACCGGGTGGCCGGCGGCGTCCCCGCGCTGCTCGCCGCCGCGGCCCCCGCGGCCTCGCTGCCGGTCGGCGCCACCCGGCAGTCGCTGGAGGCGTTCGGCCAGGCGACCTTCGGCGACGACTGGGCGGCGCTGCGCGCCGAGGTCCTCGGCCGGCTGGACCTGCGGACCCTGCGCACCGAACTGAAGTCCATGATGAGCGGCGAGCCCGTGGAGATCCCGCTCTCCGACGGTCGGGGGAGCATCCTGCTCTCCGCGCGGGTCTCGCAGATGTCGCACCTGCGCAACACCGATCAGACGGAGTTCAACACGGGCACCGACGTGACCCGGACCGTCGTCTCGTCCGTCACCGGCAGTCTGAACGTGGCCGGGGCGCCCTCCGCCAAGCACACGGGCATCGGCCCGGTGCCGATCGGTGTCACGGCCGCCGCGCCGTCCGGTCAGCTCGGCCGCGACCGCAGCGCGATCGACCGGGTCACGGTGCGGGCCGGCAACGCCGTCAAGGTGAAGGCCGCCGGGGTGATCTTCGACGGCAGGGCCGTGCTCACCTTCGAGTACCGGCCGGACGGCACGACCCCCGCTCCCGACGGCCCCCAGGCCACCGGGCAGATCGGCTTCCAGGTGATCTCCGAGGCCCTCGAATCGGTGGCCGTCGACCGGCCGGAGGCCTTCGAACCCGGCCGCAGGGCGCCGGGCGCGGTCCAGGCGCCCCAGCTGGATCCGGGCTCGACCGCCTGGCGGCCCAAGCCCGGGTTCTGGCAGACCGGGCTGCCGGAGAGCGCCGTCGTCCTGGACGTGTTCGCGCAGGCGCACCCGTCCGGGGCCGGTGCGAAGGGCAAGGACCTGCACACCGTCCTCGACGAGCTGGGTGTGAGCGCGTTCGAGGCCGAGGGGTGGGAGGGCTTCCGCGACGCGGTCCGGCACTCCTTCCAGCTGGAGCGGCTGGCCGCCTCGCTGTCCGCGATGAGCCGGGACATCCCGCTCCGGGGCCCGATGCTCAGCCGACCGAGGCACGCGGACACGACGGTGCAGGCCACCGCGCGGGTGGACCGGCTGGACTTCCTGCGGACCATCGACAAGGCCGAGCTGAACGTCCTCAACGAGACGGCGGTGGGCGATGCCGCACGGGACACCACCGGGCTGACGCTCGGCGGACAGGCGCAGGGCGGGGCCCACTACGGCTTCCCCGGCGGCGAGTGGGTGTCGCTCTCGATCGGTGGCGGGCTGGCGTTCCGGCGCCGTACCGGCGACCGCGCGGGGACCGGGTCCAGCACGGTGTCCAGCGCCAAGTTCTCCGAGCCGATGGCGGTCTACCTCGCCACCGCCAAGGTGAACGTCCGGCTGGCCGACAAGGGCGGTCTGGACGCCACCGGCGATGGGTCCGACCCCGCGGTCCGGTTCATGGTGGCGATCCCGCAGTCCCAGGTCGAGAAGTACGTGACGGCGGGCGAGCAGCCGGAGCGGGCGACGTTCGTCCGGCCGCCGACCCCCGTCGCGCCGGCCAAGCCCGTCGCGCCCGTCGCGCCGGTGGTGCCGCCCAAGCCGGTGGTGCCCGCCAAGCCCGTGGTGCCGCCCAAGCCCGTGGTGCCCGGCGGGGACACCGCCAAGCCCTCGTCCGACACCGCGAAGGACACCGAGACCCTCACCCACCAGCCGCCGGAGCGGGTGACCCGGGACAGGCAGCTCGGTTCGTCCGACGCCGTTCTCGGGATCACCGACGGCCTGGCCGTGATGAACGAGCTCCGCCAGGTGCTGAAGCCGGTCTTCGGCGCCAAGTGGGACCAGGTCTCCGCGGACCTGGTGCCGTTCTTCGACCCGGTGGCGCTCCGGCCGATGGCGGCCGCGCTGACCACCGGCCGCACCTGGGGGACGTCGGTCTCCGCCAAGGGGGTCCGGGCCGACATCCGGATCACCGCCGCGGAGGCGAGTGCCAAGGAGTACCTGAAGTCCTACACGGACTTCGAGTTCGAGGTCGGCACCGAGTCCTCGACGTCCACCGGCGCGATGCACGACGACCGGACGAGGACGACCGAGACCGTCGTCCTCGCCGGAAAGCTCCCGAACGTGGCGGGGGCGCTGAGCCACGCCTGGAACTCCGACAACGTCGTCGGCGGCACCCAGGACGTCGGCAGCAACGCCGTGACCAAGGGGAAGACCGTCGAGCCGGCCGCGGTCTTCCGCGGCGACCTGAGGTTCACGATCGAGGTGGACCTCTCCCCCCGGTTCGGGCTCCCGAAGACCCTGAAGCCCCTGCACGCCACGACCGGGGCCGAATTCGCCTTCCCGGTCCGCGAGCTGCCGACCGCCCCGGGGGAGCGCCGGCCGGTCCCCGCGACGCCGCGGCAGGTGCCGCGGCGGATCATGCGGTCGCTGGTGCTCAGCGCCACCGACATCGTCCTGCACGTCTCCCCTCCGCCCGGGGCCGAGCAGACCGCGGTGCCGCCCACCGGTACGCCCAGGGCCGGTGCCGACGCGCACCGGCCGGAGCAGCCGAAGCAGCCGGAGCAGCGGGAACGGTCGGAGCAGCCGGAGCAGCCGGGGGACATCCCGCTCGCGCCGCTGCCCGGCGGCCCGGCCAAGTCCGTTGCGGTCGAAGGGAACGGGGCGGCCCCGAGGCGCCAGCCGGGCGCCGAGGAGGTGCTGAGCCAGCTGGACGCCACCGGCCGGGCCGTGTTCGGCTCCGACCGGAACTGGCAGCGGGTGAAGCGGGAGCTCGCGCCGAGGTTCACCGCCGAGGCGCTCCAGCAGCGGCTGCGGTCGCTGATGGCCGGCCAGGGCTGGACCGTCGGCGTGCCCGGCGGCACCGTGACCGTCCGGGCCAGCGTGCAGGCGATGGAGCACGTCGCCGACACCAAGGCGACCGAGTTCAACAGCGGAAACACCGTCGGCCACTCCAGCGGTGGCACGGACGGTCTGACCGCCTACACCCGGAGCACCAGTCAGGCCACCGCCCTGCGGCTGGTCGGCACCTCCGACCCGATCGGGGCGCTCCCGGCCGCGGTGGTGGCCGGCGGCACGCTGAGCCACGTCAGCGGGCACGACCAGATCGCGGAGACCGCCAGTGCCGTGGGCACGGGCGTCGGCACCAAGAGCAAGGTGGGCGGCAGCGTGTTCGAGGGCACCGCCCTCCTCCACCTGGAGTTCCGCCGCAACCTGCGCCTGTGGGGCCGGACGGTGGACCGGTCCGTCTCCCGGGAGGCGCGGGAGGAGCAGCGGCGGGTCGACGCGGTCCAGCAGTCGTTCGCGGCACGCCAGAAGGCGCTGGCGCAGCGCGAGGCCGAACTCGGCCCCGAGGCCTTCGAGGCCGCGAACAGGAGGCTGGACGACGAGCACCGGGCGGCGCTCAAGCCCCTGCTGGACGAGCAGCAGCGGCGGATCGACGAGTCCGTCGTCCGGAGGTGGACGTCGGACCTGGAGCAGTTGGACAGGCGGATCCGGGAGCTGGGCGACCGGCCCGCGACGAAGGAGCTGCGCGACCGGTACCTGGCCGAGCGGGAGCGCCACCAGCAGCAGATCGACCAGCTCAGGGCCGCCCCCGGGCTGAAGCCCGGGACCGGGCCCGGCAGCGACCGGACCCCCGAGCAGATCGCCCCGATGACGAAGACCTCGTTCGCCGTCCGCCGGAACGCCTTCGGCTACGCGAAGGTCGGGTTCCAGGTGCTGGTCGAGGCCGCCGAGGCCCACCCGGTCACCGGCGGGGCCGCCGCCCGGTTCGAGGCGCCCGGGCCGGTCACCACCAGGGCCGGCAGCGCCGCGCCCGTGCGGGACACCGAGCCGAGGACGCACGCCGTGCCGCCGGCCGCGGTCTGGACCGGCGGCCTCGCCGCGACCCATGTGATCCGCGACCTCACCGACGTCGGCTCGCTGCACAGCCTGCTCGACACCGAGGGGCGGCGGCACTACCCGGGGGTCTGGGACAGCCGGGTGGCGGGCGGCGGGCGACGCTCCGAGCGCGTGATGAACGAGTTCGGACGTGAGCGGCTGATGGCCGCCCTGCCGCGGCTGACCGCGGGCGGGACGCTCACCGGCACGCCGTTCCGGGTGAACGGCCGCCGCTCCTGGGTGTCCGTGACGGCCGAGCTGCTCGACCTCGCCCACGACCGGGAGGAGGCGGGCGCGGAGCTCGCACTGGTCGGCGAGTCCTCGGCGCGGTACAGCGAGCGCGCGCTCAACTCCCGGCACGGCCAGTTCATGGGCCAGCTCGGCGCCGAGTTCTCCAAGCTGAAGAGCAAGTTCTCGGTGTCCGCCACCTTCGGCGGCGGATACCGCCGGCGCCAGGGCGGGGAGCGGTCCGCCGGTGGGCGGACCATCGCCAACTCGAAGGTCCCGGTGCCGCTGGAGCACTTCGACGGCCATGTGGCCTTCCGGTTCACCTTCCACCACGGGGAGGAGCGACCGGGAGCGACCCCGGCCGTCGGCGGGGTGGTCCCGTTCGCGGTCTCCGTCCCGAAGGAGGAGATCACCGAGAAGGTGACCGCTCCCGCGGACACCTACTTCACGGCCGACCACCCGGCAGGCCGGCAGTGGAACCCGCAGCCGAAGCAGCCCGCGGAGACCCTGCCGACCCCGCCGGCCCCGCCGCAGGCCGGGGGAGAGCCGTCGGTGCCGGCGATCGTGGTGACGCCTCCCCCGGTGCCGCAGGCGCCGGCCGGGCCGAAGAAGGCTGAGGGCGCGCCCGAGGCTGAGGCTGGGGTCGTTCCCGGGTTGCCGGTGATCGTGGTGACGCCTCCGTCGGTGGAGGAGTCGGTTGTTGAGGTGCCCGTGGCGGGGGGTGGGCCTGTGCCGGGGTATCTGTCGGTGCCGGAGGTGGAGGTTGCTCCTGCGTCGGCGTTGTTCGTCGGGGGTCCTTCGTCGGGGCCTGCGTCGAAGAAGGCCGAGGGCGGGGTCGTTCCCGGGTTGCCGGTGATCGTGGTGACGCCTCCGTCGGTGGAGGAGTCGGTTGTTGAGATGCCTGCTTCGGGAGACACGCCTCTGCCGGGGGCGGATGCCGGGCGGTACCTGTCGGTGCCGGAGGCCGAGGGCGGCGGGCTCAGGGCGGTCCTGAACGCCGACGAGGACCAGGCGCCCACCGCCCCCGGCCTCCACACGCCGGCACCGGCGGCCGCCGGAGCCGGCCAGGAGTCCGCCTCCGTACCGCCGTTCGTCCCCGCCGCGGGGGTCGACGGCCGGGACCTGCACACGGTGCCCGGTGGTCCGCGCGTGCAGAGCCGACCGCTCCAGGGCGGGGACGGCTCACGCGCGGTGGGGCGTGCCTACCTGCGGCCGGAGGACTTCGTGGCCCTCGACGCCGCGTACGAGCCCGGCAGCTCGGAGCTGGCCGGGTTCCGACCGGGGGCCGGGGACTTCCGGCACGCCCTGGTGGATCCGGGCCGGTCCGCCCGCGAGCCGGGCTACCTGCGCCGGGACCTCGGGCGCTTCGACCTCCCCTGGGCGAGCGGTCCCCAGCCGTACTTCGTGATGGCCTCGTCGCTCGGCCGGGAGCTGCGCCTGACCGGTGAACACGGCCAGGCCGTCGGCCTCGACCAGGCGAGGTTCGCCGCCCTGGTGGCGGCGGACCCGGTGCTGGCCGGGCTGCCCGAGGGCGTCCCCGTGGTGCTGATGATGCCGCGCGGCGGCGCCGGGACGCTGGAACTCCCGCGTCTGATCGCCTCCTTGACGGACCGCACGGTCTTCACGCCGACCGGCGACACCGAGCGCGTCCCCCACGCCGAAGGCGGTTGGGAGCTGGGTCTGCGGGCTCCGGCGGTCCTCACCGATCCGGACCCGGAGGCGAACGGCCTGGCCGATCCGCGCGGCGGGTTCATCCGGGTCGAGCCGCCGACCCGGGGCGGAGCCGTGCCGGTGTCCGAGGGAGCGCCCGGCAGCGTGCGGACGATGGACGGCCGGACCGTGCCCGACGCGCTCGTCCACACCCAGACCGTCACCTCGCTGAGCGGACAGCGGCCCATCGGGCGCGCCTCGTTCAGCACCCGGGAGTGGGGTCTTCGCGAGGGTCCGTACCGGCAGCTGGACACGCTGGCGTCGTTCGAGCACCGGTCGGGCGACCTGCTGGACCCCGGTCCGAGCGAGCCCCTTCCGTACGACCCGGCCCACGCCTACTTCTTCGCGGCCCACGCGAACGCGCGGGGCATCGTGCTGAACCGGCTGCCCGATCCCACCGCCCCCCACGCGACGGACGCCCCGGCTGCTCCGGCCGCGACGACGGTGCGGGTCAGCGGGGCGGAGGCGGGCCGGTTCCTGGGCCGCCGGCCCAGCATGCAGGCCCTGCAGCGGTCGGCCGCCGAGGGCAACCCGGCCTCGGTGGTGCTGCTGGGCTGCAAGTCGGTCGGGCACGCCCAGGACATGGCGAACGAGCTCGGGCTCCCGGTGCACGCGCCGACCAACTCGGTCGGCGTGGTCGCGGGCGGCGACCCGTTCCAGCCGTACGACGTCTCGGCGCCGGCGACCCTGCTCATGCAGTTGTCTCCCGGCGATACCCAAGGTGCCTTCCGGACGTTCCGCCCGAAGCGGGCCGCCGATGTCGACTCCGACGTCGAGATGACGACCCCGGCGCCGAACACCCGGACCGGGGGAACCGGCCCCGCCGGGCAGCCGGTCGCCCAGCAGGCCCAGCAGGCCCAGCAGGCCCAGCAGGCCCAGCAGGCCCAGCAAGCGCCGCAGGCCCCCGCCTCCGGCTTCGGCCACCTGTTGAACGCGGACGACGACAGCGCCTCCGCACTACCGACCGGCCTGGCCGGTGCGGTGGCCGGAGCGGTGGCCGGTGACCCGGCGGTGGTGCGGGTGGGCACCGTCCCCTCCGGCCGCGGGCGGGTGCGCCACGTGGCCGAGGACGTGCGGTTCGTGGAGGTGTCCCCGCAGTACGCGGAGACGGCTCTCGGGGTCCCCGTCCGCAACCAGGAGAAGTTCCAGCGGATGGCGGACGAGCGGGGGATCGTCATCGAGCTCCGGCCGACGAACCCGGACTCGGTGCCGCACCTGGACGCGGGCGCGCTGCCGAAGCCCAAGGCGATCAAGGCCAAGACGGTCAACGCGGAGGACATCTGGCTCGGGGCCAGGCCCGAGGACAAGGGCCTGGTCGGCTTCTTCCGGCCGGAGCTGTCCGAGCGTCCGGAGGGGATGGGGGACGACCAGTGGAACCGGGTCCTCGACCGCTTCGAGCAGCGGACCAAGGAGTACGCCGAACTCCTGCCGGTCATGGAGTCGTTGGCCGGGCAGTTCCGCGTGGTGCGCGGTGTGGTCGAGGGGTTGGACCGGCAGGGCGTCTGGAAGCCGATCACCGGCGATCACGACATCTTCGACATGCAGGACGCCGAGGGCTACCGGATCGGGACCGACGAGTACGGCGAGGCCGTCGAGGAGATGATCGGGCAGGACATGGGCGTCCAGCACGGTGCCCACATGTTCTGGCAGCCGGAGTCGGCCTTCGACAGGTCGATCTTCGAGAAGATCGTGCGGAGCCACGAGGCGGGCGGCGAGGCGCTGATCCGCTTCGTGCCGGGGCTGCTGCGGCCCATCCTCGGGACGGCCGAGCCCGAGGCGCCGGTGACGACGCAGCCGGGGCGGGTCCATCTCGGCAGCTTCGCCGGCGACCCGCGGCGCCACGCGCCCGAGGCCGTCGGGAACGCCTGGGCCGGCGTCGTCGGCGAGCCCGGTTGGGAGAGCCTCCAGGGTGACCTGGTGGAGGGCACCCCCCACGGCGATCCGGCGGAGGTGACCGCCCCGGTCGAACCCCGGGTCGAGCCCCTGGTGGACGCCCCGGTGGTGGCCCCGGCCGGGAAGCCGCTGCCGCCGCTGCCGGTGGGCGAGGAGCCGTGGACGGAGGACGCCCCGGTGGCGGCCCCGGCCGAGAAGCCCCTGCCGCCGCTGCCGGTGGGCGAGGAGCCGTGGACGGAGGACGCCCCGGTGGCGGCCCCGGCCGAGAAGCCCCTGCCGCCCCTCCCGGTGGGCGAGCAGCCCAGGGCCGAGCAGCCGCCGGCCAGGCGGCGGGAGCCGGCCGCAGGCCCCTCCCGCCGGTCCGTCGGCGACGACATCTTCAGCGTGCTGGTGCCCGCCCCCAAGCGGCGCGCGGAGGAGGAGGACGACGACACGGTCCCGGAGCTGCCGGAGCCCAAGCGCCCGCACACCATGGACCGCCACGTGACCCCGGCCGCCGACCGCCACCTGGTCGCGCTCACCGAGGAGCAGGAGCAGGCCTGGCGCGACAGCGCGCCCGGGGGTCCGCTGGTGCCGGGTACCGCCCCCCGGCTGAGCGAGGCCCTGCTCGGCCACATCAACCCCGACCGCTCGACCGTCAACTGTGTCGACGCCAACCTGGCGTTGTGGGACACCATGGACGGCGACCCGCACCCCGCGGGGACCAGCACCGACGGCCGACCCGAGCGCGACGCGGTCTGGGAGGTGACCAGGCGCCTCGGCCCCCCGTGGCACTACGGCTCGGGCACCGCGGCCCTGGACAGGGTCGTCGCCCTGGTCCGGGACGGCGGCGCGGGAGCTCGGGCGCTGGTCCTGTTCGCCGAACAGGGGCAGGTCGGCCATGCCCGGACCCTGCTGCACACCGGCAGCGGCGGGCTGCTGTGGATCGACCCGCAGCGGGGCGAGTTCCCGGAGCACGCGCCGGAGCTCTCCGACGGCGCGGGCGTCTGGGCGTACGCGGAGAACGCCGGGTCCGACCCGATCCGCGGCGACGGGGAGCGCGACGGATCGCTCTTCCACGACCCGGCCACGGGAGAGCCCGGCCGGACCTTCGGCATGGCCGGCCCGGAGCGGCTGTTCAACCGGCACCCCATCGCCGACCAGCCGGGCTGGATGGAACGCGCCGAGGCCTTCGAGCGGCGGGTCGGCGAGCTGGCCGTCGCCGTCGTGGCGCGCGAGGGCTCCGCCATCGACCGCGCCCTCAACCGCCTGGTCGCCGTCCTCGTCGCCGACCACGGACCGAACTGGAACGAGGAGGTACACCTCAGGGAGGTCTTCACCCGGGACGACGTGACCAGCGCGGGGCAGATCGGCCACACGGGCCTGACCACCGAACAGATCGACAAGATGATGGAGTACGGAAACGTCCGGGAGAAGCTCACCGCCTTCTACAACGGCGCCTACTACCGGCCCGACCAGGGCGACGGGGCCGCGTACATCGGCGGGTTCAAGGAACTCCTCCTCCGGGTGTTCCAGGAGCCGGAGATGACCACGGCCCGGACCCTGGGCCTCGACGTGGACCGACTGCGGCCGTACCGGGACCACCTGCAGAGCAGGGAGCGACGCGTCGTCCACCGCGTGCTGGCGGCCGTCTCCTCCCCGCAGGCACGGAACTTCTCCGAGGACCCGTTCGCGCTGGGCAACCTCGTGCGGTGGAGCGCCGATCCGCTCGACAACACCACGGAGCTGGGGCAGAGCCAGCGGATCCGCACCCAGCGCGCGGACGAGATGCAGGCGCCGGACCGGATGACGCCGGCCCAGCTCAGGCGGGCCGGCATCGAACTCAGCCGCCGCGAGCTGGCGCTGCTCCGGGAGCGCGAGCTGCTGCCGATGTCGGCGACCGTCACCCGGGACCTCGACACCGTCCCGCTCACGCCGGAGGGGGAGCCGGACACGGCCGTGATCTTCCCGCACTGGCAGACCGTGTCCGAGGTGCGGATGACGACGAACGCCCCTGACGCCCAGGGGCGCGTCACCACCACGGTGACGGCCACGGCCTCCGGCCGGACCGACCTCCGGGCCGGCGACCTGACGGAGATGACGCTTGAGGAGATCGCGGAGGCGATCGCGAAGAAGACCATGAAGCCGACCGACCCGATCCCGCAGCGGCAGGGGCCGGAGTTCCCGCTCGGATCGATCGAGGGCGCCGCCCGGTTCCGACTGGACCCGGACTCCTCCTGGAGCCGCGACCTCGGCCGACGGGGCGTGCCCGGCATCGGCGGCCTGTCCGGCACGGCGGCCCGGATGCTCAGCACCTTCGACTGGCTGAACGTCCCGGAGGCGCGGCGCGAGGAATTCGTGATCGGCCTGATCGGCTGGATGCGCCTGCACAACGACCACTCGCTCTACGAGATCCTGCGGGGCGTCCAGGTCGCGGGGTTCCACGGCGTGGAGGGCAGGACCTTCGACCTGACCGACGCGGTGTCGATGTACCGGAGCCTGGACGCGCTCGGCCCCGAGTTCAGCAGGGCCGCACTGCGCTCGCTCGACCCGAGGGGACTGCTGCCGCACGAGCGGCTCTACTTCGACCGCCTGGTGCTGAACGGCGACGAGGGCGGTTTCCACGCGCTCTCCAGCGCCGACGTGTTCGAGGCGAGGGAGTTCCACCACCGGCAGATCGCCAGGCCACTGGGTGGCGCACCCACCGACGTGCCGCTGAGGCGCTGGCTGAACGCCCACCGGATCCCCGTCCCCGAGATGGGCGAGCGGCTCGCGGAGTTCACGGTGGCCCACCTGATGGCGGTCCGGGTCTACAGCGGACACGACCACGTCCTGATCAACCTGGTCGTGGAGCGGACCCGGGGGATCGGCGGCGGACTGCCCTTCGACGTGGTGGCGACCGCCATGCGCCGGGTCCTGAAGGAGATGATCTCCCTGATAGACGAGAGGGAGTCCTTCGTCGAGCCCAACATCTTCTTCCAGGACGACAAGGTCGCCGACCTCATTCAGAAGCGCGGCGAGCTGGCACCGGGCGCACGGCGGGACATCGACGCCGAACTGGACCGCAGGATCACCGAGCTGCTGCCCTCGGTGGTGGCCGAGTCCAGGCTCCACGCCGCCATGCTGTTGGAGGCGCTCGACGCCCTTCCGGTCGCCGACGAGATGACCGTCTACCGCGGGGCCTGGGAGTGGGGGAACGACAGCAACGCGAGTGCGTTCGTGGCGGGCCTCTTCACCAGGGACCACATCGAGTTCGACACCTACGCGAGCACCAGCAAGAAGTTCCCCACGGCTCACGGCTTCGCCACCAGGGAGCCGGTCGGCGAGTTCCGGCACCGTGTGGTGTACATGCTCTCGCTGCACGGAGTCAGCGGGCGTGACATCACCCCGTTCTCCCAGAAGCGGCACGAGGCCGAGGTGCTCCTCATGCCGGGGGCCCGCTTCCGGGTGACCTCCCGCAAGCTGATGCCGGATCCGGGTGGTGACAGCTCCAAGGACTACGTCCTGATCGAGGCGGAGGAGGTGGTGCCTCCCACTGCCACCACTGCCACTGCCACGACCACCACTGCTGCTGCGCCTGCTGCGACCCCCGTCACCGCTGCGCCCCCCGTCACCGTCGGGGCGCCGGCCGGGGCCGTGCCGACCGCCGTGCCACCGGCGCAGGAGCCCGCGCTGCCGCCCGGTCCCGAAAGCGACGGAGAGGACGAGGAGGACGACGGCTCCGTGTCCTCCGACGCGTTGGGCGAGATGGTCTTCACGTTCTTCGACGACGAGCAGCCGGATTCGGAGGACGAGGAGGGGACCGGTTCGGAGAACGGTGAGGGCTCGGAGTCCGGTGAGGGTTCGGAGTTCGGCGAGATCGCCATCGTTCTGCCGCCGCACGGCTCGGACGAGGAAGAGGACGAGCACGAGGACGAGGAGCAGGACGAGGAGGAGCAGTCGGATCCGGAGGACGAGGAGGAGAGCGGTTCGGAGAGCGGCGAGGGCTCGGAGTCCGGAGAGGGCTCGGACTTCGGTGAGATCGCCATCTTCCTGCCGCCGCCGTCGTCGCACGGCTCGGACAAGGAGGACGAGGACGAGGACGAAGACGGAGATGGGGACGAGGACGAGGACGAGGGCGGAGACGAGGACGACGGCTCGGACTTCGGTTTCGGCGAGGAGGTGCCCCTCATCCTCGGGTGAACGCAGGGCCGGGCGGCGGCCGTGGAACGGGAAAGCGGCGCGGTCGGAGCGGCCGCGCGAGGCGGACGAGTGGACGGGAGCGGTGCGGTGACCGTGACGGACGAGACACAGGCACCGGACCCGGTCCCCGAGGCACCGGAGGCAGTGGAGCCGGTGGAGGTGCCCGAGCACATCCGGACCGCCGCCAGGCTGGCCCCCGGGCAGTGGATCGGGCTGGTCGACCCCAGCTGGGCGGGGGAGGGGCCGCCGCCGGCCTGGGCGGTGATCGGCCAGTGGCGCGCGGGCGAGGACGGCGGCGTCGAGGAGTTCGCCGCGAACGAGGAGTACCGGGAGTCGCCGCTCGCGCTGGGCTGGCCCGTGCCCGCCGATCCGGTGGACGCCGCCGTCCAGGCGTCCGCGACCGGGTACGGGCCGCCGGAGGCGGTCTACCGGGCGCTGGCC
Organism: Kitasatospora sp. NPDC058170; assembly: GCF_042883905.1. Taxonomy (NCBI): domain Bacteria; kingdom Bacillati; phylum Actinomycetota; class Actinomycetes; order Kitasatosporales; family Streptomycetaceae; genus Kitasatospora; species Kitasatospora sp. NPDC058170. Next base: position 61,679 of record NZ_JBHVUV010000005.1, read on the forward strand.
GGGGCGCAGGTCGCGGTGCCGCTCGACAGCGGGGACGGCGACGGGGACGGCGTCGGCGTCGGGGGCATCGACCTGCCGGACGGGGAGACGGCGGCCGTCGTCTTCACCGCGCGGTCGTGGCTGGCGGCCGCGGGCGCTCCGGGCCACGCCCTGCTCGGCGCCGCCGACCTGCTGGAGTGGCTGCCGCCGGGGTGCCGCCTGGTGCTCAACCCCGGTGCCCCGGTGGTGATGCGGCTGGAGCCGGACGTGCTGCGGGAGCACCTGGCCGAGCGGGCGCGGACGGACGGCCCCTCGGCGCCGCTGCGTCCGTTCGACTGAGCCGGGCGGTGTAGGCCCCCACCCCTCCCGGACGGCCGGGAGACCGCCTTCCGGATGGCTGAACCTGCCGCGGTGCGCCATCCGTCGAACCGGGAGGGATGGTCTATCGCCCGGTCGCCGAGGGCGGATCGGCGGCCTCCCGCGAGCGTTGTCGTCTAGGGCCAGGGGGCCATGGTGGGCAAGAACCGGAACGGGCGCGGAAACCAGCCGGTCGGCGAGGGGTACGAACTGCCGGCGGTGGCGTGGGTCGTGCCGCAGCCGGCGGCGGCCGCCCCGGCCGCGTCGGCAGGAGCGTCCGGCTCGTCGGAGGTGGCGGCGGCCGCCGCGAGCGAGGAGCCCGCGAGCGAGGCGGCCCCGTCGGCCGATCCCGCGAAGGCGCCCGCCGCCGGGTCGGCCGCGACGCCGTCCGGCGCGGCGTCCGAGGCGGCCTCCAGCACGGCTGCAGGCAAGGAGTCCGCCGCGGCCTCCGCGACCGCGGCGGCCCCCGTCGGCCCGGTGCCGCCGGTCACCGGTGGAGCGTCCGGAGCCGCAGCGGCTGCCGAGGCGGTCGCGGCCGAGGCCCCGGGCGGTGTCGTGGTCGCCACCCAGGAGCTGGAGCCCCCGGAGCCCGGGGAGAGCGGCCCGCGCCGGATCTCCAAGCCGATGATCGCCGCGGCGGCCGTCGCCGGGCTGGTCCTGGTCGGGTTGCCGCTGGTCTTCTCGAACCTCGGCGGCGACGACCCGCACCCGGGCGCGGACGGCCCGCCGCCCGCCGGGTACACCCAGCAGGACGGCGGCGGCGACGGGTTCGTCCCCGGCGTGGACGCGCAGGGCAACGTCACCATCCCCGTCCCGCAGACCGCGGCCGATCCGGCGGCCCCGCCGACCGTGCCCGCGGCGCCGCCCGCCGATGCCGGTGCGGCCGCCGCCGGTGGCACCGGTCCGGAGCAGAACGCCGTCGTGCCCGGTCAGCCGGTCGGCCAGCCCCGCCCCGCGCAGTCCTCCGCGGCCGCCGGGAAGTCCTCCCCGCCCGGTGTGCCGGCGGGTCAGGGCGCCGCCGCCACCGGCGGCGGCGCCGCGAGTGGCGGTTCCGCCGGCGGTTCGGCGGGTGGCGCGGCCGGCGGGGGCGCCGCAGGTGGCGGTGCGGCGGCCGGTGGCGCGGCAGCCGGAGGCGCGGCGGCCGGAGGTGCGGCAGCCGCGGGCGGCGCCGCCCAGCCCGCCCCGCCGCCGGCCCCGGTCCAGCCCCAGGCCGCGAAGTCCACCCCGCCGCCGGCTCCGGTCTACAACGCCGTGGCCGGCCTGTGGTGCAGCCCTCCCGGCAACACCACCACCACCCAGCAGTACGGCCGGTACGACAAGGGCCAGGAGGGCTGGGTGACCAACTCCGGCGGCTACTCGGCGGACGGCTGCAACGGCAAGTACGCCTCGGTGCCGATGTCGGGGGCGGCCAACTCGGACGACAACAGCAACTCGGTCGTCTGGACCTTCAACACCGCCCCGGTCGTCAACGGGAGCTGCAAGATCTCCGTCTACGTGCCGGCCAGCGGTGACATCAAGGACGTCGGCGGGGCTCCGACGTACTACACCGTCCAGTCCAAGTCGGAGCCGGGATCCGGCACCGTCGGCAACTTCATCGTCAACCAGGTCGGCAGCAGGGGGACGTGGGTCTCGGTCGGGACCTTCCCCGCCACCAGCGGCAAGATCGCCGTGATGATGCACAGCCGGGGCGAGGACTGGAAGGGCGGCACCCAGACGTTCGCCCACCACGCGGCCTCGGCCGTCCGGGCCAACTGCACCGGCTGACCGACCGCGGGGCGGTGCCCGGCACCGCCCCGCACCCGGGAAGCCACCAACGACGGAGGAGAACGAGCGCGATGACGCGCCATGTGCTCAGTGTGTGCGCGGAGCAGCGCGACGGCGGCTACCGCACCATCGGCGAGGCGCTGGAGGCGGCGCGCAGCGGCGCGGTGATCAGTGTCCGCCCCGGCCGGTACGAGGAGAACCTGGTCATCACCAAGATGGTGACGATCACCGCCGAGGAGGCCCGGGGCAGCGTACGGATCTCGCCGCGGCGCGGGGCGGTGGTGCAGGTGGTGGCCGAGGCCGTCCAGCTGACCGGTCTCGTCCTCCAGGGCCGGGACGAGGAGCTGCCCACCGTCGACGTCCCGCGCGGGCAGGCCGCCCTGGAGGACTGCGAGGTGGCCGGCAACTCCTGGACGGCGGTGCTGACCCGGCAGCAGGGCTCGCTGGCGATGCGCGGCTGCCGGGTCGTCAACCCGGCCGGGGCGGGCATCGTCGAGACCTCCAGCGGGACGAGCATCATCGAGGACTGCGTCATCGAGCACCTCGGCAGCTCCGCCGTGGTGATCGGCGAGCGGGCCAACCCGGTGATCCGGGACTGCGTCATGCGCGACGCCCGGGGCAACGGCATCTGCGCCAACGGCGAGGGCCGCGGCTCGATCGAGAACTGCGAGATCTCCGCCACCGACAAGCCGGGCATCGCGCTGGAGGAGAACAGCACGACCCGGGTGCTGGGCACCACCGTCCGGGACACCTCGATCGGCGTCTACCTCAGCTCGGCCGCCCGCGTCGTGCTGGAGGACTGCACGGTCAGCGGCACCCGCGGCCACGGCATCGTGGTGGCCGCCGGCACGGACCCGCTGGTGCGGCGCTGCCGCACCGAGCGGACCAAGGGCCACGGCCTGCGGGTGACCGGCCGCTCCCGGGGCACTTTCGAGGACTGCGAGGTGGTCGGTGCGGAGCAGGCCGGCATCCTGGTGGACGAGTCCTCCAGCCCGTCCCTGACCCGGACGGTTGTCCGCGGCGGCGGGGCGGCGGGGGTCGAGCTGGTGGGCGAGAGCGCCGCCGAGTTCGACCGGCTGGAGATCCGGGACGCGGCGGGCGCCGGAGTGAGCGTGCGCGACGGCGCCAACCCGCTGCTGCGCCGCGTGGAGGTCTCCGACGTGCGCGGCCACGGCGTCGAGGTGCTGCGGGAGGGGCGCGGCCGGCTGGAGTCCTGCACGCTGTCCTCGACCGGCAGGTCCGGGCTGCGGATCGCCGACGGCGGCAACACCCAGGTCGGCGGGACCACCGTGCGCGGCAGCGGCGCGGCGGGCGTCGAGGTCGGCGGGGACGGCATCGCCTCGCTGCGCGACTGCGACGTGTCCGACAACGCCACCGACGGCGTCTGCGTCGAGGACGGCGGCGACCTGACGATGGCCAGGTCGCGGGTGCACGGCAACCGGCGGCACGGCGTGCTGCTGGCGGCGGGCGCCAGGGCCACGCTGAACGGCTGCGAGATGGCGGACAACACCGTGGACGGGCTGCGGGCGGAGTCCGAGGAGCCGGTCCGGATCACCGGCTGCACGGTGGCCGGCAACCGCGGTTCCGGGCTGCGCCAGACCAGGCCCAGCACCCGGTTCGCCGTGGAGAACCTGATCAGCCGGGACAACGCCCGGGCCGACGCGCACGGCACGGCGCCCGCCGAGAGCGGCCGCGGGCCGGAGTCCGCCGCGCCGGAGCCCGGGGAGCCCGGTGAGCGGCCGCCGGCCGCCGCGGACCCGGCCGACCCGCCACCGCTCGACCCCGACGGCCCGCAGTCCGCGCTGGAGGCGCTGGTCGGCCTGGAGGGCGTCAAGGCGCAGGTGGCGACCCTGGTCAACCTCAACAAGCTGGCCAAGCGCCGGGAGCAGGCCGGGATGCCGGTGCTGCCGATGGGCCGCCACCTGATCTTCGCGGGGCCGCCCGGTACCGGCAAGACCACGGTGGCCCGCCTCTACGGCGCCATCCTGGCCGAGCTGGGCGTGCTGCGCAGCGGCCACCTCACCGAGGTGGCCAGGGCCGACCTGGTCGCCTCGATCGTCGGCGGGACGGCGATCAAGACCACCGAGGTCTTCCAGTCCGCGCTGGGCGGGGTGCTGTTCCTCGACGAGGCGTACACGCTCTCGGCCGGGGCGGGCGGCACCGGCCCGGACTTCGGCCGGGAGGCGATCGACACCCTGGTCAAGCTGATGGAGGACCACCGCGACGACATCGTGGTGATCGTCGCCGGGTACTCCGAGGAGATGCGCGACTTCCTCGGGTCCAACCCCGGCCTCGCCTCGCGGTTCAGCCGCACCATCGACTTCCGCAACTACTCGGCGGAGGAGCTGGTCACCATCGTCGGGCGGGCCGCCGCCGGGCACGGCTACGAGCTGGCCGACGCCACGCAGGAGGCCCTCCTCGCGCACTTCGAGCGGATGCCCAAGGGCGCCGACTTCGGCAACGGCCGGGCCGCCCGCAAGGTGTTCGAGGAGATGGTGGACCGGCAGGCCTCCCGGCTGGCCGTCCTCGCCGAGGTCGCCGACGCGGACCTGGCCCTGCTCGTCCCCGAGGACATCGGCGAGGAGGCCGCGGCCGCCGTCCGGCGGGCCGGGGAGGGCGCCGAGGAGGCCCGCACCGACCTGCTGGACCAACTGCGCCGGATGGTCGGCCTGTCGGCCGCCAAGGAGCAGGTCGAGGACCTGGTCAACCTGATCAAGCAGGCCCGCCGCCGGGAGGAGGCGGGGCTGCCCACCGCCAAGATCAGCCACCACCTGGTCTTCGCCGGGCCGCCCGGTACCGGCAAGACCACGGTGGCCCGCCTCTACGGCGCGATCCTCGCCGAGCTGGGCGTGCTGACCGGCGGCCAGCTGGTCGAGACCGCCCGCGCCGACCTGGTCGGCCGCTACATCGGGCACACCGCCCAGCTCACCAAGGAGGCCTTCGAACGCGCCCGCGGCGGCGTCCTGTTCATCGACGAGGCGTACACCCTCACCCCGCGCGGCGGGGGCGGCAACGACTTCGGCCAGGAGGCCGTGGACACCCTGATGAAGCTGATGGAGGACCACCGCGACGAGGTCGTGGTGATCGTGGCCGGCTACCACGAGGAGATGCAGGGCTTCCTCGGCTCCAACCCCGGTCTGGCCTCCCGCTTCCCCCAGCAGGTCGCCTTCGAGCACTACACCCCCGACGAACTGGTCACCATCATCCGGCTCCAGGCGGAGGAGTCCGGCTACGTCTGCGCTCCGGAGACGCTGACCGCGCTCGGCGAGCTCTGCACCGTCGTCCCCCGGGACCGCACCTTCGGCAACGGCCGGTTCGCCCGCCAGACCCTGGAGGCGATGGTCACCCGGCAGGCCGGCCGGCTGGCCCGGCTGGACGTCGGCGACCTGTCCGAGCTCAGCCTGCTGCTGCCCCGGGACATCCCGCCGCTGCGCCAGGGGAGCCCGGTGTGAGGGGCCGTCGACCGGCCGCCGCGGCGCTGCTCTGCTGCGCCCTGCTGACACCGGCCCCGGCGGCGCTGGCCGCCGGACCGGCCGCCCCCGGCACCGCCGTCCCGGCCGTGCCCGGGACGCCCCTGGTCGGTGCCCCCGGCACGGCGGTGCCGGGGGCACCGGCGGCGGGCGGGGCCCCGGCGGGCGGGGCCGATCCGGCCGGCTCGCTGCCCGTGATCGGCCAGGGCATCACCAAGTCGAAGCAGGAGGGCTGCACCAAGCCCTCCGACAAGGGCACCGAGCGGACCCCATGGGCGCAGACCTTCCTCCGCCCGGAGGCGGCCTGGCAGTTGAGCCGGGGCGCCGGGGTGACGGTCGCGGTGGTCGGGTCGGGCGTGGACGCGGCCTCCGGCGTTCTGGAGGGCAGGCTCGCCCTGGGCCCGCGCGAGTTCGGACCGGGTGGCGCCGGGCGGGACTGCGTCGGCCACGGCACCTTCGTCGCCGGGCTGATCGCCGCCCGGCGGCAGGACGGCGTGGGCTTCGCGGGGATCGCCCCCGAGGCCAGGATCCTCGCGGTGGCCGTCACCGACGAGGCCGGGATCACCACCCCCGACCTGCTGGCCAAGGGCATCCGGCACGCCGTCGACGGCGGGGCCCGGGTGATCGCCGTCGCGGTGCCCGTCCCGGTGGGCGGCGAGGACCTGGCGGGCGCGGTGCAGTACGCACGTGAGCGGGGGGCGCTGGTCGTCGCCCCGGCCGGGACCGACCCGGGCGGCTCCGCCGGATCCGGCGGCCAGGCCTTCCCGGCGGCCTACCCGGACGTCCTGGCGGTCGCCGACCTGGCGCCGGACGGCAGCGTCGGCGGCGGGTCCGACGGCGCGGGCCCGGCCGGCCGGGTCGACCTGGTGGCCCCCGGGGACGCGGTGATGAGCGTCGGCCCGGGCGGCAAGGGCTACTTCACCGGCTCCGGGCCGAGCTTCGCCACGGCCATGGTGGCCGGCAGCGCCGCGCTGGTCCTCGGCTACCGGCCCGAGCTCACCCCCGCCCAACTGCTCGACCGGCTGAAGGCCACCGCCTACCACCCCGGCACCGCCCTGCCGGACCCCCGGATCGGGTACGGGATGGTCGACCCGCTGGGCGCCGTCGGCGCGGCGCTGCCGGGCGGCCCGGCCACCGCCGGTACCGCACCGCCCGCCCGGGCCGGTACGGCCGTGGCGGCGGTCCAGCCCCCGGCCCCGGAGCCGGCCGGCGGACAGGCGGCGGCGGTGGCGGGCGGCGCACTCGGGGCGGTGGTCCTGATCGGCGGCCTCGGGTTCGTCCTGTCGAACGGCAGACGCCGGGGCTGGCAGCCCGGCCGCTGGACCGGCTGACACCGAAACCGGCCCGGCCCCACCAGGGGCCGGGCCGGTTCCGCGTCCGGTCGCCGGACGCGTCAGGCCAGGCCCAGGCCCAGGGCTTGGGCGGTCGGCCGCGCGGCGACGGCGGCGGGGCCGGGCAGGTACGGGACCGCCGCCGTCGGAAGGCCCTGCGGGCCGGGCTGCCCGGCGGCCATGCCCTCGCCGACCGCGGCCGCGAGGTCCAGGTACGCCCGGCGGGTCTTCGGCCGCAGCTTCGCCGGGTCGAACTCCCCGCCCACGGCCAGGTGGTCGTCGAAGGGCACCACGACCACACTGCGGCAGCGGGTCTCGAAGTGGGCCACCAGGTCGGCCTCCCGGATCAGCCGGCCGGGCCCGCGGATGCTGGAGACCACCGTCACGCTGCCCCGGGCCAGGGCGTCGTACCCGTGGGTGCTCAGCCACTCCAGGGTGCTGCTCGCGCTGCTCGCGCCGTCGACGCTGGTGGTGGCGGTGACCACCAGCTGGTCGGAGAGGTCCAGCACGGCGCGCATCGAGCTGTGCAGCAGGCCGGTGCCGGTGTCGCTGAGGATGACCGGGAACTGGTTGCCCAGCACGCCGATCAGCCGGTGGTAGGCCTCGCCGTCGAGGCCGCCCTCGCCGGCCGGGTCCTGGGCGCCGGCGAGGACCTCCAGGCCGCTCGGGGCCTGCGAGGTGAAGCGCCGGATGTCCATGTAGCCGGTGATCGAGGGGGCCGCCGCCAGCAGGTCGCGGACGGTCGCGGTGGTCTCCGGGCGGACCCGCCGCCCCAGGGTGCCCGTGTTCGGGTCGGCGTCGACAGCGATGACCTTGTCGTTGCGCGCCTCGGCGAGGACGGAGCCGAGGGCCATGGTCGTCGAGGTCCGGCCCACCCCGCCCTTGAGGCTGATCACCGCGATCCGGAAGCTGTGGCGCAGCGGCGTGCGGATCGCGGCCGCCGTCCGCTGGCGCTCCCGCTCACCCTGGCCGAAGGAGAGGCCCAGCCCCCGGCGGCCGCGCTGCGGTGCCGTCTGCGGCGGCTGTCCCGGCTCCGGCGCGAGCGGGGCGGACCGGACGAGGGGCTGCTCCGGGTGCCGGAGCGCCGGGGCCGCGGCCGGGGCCGGGCTCGGGACGGTACCGGTCGGCGGAACGGTGGGCGGGACGACGGGCGGGACGGTCGGCGGAACGACAGGCGGAACGGCCGGCGGGCCCGTGACCGCGGCGGTGGGCGGGAGAACAGGCGGAAAGGCGGGCGGAACGGCCGCCTGCGGCAGCGTCGGCGCCTGGGCCAGCGGCATCAGCTGTGCCGGTGCCGGAGCCGGCTGCGGAGCCGGGGTCGGGACCGGGGCCGTCGGTGCGGCGGGTGCCACCGGTACCACCGGTACCACCGGGGGAGCGGCGGCGTACCCGCTCTCGCCCGGGCGCGCCTCCGGGGGCACCAGGACCGTGCCCATCGCGTCCAGCGGCTGCGACCAGTACGGCAGCTGCACCGGCTCGCCGACGGTCCCGGCCGCACCCGCTCCGGCACCCGCACCCGGACCGGCAGCCGCAGCCGCGGCCCCGGGGTCGCCGCCGCCCGCCGGGCCGACCGCCTCCCGGGGACCGGTCTCCTGCGGAGCCGCGGCCGGCCAGGTGGTGGGCGTGTAGTCGGGGGCGAGGTCCCGGTCCGGGCCCTTCGCCAGTCGCTGGACGTGTTCCACTGCGCTGCTTTCCTCGGCCGCCACGCGCCCGCCTCCTGTCGCCACGTCGGCCCCTTTCCCGCGTACCGGTGACGTGCCGCCTCCCCCAGGGCCGCCGTACGGGCCGTCCGATCAGGAGAACGGCGCCGGGCGGGAGAGCGGTTCAATTGGTTGCACGGTGAACCGTTGGCGGCGGCGGGCCCGTTGACCGGGGCAGGACGGCAACCGCCGGCGATTCACTGGAGGACGACATGCAAGAACCGGCGAGGACGACCGGCGGCCGCCCGAACACCTGCCATTCGCCTGCCGGAGCGGGCCTCCACTCGGTACCGTGCCTCCCGGACGGCACGTCCGCCGGGCGGCGTGCCGGCTCGACCGATCAGACCGGCAGATGAGCGGAAGTCCCGCGTGGAGCGGGGAGAGAGGCACCAATGTCACGGGACGGGTCGTCAGTGGATCCGCGTCGGCTCATCGCGTCCTTGCTGGCCTGGCAGCCGGAGCCGCTCCCCGGGCCGCCGGTGCTCGCCGTCCCCGAGGCCCCCGCGGCCGAGGTGATCGCGGCCGTGCGGCGGCTGGTGCTGCCCGACCTGCCGTTGGAGCGGCCGCATCCGGCCCCGCAGCCCGGGCTGCTGCGGGTGGCGACCGCGCTGGTGGTGGACGAGCACCCGTCCGCTCCCGCCTGGTCGGTGGCGGACCGTGAGCTGCTGGCCGCCTGGGTCGCCGTGCTGATCGAGCACCGCGGCGAGGACGGGGTCCAGGAGCTGGTCCGGGCGCTCAACCGGACCTGACCGGACGGACTTCCGCCGGGAGTTCCGCCGGGAGTTCCGCCGAGACGTCGGCCGGGACCTCCGCCCGGACGCCGGCCCGGACGCCGGCCGGAACATTGGCCGGGACGTTGGTGGTTGCTTGGCGCAATCTTGGCGCGGCCCGACAGCGTAGTGGTGCCGGGATCGGAGCCGTCCGCCCGGCCCCGTCGGGCCGCCCGTCCGGCCCACATCTCGACGCCGTCGGATTTCCGAGAGGTAGCGCGTGTCCATCCAGCCCTCCGCCCCGCCCGTGCCCGCAGCCCTGCCGCTCGCCGCGACCGCCCGGACGGCCGCGCGCCCCACCCTCGACCCGGGCACCCTCGCCGAGCTCTACCGCCTGCACGGCGGCTACCTGCTGCGCGCCCTCCAGCGGGTGACCAACGGTGACCGCGGCAAGGCCGAGGACATCCTCCAGGAGACCCTGCTCCGCGCCTGGCAGCACCCCGACGCGATCGCCGCCGGGCCCGAGCAGAGCCGCCCCTGGCTGTTCACGGTGGCCCGCCGGATCGCCATCGACCACTACCGGATGGCCGCCGCCCGGGCGCAGGAGGTGTCCGGCGACATGCTGGAGGACCGCCCGCTCGCCGCCGACCCGTACGAGGAGGTGGTCGCCCTGCGCGACATCGAGCAGGTGCTGGAGCAGCTGCAGCCGCACCACCGCGAGGTGCTGGTCGAGCTGCACCTGAAGGACCGGTCCGTGCTGGAGGCCGCCGAGCGGCTCGGGGTCCCGCCGGGCACCGTCAAGTCGCGCAACTTCTACGCGATCCGGGCGCTGCGCCCGGTCCTGGCGGCCCAGCCCGGGTACGCCCCGGTCGAGTCGTCCGGCCCGTCCGCGCCCGCTCCGGCCGTGCTGCCCGGCGCTGCCTGATGGGGCACCGGGACCGGTCCGCGGGCGTCCCCGAGGGGTGTCCGCCGGGGCGTCCCGTGCGCCAGTGCGCGCTCGATCGCCTCGGGCGTCCGGGGGATGGAACCGGCCTGGTGCCCGTGCAGCCGGTACAGCCCGACGGCCGCGCGCAGGTGTTCCAGCGCCTCCGCCTCGCGGCCCAGGGTCTGCAGGAAGGCGGCGTAGGCCTGCTCGGAGACGGCGTGCAGGTGCAGGAAGCCGGCCTGTTCGCAGGTGACCAGCAGCCGCGCCCAGGCCAGCTCGGAGGCCTCGGCCAGGCCGAGGGCCTGCAGCGCGTGCGCCTCGGTCAGCATCGACCAGGCGTGGATGGTGGCGGCCGGGCGGTCGGGCAGCAGGGCCCTGGCCTTCCGGGCCCGGCGCAGCGCGCCCTCGGGGTCGCCCGCCATCAGGGAGGCCGAGGCCGCGTAGCCGAGGGTGAAGGAGAGCTCGTGCGGATCGCCGGACTCCTCGGCCAGCTCCACCGCGGCGGCGGCCAGCGCGGCGCCCCCGGCCGGGTCCCCGAGCAGGCCGGTGCTGAGCGACTGGGTGGCCAGGGAGCGGGTGTGCGCGAAGCCGTCGGCCGGGGTGGTGTCGTCCACCGCCCGCTGGATCGCCACGGCCGCCTCGGTGCGGCGTTCGAGGCCCAGCAGCGCGTTCGCCGTGGCCTCGCGCAGCAGCGCGATGGCGAGCCGGTCGCCGCACTGCAGCGCGGCGCGCTCGCCCGCGCGCAGGCAGCTCAGCCAGTCGGTCAGCCGACTGGACCCGTAGTACAGCGCGCTCGACGACATGGCCAGCCGCCAGGCCCGCTCGGGGTCGGCCGCGGTGGCGGTGGCGACCAGCGCGCGGATCGTCGACTGCTCGGCCCGGAACCAGCCGAGTGCGCTGCGGGTGTCGGTGGCCGGGGGCAGCACGGCCGGCGGGTGGACGCGCTCCCCGTAGCTGTCCTGGCCCGGTTGCAGGTGGTCGCCGCAGTGCTGGACGGCCGTCACGTAGTAGTCCAGCAGCCGTTCGAGGACGAGCCGGCGGGTCTCGTCGGGCTGCTCGGCGAGGAGCTCGACGCTGAACAGCCGGATCAGGTCGTGCCGGCTGTACCGCCCCGGTGCGCTCTCGCCGAGCAGGTGGTGGGCGGCCAGTTCGCCCAGGGCGGCCCGGGCGGCGGCCGGGCCGGCGTTCAGCAGTGCGGCGGCGGCGGGGGTGTCGACGTCCCGGCCGGGGTGCGCGGCCAGCAGGGTGAGCAGGGTGGCGGCCCGGGCGGAGAGGTGGCGGTAGGTCAGCATCAGGGCGCTGCGGATGCTGACCGCCCCGTCGGCCTCCAGGGCGAGCAGCCGGGTGCGTTCGTCGGCCAGCTCGGCGACCAGGTCGGCGATCGTCCAGTCCGGTCGGGCGGCCAGCCGGGAGGTCGCGATCCGCAGGGCCAGCGGCAGGTGGTCGCAGAGTTCGATGAGCTGCTCGGCGGCGGACGCCTCGGCCCGGACCCGTTCGGGGGCCAGGCTCCGTTCGAGCAGCCGCAGCGCGTCGCCGTCGGGCAGCGCTCCCATCCGCAGCATGGCGGCGCCCTCGGTCACCACCAGGTCCTCCAGGGTGCTGCGGCTGGTCACCACGGTGGCGCAGTCGGGCCCGGCGGGCAGCAGGTCGGCGATGTGGCCGGCGTTGCGCGCGTTGTCCAGCAGGACCAGGAGCCGCAGGTCGGCGGTCCGGGCGCGGTAGAGGGCGGCGCGGCCCGCCGGGTCCTCGGGGACGGTCGACTCGGGCACGCCCAGGGCGAGCAGGAACTGGCCGAGGACCTCGGCCGGGTCCACCGGGCCGGCCGGGTCGAAGCCGCGCAGGTCGACGAAGAGCTGGCCGTCGGGGAAGCCCGCGGCCGCCTGGTGGGCCCAGCGGACGACGGTGGCGCTCTTCCCGGTGCCGGCCGGGCCGACCACCACGGCCAGTCCGTCGCCGGTGCGCTCGGGGCCGCACTCCTGGTCGAGCCAGCGTGACTCCGGGGCGCGCCCGACGAAGCCCGCGGGCTGGCGGGGGAGCTGACGGGGCGCCGACGGTTCGTCCGGGTCGGGCTCGTGCCGGGGTGCCGGCTCGGCCGCCGACCCGCTCCGCACCGGCCCGCCGCTCCCGGCCGCCGCTCCGGCGCCGGACAGCGCCTCCGCCAGGGACGGCCCTTCCGCCCGGGACAGCCCCTCCGCACCGGACAGCGCTTCGGGTCCGGCCGCAGCTTCGGGAGCTTCGGGCCGGGCGGCCGCTCCGGGCCCGGCCGGTCCCGGGTCGGCGGGTTCCTCGGTCAGCACCTGGGACAGTGCCGCCTGCAGCTCCGCGCCGGGCACCATGCCCAGTTCGCGGTCGAGCAGCTCGCGGGCGTGGTGGTAGACGGCCAGCGCGTCGGCCGGCCGGCCGGCCTGGTGCAGGCAGCGGATCAGCAGCGCCACCACCTCCTCCCGCAGCCCGTCCGCCCGGACCCGCTGTTCCAGCGCCGGGACGGCGGCGGCCCCGGAGCCCTGGCGCAGCCGCAGCCGGGCCCAGTCGATCAGGGCCCTGGTCCGGTTCTCCTCCAGCCGGCCGGCGAGCGCCCGGCGCAGCTCGGTGTCGGGCAGGTCGGCCAGCGCGGCGCCCGTCCACAGGCCCAGCGCCTGTTCCAGCCGCCCGATCGCCTCGGCGTCCCCGGCCCGGCCGGGGTGGTCGGCGTGCTCCGCGGCCAGCGCGGCCAGCGTCTCGAAGCGCAGCCCGTCCACCTGTTCCGGCGGGCCGGTGAGCAGATAGCCGGGTGCCCGGGTGCACAGGTCGAACGGGGTGTCGGCGAGTACCTTGCGCAGCGCGGCGATGTGCCCCTGCAGCGCCGCCCTGGCCCGGGCCGGCGGCTCCTCGCCCCAGAGCAGCTCGAAGAAGCGCTCCACGGCGACGACCCGCCCCAGCCGCAGGGCGAGCAGGGCCAGCACCGCACGCCGCTGGGGCCCGGGCAGCGCGACGAACCCGTCGGTCGCGGTCCGAAGCTCCACCGGGCCGAGGAGTTGGATGCCCACGCGGTCGCCCAAAGTCGCCCCCACGGCGGTCGAGCCTGATATCGGGCTGCAGTGTATCCGCGCCGTTTGTCCGGCTTGGAAACCCGACCGCCCACATGCTGCCCGAAGGGGTGCCGTAGCGTTGCCCCTTCGGGCAGTCCGCGCTCCGCGGTTCGGCGTTTTCCGGCCGGATCGGTCAATATGCCGTTGGCTGACATATGGGCGAAGGAGGCCGGATGCGGATCGATCTGCTCGGTGCTGTGACCGTCCGCTACGACTGCAGCACAGCGGCCACGCCCTCGGCGCCCAAGCGCCGCGCGCTGCTCGCCGCCCTCGCCGTCGAGCTCGACCGGGTGGTGCCGACCGACCGGCTGATCGAGCTCGTCTGGGACGGCAGCCCGCCGGCGACGGCCCGCGCCGCGCTGCAGGGCCACGTCACCGCGCTGCGCCGACTGCTCGACGACGGCCTGGTGCTGGCCACCCGGGGCGCCGGCTACGTGCTGACCGGCGACCCGGAGCAGGTGGACGCGCTGCGCTTCGAAGACCTCTGCGACCGGGCCGGCGTCCTGCTCCCCGGCTGTCCGGATGCCGCGGCGGCGGCGTCGGCGGACCGCCCGACCGGACACGACGACCCGGCGCTCCCGCTGCTGCGCGCGGCGCTGGACCTCTGGCGCGGCCCGGCCCTGGCCGACTGCGGCTCCGCCCTGCTGCGCGAGCGGGCCGCCCCCCGGCTGACCGATCTGCGGCTGCGCGCCCTGGACCGGCTCGCCGAGGGGCTCTGCCGACTGGACCGCGGCGCCGAACTGGTCGCCGAGCTCGTCGAGGCGGTGCCAGCCCACCCCACCCACCAGCGGCTGGCCGTCCGGCTGATCGAGTGCCTCGACCAGGCCGGGCGCCGGGACGAGGCGCGGGCCTGGTACGACCGGGTGACGGCGCAGCTGCCCACCGCGCCCGGGCCCGCCCTGCGGCTGGCCGGCGAGCGGCTCGCGGGCCGCCCGGCGGCCGGACCGGCCGCCCGCGCCGCCACCGCCGCACTCGGGCCGGCCACCGCCGCACTCGGCCCGGCCACCGCGGCGGCCCGGCGGCCGCACCCGGTGCCTTCGCAACTGCCGCGCGCCAACCGGCGGTTCGTCGGCCGGGCGGCCGAACTCGGCCGGCTGGACGGGGCGGTCGCCGCCGGCCGGGAGGCCCGCCCGATCCTGGTCACCGGCCCGGCCGGGGTCGGCAAGACCAGCCTGGTCCAGCACTGGGCCCACCGGGTGGCCGCCCGCTTCCCCGACGGCCGGCTCCACGCCGACCTGCGCGGCTTCGACGCGACCGGCCCGCGCGAGCCGGCCGAGGTGCTGGCCGGGTTACTGACCGCCCTCGGGGTCGCCGCGAACGCCCTGCCCGCCTCGCTCGACGGCCGTTCGCGGCGCTTCCGCGAGCTGGTGGCGGGCCGCCGGCTGCTGATCGTGCTGGACAACGCGCGCTGCTACGAGCAGCTCGCCCCGCTGCTGCCCGACCCGCCGCCGGAGGCCGCCGCCGCGGACGGCTCCGCCGGCTGGGCCGGGCCCGTCACCGTCATCACCAGCCGCAGCCGACTGCGCGACCTGCTGGTTTACGAGGGCGCCACCGCGCTCCCGCTGGACACGCTGTCCCCCGCCGAGGCCCGGGACCTGCTGGCCAGGGTGGTGGACCCGGCCCGGGTCGCCGCCGAACCGCAGGCCGCCGCCGAACTCGCCGAGCAGTGCGACCGCCTTCCGCTGGCGCTGCGCCTGGCGGCAGCCCGGCTGGCCGCCCGCCCGGACTGGGCGCTGAACGACCTGGTGGCGGAGCTCTCGGCCGAGCGGGCCGGACTCACCGCGCCCGCCCGGGCCGACCTCGGGTCACCCGGCGTAGGGGTGGCCCTCGACCTCACCTGCCGCACCCTGACACCGGCGGCGACGCGGCTCTTCGTCCTGCTCGGACTGCACCCCGGCGCGGTGATCGACCCCGTCGCCGCCGCGGTCCTCGCCGACGTGTCACCGGCCGCCGCCCGCGGCCTGCTGGCCCAACTCGACACCGTCCACCTGGTGGAGGAGAGCGCCCCCGGCCTCTTCGCCCGGCGCGAGCTGGTCCGCCTGCACGGCGCCCGGCTGGCCGCCGAACTCCCCGCCGACCAGCGGCTGGCGGCCCTGGACCGGCTGATCGGGCACTACCTGACCGCCACCGGCGCCTGCGTCGGCCCGCACCCCGGCGGTGCGCCGCCGCCCGCCACCAACCCGCCGACCGCCACCGCCCCACCGCCCGCCGCCACCCCGCCGACCGGGCACGGCCTGCCGCTGCCGGCCGACCCGGCCCAGGCCACCGACTGGTTCGACCGTGAGGAGCCCGCGGTGCGCGGCACGGTGCTGCGCGCCGAGCAGCACGGCCGGTTCGCCGAGGCCTGGCAGCTCGCCCACCGGGCCGGGGCCCTCTACGCGAGGACCGGACACCGCCGCGCCGAGTGGTGGACCACCGCCGAGTCCGGCCTGCGGGCCGCGCGCGCCTGCGCCGACCCGGCCGCCGTGGCCCGGCTGACCACCGACCTCGCCGTGATCCTCGTCGACCGGCGGGACTTCCGCGCCGCCGCCGACCTCCTGGACCGGGCCCTCGCCTCGGCCGACGAGGTCGGCGACCCGGTGCTGCGCCACCACTGCCGGGCCCGGACGGCCGACGTCCTGGTCAGAGCCGGTCGGCCCGACCGCGCCGTGCCGCTGATGACGGACATCGTGGCCCGCGCCCGCGCCCTGGCCGACGACCGCCTGCTCGCCCGGGCGCTCAACGACCTGGCCGGCGCCCAACTGGTCGGCGGCACGCTCGAACCGGCGCTCTCCCACGCCGACGAGGCCGTCCGCATCCTCGCCGCCCACCCGGACGCGGCCGAGACCGTCCGGGCCACCCACACCCGTGCCGAGGCGCTCCACGCCCTCGGCCGCTACGGCGACGCCCTCACCACGGCCCGGCTGGCCATCGCCCTGGGCCGCACCCAGGCCGACCCGGCGATCGAGGCCCGGTCGCACGCCCTGATCGCCACCGTCCTGCACGCCCTCGGCCGCACCGCCGAGGCCGTGGCGGAGGAGCGCCGGGCCGCCGCGGCCGCGCAGCGCCGGGCCCCGACCGGCAGCCCCTGTCCGTAAGCCCCTTTTCTGTGGCACCCTGCCCGCAGCACCCTGCCTCGAGGGCCCTGCCTGCAGCACCCTGCGCGTAGGGCCCTGCCCGTAAGGTCCTGCCCCGATGGGCGGAACGAGCACACCCGCACAGGGCACGACAGGCAGAACCACAGGCGGAAGTACCGGGCGGATCCGGAGCCCGGGGTGCGGTTGCGCACCGCGTTCCGTCCCCGCGGCGCCGGATCGGACGGACCACCGGGCCCCCCGTGAAGGCGGTGCCGGCGGCGGGCCCGGTCATCTGTCCGTTGCTTTGACGCGGTCTTGACCAGGCATACTGTCTGACCTCGACGTGTCCGGTGAAGAGACCGACACCGTGGGTGACAGGGGTGGCGATGGGCGCGACAGGCATACCGGCAGGCACACCGACAGGCGATTCCGGCACGGCCGACGACTTCTGCCTCCTGCTGGCCCGCCTGCGGGTGCTGGCCGGTCTGACCCAGGCCGAGCTGGCCCAGGCGGCCGGGGTCAGCCTGCGCGCGTTGGGCGACATGGAGCGCGGCCGCACCCGCGGACCGCAGCGGCGCACCGTGCAGGCACTGGCCGCCGCACTGCGCCTCGACCAGGCCCAGGCCGCCGCGCTCGACCAGGCCGCCCAGAGCGGACGCCCCCGGCGCACCCCGGCCCGGGCCGGGGCCGCCGCGCAGGCCGACGCCGCCGCGGCCGACCCCGGTGCCGACAGCGCGGCCGGCCACCCGGCGAACGCGGACCGGCCCGGGGAGGCCGTGTACTCCGCACTCGCGCTGCCCCGGGACATCGCCGACTTCACCGCCCGCGAGGACGCCCTGGACCGGCTGCACCGGCTCGCCCGGGACGCGGACCCGGCGCACCCCCGCATCGTGCTCGCCTACGGGCAGCCCGGCCTGGGCAAGACCGCCTTCGCCCTGCACGCCGCCCACACCCTGGCCCCGCTGTTCCCCGACGGCCAGCTCTCCCTCGACCTGCGCGGGATGGCCCCGACGCCGCTCGCCCCGCGCGAGGCCCTCGCCCAGATCCTGCGCGCCCTGGGCGTCGCCGACCGCTCGGTGCCCGCCGACACCGAGGAGCGCGCCAGTCTGTTCCGCACCCTGGTGCGGGAGCAGCGCCTGGTCCTGATCCTCGACAACGCCGCCGACGAGGCGCAGGTCCGCCCGCTGCTGCCCGGCTCGGGTCCGGCCCTGACCATCATCACCAGCCGCCACGTCCTGCCCGGCCTCGAATCGGTGCACCGCCTCCCGCTGGACGTGCTCGCCCCCGCCGAGTCGGCGGCCCTGCTGGCCCGCATCGCCGGCCCCGACCGGATCGCCGCCGAGCCCGACGCCGCCGGGGAGCTCGCCCGCCTGTGCGGCCACCTGCCGCTCGCCCTGCGGATCGCCGGACAGCGCCTGGTGGCCCGCCCGCGCCAGCCGGTCAGCCACCTGGTCCGGCAGCTCGCCGCCGAGGAGTACCGCCTCGACGTGCTGGAGGCCGGCGACCTGCGGGTGCGCACCGCCTTCGCGCTCTCCTACCGCAAGCTGCCGGCCGCCGCCGGGCTGGTGCTGCGCCGCTGCTCGCTGACCGCGGGGGAGGACTTCACCGCCGCCACCGTCGCCGCCTACGCCGACCTGCCGGTCCAGCAGGCCGACCGGTACCTGGAGGAGCTCACCGACGCCGGGCTGCTGCAGCCCGCCGCCACCCCGCAGCGCTACCGCCTGCACGACCTGGTCCGCCTCTACGCGGGCGAGCAGCTCACCGCCGACGACGGTCCGCAGGCCGTGGACGCCGCCCGCGAGCGGGCCGGTGACTGGCTGCTGCGCCGGGCCGCCGCCGCCGGGCTGCGCTTCGACGTGGACCGCGCCGAGGGCGAGCCCTCGGGCGACCCGGACCCGGCCGGCGCCCCCGCCACCCTCGCCGACGCCCGGCGCTGGCTGGAGGAGGAGCACCCGGAGTGGCTCGCCGCCCTGCACCACGCGAACGCCACCGGCCGGCACCGGCAGGTGGTGGAGACCGCCGAGGCCATGCACTGGTTCTCCGACAGCCTCCTGCACTGGGACGTGTGGGACCAGGTCTTCCGCCTCTCGGTGGACTCCGCCCGGGCCGTCGGCGACCGGCTCGCCGAGGCCGTCCACCTCAACTACCTGGCCTGGTCGCACATCACCTGCCTGCACCGCTACCAGGCGGGTCTGGCCGTCGCCCAGGAGGCCCTGGAGCTGGCCCGCCGGATCGGGGACGTCCAGCAGGAGGCCTGGGCCCTCACCTACTGCGCCACCGCCCTGCGCCGGCTGATCCGCTCCGACGAGGCCATCGAGGCCTACCGGCAGGCCGCCGAGGTGTTCGCCACGCTGGAGGGCCGGTCCGCCGAGGTGGGCCGGGTGGTGGCGCTGCGCTGCGTCGGCGGCTGCCTGCGCGAGTCCGGGCGGCCGCAGCGCGCCCTGGAGGCCCACCGGTCGGCGCTGGCCGAGGTCCAGGAGTGGCTGGACGACTCACCCTCGCACATGTTCCACCTGATGGCCGGGTTCGGCTTCCACGAGGTCGGCCTCGACCAGGCCGCGCTGCAGGACTGGGCCGGGGCCGAGGCCGCGTACCGGCGGGCCCTGGTCCACTTCGAGGCGGCCGGGCAGCCCGACAGCATGACCCAGACCCTCACCGAGCTGGGCACCGCCCTGATCGAGCTGGACCGCGCCGACGAGGCCCGCGAGCTGCTGACCACGGCGTTGACCGACCTGACCGCGGAGGGCGTCCGGGGCGGCCACCGGCGGGCCGGCTGACGGCGCGCCGCCCGCCCGCCCGCCGCCGGGCGGGCTCGGCGGGCCGGCTCGGCGGGGCGGGCTCAGCGCGCGCGGTGGGCGGCGATCAGCTCCGCGTAGCGCCGGCCGCTGGTCTTCACCGTCCGCCGCTGGGTGGCGTAGTCGACGTGGACCAGCCCGAAGCGCTTGTCGTAGCCGTAGGCCCACTCGAAGTTGTCCAGCAGCGACCAGGCGAAGTAGCCCGCCAGCGGGGCCCCCTTGGCGACGGCCCGGGCACAGGCGGCCAGGTGCTGTTCGAGGTAGGCGGTGCGCTCCGGGTCGTGGACGCTGCCGTCCGGTCCGACGGTGTCGCGGTAGGCGGAGCCGTTCTCGGTGACGTAGATCCGCCGCACGCCGTACTCGTCGGTGAGCCGCAGCAGCAGCTCCTCCAGGCCGGGGGCGTGCACCTCCCAGGGCATGGCGGTGTGCTCCGGACCGGGGCCCGGCAGCTGGCGGAACCGCGGCCCGGGGCCCGCGCCCGGGTCGTCGGCGACGATCTGGCGGAAGTAGTAGTTCAGCCCGAGCCAGTCCAGCGGGGCCGAGATCAGCTCCGCATCGCCGTCGCGGACCGGTAGTTCGACGCCGTAGGCGTCGAGCATGTCGGCGGGGTAGCCGCGGCCGAGGACCGGGTCGAGCCACCAGCGGTTGACGTGGCCGTCGGCGCGCACGGCGGCGGCCCGGTCCGCCTCGGAGCCGGTGGCGGGCTCCACGGTGCTCAGGTTGTTGACGATGCCGATCTGCGCGCCCCGGACGGTCTCGCGCAGCACCTGGACGGCCAGGCCGTGGGCGAGGTGCAGGTGGTAGGAGGCGCGGACGGCCGCGGTCAGGTCGGTCACGCCGGGGGCCATCGCGCCGTCCAGGTGGCCGATCCAGGCCGAGCAGAGCGGCTCGTTGAGGGTGGCCCAGTGGGTGACCCGGTCGCCCAGGCGGGCGGCGACCGCGGCCGTGTACTCGGCGAAGCGCTCGGCGGTGGCGCGGACGGGCCAGCCGCCGCGGTCCTGCTGGGCCTGCGGGAGGTCCCAGTGGTAGAGCGTGGGGAAGGGCGTGATGCCGGCGGCGAGCAGGGCGTCCACCAGGCGGTCGTAGAAGTCGAGTCCGGCCGGGTTGACGCGGTCGTCGGCCAGCGGCACCACCCGGGGCCAGGCGATGGAGAACCGGTAGGCGCCCAGGCCGAGCCCGCGCATCAGGCCGAGGTCCTCGGGCCAGCGCCGGTAGTGGTCGCAGGCGGTGTCGCCGGTGTCGCCGCCGGCCACCCGGCCAGGGGTGTGCGCGAAGGTGTCCCAGATCGAGGGGGCGCGGCCGTCGGCGTCCGCCGACCCCTCGATCTGGTAGGCGGCGGTGGCCGCGCCCCAGAGGAAGTCGTCGGGGAGGGCGCTGAGGTCGTTCACGGGGTGCCTTTCCGTACGGGGGGCGGTCGAAGGGGCGGCGGGGTGAGCGGCGGCGGGCGCAGTGGGGTGGGCGACGGCGCGCACGGTGGCGGGCGCGGTCATTTGACGGCCCCCGCGGTCAGACCCGCGACCAGGTAGCGCTGCAGCAGGAGGAACCCGGCGACCACCGGCACGCTCACCACGAGCGAGGCGGCCATCACCTGGTTCCAGTACACGTCGTTGAGGGTGGCGTAGCCCTGCAGGCCGACCGCCAGGGTGCGGGTCCGGTCGGTGGTCAGCACGGAGGCGAAGAGCACCTCGCCCCAGGCGGTCATGAAGGCGTACACGGCGACCGCGACGATCCCCGGCACCGCCGCGGGGATGATGATCCGCACCAGCGCCCGTACCGGTCCGCAGCCGTCGACCAGCGCGGCCTCGTCGAGGTCGCGCGGGATGGAGTCGAAGTACCCGACCAGCATCCAGACCGAGAACGGGAGCGAGAAGGTGAGGTAGGTGAGGATCAGGCCGCCGCGGCTCCCGTACAGGGCCACGCCGGTCGCGTTGCCGACGTTGACGAAGATGAGGAACAGCGGCAGCAGGAAGAGGATGCCGGGGAACATCTGGGTGGAGAGCACCGTGACGGTGAACAGCCGCCGCCCGCGGAACCGGTAGCGGCTGACCGCGTACGCGGCGAGGATCGCGACCAGCACCGAGAGGACGGTCGAGGCGCCGGCCACGATCAGCGAGTTGACGAGGTAGCGGCCGAGCGGCACGGTCCGCCAGATGTCCAGGTAGGGGCGGACGGTGACGGTGCTGGGGATCCAGCGGAACGGGCCCTGGACGTCCCGCAGCGGCTTGAGCGAGCTGCTGAGCATCACCAGCACCGGCACGAGGGCGAACACGGTGAGCGCGGCCAGCACGATCCGCCGGACCCATCGGAAGGACGCGGTCGCGCCGATCATCGCGGACTCCTTCGGCGTGAGGTGAGCAGCAGGTAGCCGGCCGTGACCAGCAGCAGGAACAGCAGCAGGAGCACCGACATCGCGGAGCCGGCGCCGAAGTTCCAGGTGATGAAGGAGGACTGGTAGATGTGGATGGACACCAGGTCCGCCGCCTCAGGTGCGGACCGGCCGAACAGCACGTAGGGCGTGTTGAAGTCGTTGAACGTCCAGAGGAACAGCACCAGCAGCAGGACGAGGTTGACCGGGCGCAGCGAGGGCAGCGTGATCCGGCGGATCTGCTGCCAGATCCCGGCGCCGTCCAGGGCGGCGGCCTCGTACAGCTCGCGCGGGATGTTCTGCAGCCCCGCGGTCAGGGTGAGGAAGGCGAACGGCCAGCTGCGCCAGACCGAGACGGTGACCAGGGCGGTGAAGCTGTTGTCGCCGAGCAGCCAGAAGGGCTTGTCGTCCACGAGGTGGAGCTGGTCGTGCAGCACGTGGTTGACCAGGCCGGTGTCCCGCTGGAACATGAACGACCAGGTGATGACGGCCGCGTAGACCGGCAGCGCGTACGGCAGCAGGAAGGCGGCGCGCAGCAGCCCGCGGCCCCGGAAGGCGTCCTGCATCATGATCGCGGCGACGGTGCCGGCCAGCCAGGCGAGGCCGACGGCCAGCACGGTGAAGGCGCAGGTGACCCAGAAGGAGTGCAGCAGGGCCTTACCGACCGGGGCGTCGAAGTCCACCGCCATGCGGTAGTTGGCGAGTCCGGCCCAGGGGGCGGCGGACCAGTCCCGGATGAAGAACTGGGTGAGCTGTTTGAAGCTCATCACGATGCCGACCACCATCGGGGTGAGGTGGACGAGCAGTTCCAGGACCAGGGCGGGGAGCAGCAGCAGGTAGGGCAGGGCGGTGCGGCGGGTGCGGGTACGGGTGCGGGTGCGGGTGTGCCGCGGGCGGGCCGGCGGGAGGGCGCGCGGCCGGGGCCGCGGCCGGGCCGGGGCGGTGGCGGGGGCGGGTGGCGTCGGGGTCACGTCAGCCGGCCGGCATCTGCTGCTGGGCGCGGGTGAGTTCGGCCTTCACCGACTCGTCGGTGACGGGCTTCCCGGCGGCGGCCCCGGCGAGCAGGTTCTTCACGGCGGTGCCGACCAGGGTCTCGAACTGGCTCTCGTCGGCGACCTGCGGCAGCGGGGCGGCGCCGGTGGCCAGCACCTCGGCCAGGGTGCGCAGTTCGGGGGTGGCGAAGGCGGGGTCGGCCTGCGCGTCCTTGACCGGGGGGATCGAGCCGTAGGTCCTGTTGAGCTTCGTCTGCTCCTCGGTGCCGGTCATGAACTTCACGAACTTCAGGGCGCCGTCGGTGTTGTGGGTGTTGCGGAAGACCGCGAGGTTGATGCCGGCGACCATCGAGGTGGTGGCGCGTTCGCCGGTGGCGCCGGCCGGGGCGGGGACGGGGGCCACGCCGTAGTCCTCGGGGTTCATGCCGTGGGACTTGAGGTTGGCGCCGGCGGCCTGCCACATCAGCATGGCGGCCTTGCCGGTGGCGAAGTCGGTGACGGACTGGTTGTTGGCGTACTCGGCGTTGCCGGGGGCGGCGATCCGCTCGGTGCCGAGGAGGCCGACGTACTGCTTGACGGCGGCGACGGCGCCGGGGCTGTCGAAGGCGGGCCGGCCGGCCGGGTCGAAGAAGTCGGCGCCGTGCTGCTTGGCGAGGACGAAGGCGTGGTGGACGTTCTCGGAGGGGTTGCCGCCCTCGATGGCGAGGCCGTGGCGGTCGCCGGTGGTGAGCCGCCTGCCGTCGGCGACCAGTTCCTCCCAGGTGGCCGGCGGCCTGTCGATCCCGGCCTCGGCGAACAGCCGCTTGTTGTAGTACAGGCCGTAGGCCATGGAGTAGAGCGGGACGGCCGCCGGGTCCTTGCCGGGGGCGCCGGCCGAGGCCAGGGCGGCGGGCAGGAAGCGCTCCTTGCCGCCGATCCGGTCGAGGGCGGCGGTGTCGAAGGGCAGCAGGGCGCCGGTGGCCTGGAGCGAGGCGGACCAGGTGTTGCCGATGTTGAGGACGTCGGGGCCCTGGCCGGAGGTGGTGGCGGCGAGGATCCGGTTCAGCAGGTCGGACCAGGGGATCACCTCCAGCTTCACCTTGATGCCGGTCTGCTGCTCGAAGGCCTTCAGCTCCGGCTCCAGGACCTGGCGGTCGTTCTCCAGGCTGGTGCCCTGGTTGGAGGCCCAGTAGGTGAGCGTGCCGGGGCTGCTGTTGTCGCCGCCGGTGCCGGATCCGCCGGAGCAGGCGGTGGCGGTGAGGACCAGGGTGGCGGCCAGCGTGGTGGCCGCGGTGCGGCGTCTGATGGGCATGCCGGTGACCCTCTCGGGTGGGAATGGGCGTGGATGGGCCGGTTCTGTGGTGAAGTAGCCTGACCAGAGGCTTACTTCAAGGCGTGATTTAACGTCCGAGGAAAGCTTCCGTCAAGGGTTCGGGCAACGGTAGATTCGGGTCAGGAGGGAGATCCCATGACCGCGCAAGGCAAGAAGACGGTGCGTGACCTGCGCAGGGGCAGTCGTTCGACGCTGCTGCGGCGGCTGTACTTCGACGGGCCGCTCAGCCGCCAGGAACTCGGCACGCTCACGGGGCTGAGCGCCGGATCGGTCAGCAACGTGACGGGCGAGCTGCTCGCGGACGGGCTGATCGAGGAGTGCGGCTCGGTGGAGTCGGACGGCGGCCGCCCCCGGATCATGCTGCGGGTCGCCCCCGGGCGGGCCCATCTGGTCGGGGTGGACGTCGGGGAGACGCAGGTCCGGGTGGCCCTGTTCGACCTGGCCCGCACCGAGCTGGCCGCCAGCGACCGGCCGCTGTCGGACTGCGGGCACGACGCGGACCACGTGGTGGAGCTGATCCTCGCCGGGCTGGCCGAGGTGCTGGAGCGCACCGGCACCGACCCGGCGAGCGTCCTCGGCGTCGGCATCGGCGTGCCGGGCATCGTCGAGCAGGGGGATCCGGCCTCGGACGGCCTCGGCATCGTCGTGCACGGCCAGACCGTCGGCTGGGACGCCGTCCCGCTGGGCCGGCTGCTGCGGGCCGGCACCGACCTGCCGCTGTTCGTGGACAACGGTGCCAAGACGCTCGGCCAGGCCGAGATGTGGTTCGGGGCCGGGCGCGGGGTGCGGCACGCGGTGATCGCCCTGTTCGGCTCCGGGGTCGGCGCCTGCGTGGTCGCCGACGGCGCCCGGTTCCGCGGTGCGACCAGCAGCGCGGGGGAGTGGGGCCACACCAAGGTCCACGTCGGCGGACGCCGCTGCCGGTGCGGGGCCCGGGGCTGCCTGGAGGCGTACGTCGGGGCCGAGGCGCTGCTGGAGCGCTGGGAGGCGGCGCCGTCCGGCGTCGGGGAGAAGGCCGGGATCGCCGCCCTGCTGGCGGCCGCCGAGGCGGGTGAGCCCGCCGCCGCCGAGCTGCTCGCCGAGGCCGCGGAGTACCTCGGCGCCGCCATCGCCGACCTGGTCAACCTGTTCAACCCCGAGCGGATCGTGATCGGCGGCTGGGCCGGCCTGCTGCTGGGCCCCCGGCTGCTGCCGGCGATCCGCACGGCGGCCACCGCGTACGCGCTGCGCTTCCCGCGGGAGCAGACCTCGATCGTGCTGGGCACGCTCGGGCCGGAGGCGGTCACGGTGGGTGCCGCGACCCTCCCGCTGACCGAGTTCCTGGAGTCCGGCGGCGAGCCCCCGCGCCGGTCCGCCGACCTGCCACGGGCCCTGCCCACCGGCCGGTCCTGACCTGGAGGGCATCGCCAACTCGCCCTGCCGATAGCTAGTTCACGGTGTGAGGAAAGTCCGCCCGAAGGGTTGACACCGCGGATCGCCAGCCCCGAGACTCCGGTCGGGGGCGCTCCCCGGGTCAGGCCGCGTCAGGCCTGCCACGGCCCGGTGGTGATGCTCCGTCACGACTCCGGCGCCGCCCCACCCCGGCGGTCCGCGCCGCGCCGACTCCCGACCCGTCCGTCGGCGCGGACCGGAGGCTCGTCGTCCCCCCACCACCCGGCGCCTGCGTCGCGCCGGGTGCGGACACGTGGTGCGCCCCCGCTCCCACCCACCCCCCACCGCAGGAGAAGCCCATGAGGCTCGCTTCAGCACGCCCCCGCAGGGCACCGGCCGCACTGCTCGGCCTGGCCCTGCTCTCCGGCACCGCCCTGGCCCTGCCCGGGCCGGTCGCCCATGCCGCCGACACCCTGATCTCCCAGGGCCGGTCGGTCACCGCCTCGTCCACCGAGAACGGCGGCACGCCGGCCGCCGCCGCGGTGGACGGTGACACCGGGACTCGCTGGTCCTCCGCCGCGAGCGACCAGCAGTGGCTCCAGGTCGACCTCGGCGCCGTCGCCGACCTCACCAAAGTGGTGCTCAACTGGGAGGCCGCGTACGGACGTTCGTACCAGATCCAGGCCTCCGACGACGGCGCGAACTGGCGGACGCTGTACACCGCCGCGAACGGCGCCGGCGGCACCGAGGCGCTCGCCGTCAGCGGCAGCGGCCGCTACGTCCGGATGAACGGGCTCACCCGGGGCACCGGATACGGCTACTCGCTCTGGGAGTTCCAGGTCTTCGGCACCTTCGCCCCGGCCGGCTCCGACTGCGCCGCCGCGAACGCCGCCCAGGGCCGGCCGGTCACCGCCTCGTCCACCGAGAACGCCGGCACGCCGGCCGCCGCCGCGGTGGACGGTGACACCGGGACTCGCTGGTCCTCCGCCGCGAGCGACCAGCAGTGGCTCCAGGTCGACCTCGGCGCCGTCCGCCCGCTCTGCCGGGTGGTGCTCAACTGGGAGGCCGCGTACGGGCGTTCCTACCAGATCCAGGCCTCCGACGACGGCGCGAACTGGCGGACGCTGGCCGGCATCGCGAACGGCCGCGGCGGCACCGAGACGCTCGCCGTCAGCGGCAGCGGCCGCTACGTCCGGATGAACGGCACCGCACGCGGCACCGCCTGGGGCTACTCGCTCTGGGAGTTCCAGGTGAACACGGCCGACGGGCCGACCGTGCCGCCGGTGCAGGGCGGCGGGGACCTCGGGCCCAACGTCCTGGTCTTCGACCCCGCCACCCCCGGCATCCAGGCCAAGGTCGACGAGGTCTTCGCCCAGCAGGAGTCCAACCAGTTCGGCGACGCGCGCTACGCGCTGCTCTTCAAGCCCGGCAGCTACCAGAACCTCAACGTCCAACTCGGCTTCTACACCTCGGTCGCCGGGCTCGGACTCAAGCCCGACGACACCCTCGTCAACGGCGACGTGACGGTCGACGCCGGCTGGTTCAACGGCAACGCCACGCAGAACTTCTGGCGCTCCGCCGAGAACCTGGCGCTGAACCCGGTCAGCGGCACCGACCGCTGGGCCGTCGCCCAGGCCGCCCCGTTCCGCCGGATGCACGTCAAGGGCGGGCTCAACCTCGCGCCCGCGGGCTACGGTTGGGCCAGCGGCGGCTACATCGCCGACAGCCGGATCGACGGGAGCGTCGGCAACTACTCCCAGCAGCAGTGGTACACCCGGGACAGTGCCGTCGGCGGCTTCTCCAACGGCGTCTGGAACCAGACCTTCTCCGGCGTCCAGGGCGCCCCGGCACAGAGTTTCCCCAACCCGCCCTACACCACGCTGGACACCACCCCGGTCTCCCGGGAGAAGCCCTTCCTCTACCTGGACGGCAACGACTACAAGGTGTTCGTCCCCGCCAAGCGCACCAACGCCCGCGGGGTCTCCTGGGACGGCACCCCGCAGGGCGCCTCGCTGCCGCTCGACCGCTTCTACCTGGTCAAGCCCGGCGCCACCGCGGCGACCATCAACGCCGCCCTGGCCCAGGGCCTCAACCTGATCTTCACCCCCGGCGTCTACCACGTCGACCGGCCGATCGAGGTCACCCGCCCGGACACCGTCGTGCTCGGCCTGGGCCTGGCGACCGTCGTCCCCGACAACGGGGTGACCGCGATCAAGGTGGCCGACGTGGACGGCGTCAGGCTGGCCGGGCTGCTGGTGGACGCCGGCCCGGTCCGGTCCGCCGCCCTGGTGCAGGTCGGCCCGGACGGCTCCGGCGCCGACCACTCCGCCGACCCGACCAGCCTCCAGGACGTCTTCATCCGGGTCGGCGGGGCCGGCCCCGGCTCCGCCACCGCGGGCATTGTGGTCAACAGCGACGACGTCCTGATCGACCACACCTGGATCTGGCGCGCCGACCACGGCGCCGGCGTCGGCTGGGACACCAACCCCGCCGACTACGGCCTGCTGGTGCGCGGGGACGACGTGCTCGGCACCGGCCTGTTCGTCGAGCACTTCAAGAAGTACGACGTCGAGTGGTCCGGCGAGCGCGGCCGGACGGTCTTCTTCCAGAACGAGAAGGCCTACGACGCCCCGAACCAGGCCGCCGTGCAGAACGGCCCCACCAAGGGCTTCGCCGCCTACAAGGTCGACGACTCGGTGACCGTGCACGAGGGTTGGGGCCTCGGCAGCTACTGCTACTTCAACGTGGACCCGACGATCCGGATGGACCACGGCTTCGAGGCCCCCGTCCGTCCGGGCGTGCGGTTCCACGACCTGCTGGTGGTCTCGCTCGGCGGCAACGGCCAGTATGAACACGTCGTGAACTCCACCGGGGCCGCGACCTCCGGCACCGCCACCACCCCGTCGACGGTGGTCTCCTTCCCCTGACCTCCTCCGGACCGCCCCGACCGCGGTGCGGTCCGGCCCCGACGGGCCGGGCCGCACCCGGCGGCGAACGTGCCCCGTACGGAAGTTGGACGACTGTTAACCCCCGCGCGACCTGCTGATTCCCGCCCCGGCCGGGCCGCCGCGATCAGATGATCACCGGCCGGGCGCGGCCCCGGCGGGAGGTGTTCCACCGCTCGGCCACTGGCGCTAATGGTCTATACCAATGGGGTACTGTGACCGCCGGAGCTGTCAGAAACGCGGCTGTGGGGGCCTCATGACCGTCCAACACCTTCCTCAACCTCCTTCCGATCAGGAGCTCTATTGGTATTTCGGGCCGCAGCGCCGCTGGGTGCTGATCTGCACCTCGCTCGCCTTCGTCTTCACAGCGGCGACCATGTTCACCTTCTCGCTGCGGACCCCGGCCCTGTGGGGCTTCCTCGCCGTCCTCGGCCTCAACGTCGTCGCCCTGGCACTGTCCTCGGTCAACAGCCTGCGCCAGCGCCGGCTGACCCGGCAGTCCCACGAGGTGCTGGTCAACGCCTGGAACCCCGGCGAGCTGCCGACCGTCGACCTGTACCTGCCCACCTGCGGTGAACCGCTCGACGTCCTGGAGAACGCCTACCGGGCGGTCCGGGACCTCGACTGGCCGGGTGCGCTGACCGTCTGGGTCCTGGACGACGCGGACCGCGCCGAGGTCGCCGAACTGGCGGCCGCGCACGGCTACTCGTACGTCGTCCGGCCCGACCGCGGGCACCTCAAGAAGGCCGGCAACCTCAACCACGCGCTCACCCTGAGCAGCGCGGAGTACATCGCCATCCTGGACGCCGACTTCGCCCCGCGCCGGGACTTCCTGCGGCACCTGGTGCCGTACCTCGCCGATCCCCGGATCGGCATCGTGCAGAGCCCGCAGTGCTTCGACACCGACGAGTCCATGGACTGGATCCAGCGCGCCGCCGGCTCCGCCCAGGAGTGGTTCTTCCGGTGGATCCAGCCCTCCCGGGACGCCAGCGACGCGGCCATCTGCTGCGGGAGCAACGCGGTCTACCGGCGCTCGGCCATCGACGCGGCCGGCGGCTTCGCCCGACTCGACCACAGCGAGGACCTGTTCACCGGCCTCGGCCTCTACGAGCAGGGGTACCGGACCCTCTACGTCCCGGTGCTGGTCGCCAAGGGCACCTCGCCCGACAACCTGGCGTCCTTCGTCAACCAGCAGTACCGCTGGGCGATGGGCAACCTTCACCTGCTCGGCTCGCCCGTGCTCAAGCGGATCCGCGCGCCCTGGCGGATGCGGCTCTGCTTCTACGAGGGCATCGTCGGCTACCTGGCCGCCTCGGTGAACCTCTTCGTGGCCCCGCTGCCGCCGCTGGTGATGATGTTCTGGTACCCGGACCAGATCCGGCCCTGGCACGTCCTGCCGCTGCTCGCGCCGCTCTGGCTCTGGCACGTCCTGCTGCCCCGGATCAGCCGGACCCGCTGGCGGATCGAGGTGATCCGCTCGAACGTCCTGATGAGCGTGGCCGCCGCGGCCGCCTTCTGGCACACCCTGCGCGGCCGCAGCGCGGCCTGGGTGCCCACCGGCGCGGGGCGGGCGAAGCCCGGCGGCCTGGCCCGCCGGGTGGTCCTGGTCTCGCTCGGCTGGCTCTGCGCCTCGATCGGCGCGGCCGCCGCCGGGCTCGCCCTGGCCACCGCCCGCAACGGCTGGGGGCACACCTGGGGCCTCGGCCTCTACCTCGCCGTCCAGTGCCAGGTCGGCCTCCCGCTGATCCGCGACCTGCTCGGCGAGCTCCGGCCCGCCCGCGCGGACCGCGCCGCCGCCGCCACCGGCCCGGACGGTGCCACCGGCCCGGACCGCACCGCCGCACCGGCCCGACGCCGGCTCGGACTGCCGGCCCTGCGCCCGACCGGCCCCGGCATGCTGCCCAGGCGCTGGCCCGAAGCGCTGGCCGCCACCGCCACTCTCGTGCTCACCGCTCTGCTTGCCTCCGGCTGGGTCAGCCCGATGCTGCCCTGGCTGGGGTGAAAGGTCATCACACCGATGTCTGAGACCACGGCGACGGACCTCCGTCCGGAGTCCTACACCATCCCCGGCCCGCCACCCGGCGGCTCCGGCTCCCGGAGGTCCGGCACCCCGGGGCCGACACCCCGCTCCGCCGGCTTCCGCCCCGACATCGAGGGCCTGCGCGCGGTGGCGGTCCTCGCGGTGCTCGCCTTCCACGCCTCCCTCCCCGGCCTGGCCGGCGGATTCGTCGGCGTGGACGTCTTCCTCGTCATCTCCGGCTACCTGATCACCGGACTCCTGGTGCGCGAGGCGGTCACCACCGGCCGCGTCCGGCTGGGGGAGTTCTTCTCCCGCCGGGCGCGCCGGCTGCTGCCCTCCGCCGCGGTCGTGCTCGGCGCGGTCGCGCTGGCCGGCGCCTGGCTCACCGTCCCGCTGCGCCGCGCCGACCTGGAGTACGACGTCCTCGCCGCGGCCCTGTCCGTGGCCAACTGGCGCTTCGTCGCCCAGCAGACCGACTACCTCGCGGCCGGCCGGGACCCGAGCCCGCTGCTGCACTTCTGGTCGCTCGCCGTCGAGGAGCAGTTCTACCTGTTCTGGGCGCCGCTGCTCGCGGTGCTGGTCCTCCTCACCGCCCGGGCCGCCCGCCGCGGCGCCGCCGTGCGCTCGGTGGCGACCGCCGTCGCCGGGGCGGCGACCGTCGGCTCCTTCGCCCTGTCGCTGCACTGGACGCACGGCTCCGTCTCGCTCGCCTACCTCGGCACGCCCTCCCGGGTCTGGCAGTTCGGAGTGGGCGCGCTGCTCGCCCTGCTGCCCTGGCACCGGCTGCCCGGACCGCGCGCGCTGCGCGTGCCGGCCGGCTGGGCCGGACTGGGCGCGATCGCCTGGTGCATCCTCCGCTACGACGCCACCACCCCCTACCCCGGGTACGCGGCGCTCGTCCCGACGCTCGGCGCCGCCGCCGTCATCCTCGCGGGCACACCGGACCGCAGCGGCGCCGGCCAGGCACCCGGCACCGGCCTCGGCGCGGACCGGCTGCTGGGCCTGCGCGCCCCGCGGGCCGTCGGCCGGCTCTCCTACAACCTCTACCTGTGGCACTGGCCGGTCCTGGTCCTCGCCGAGGCGCGGCTCGGGGCCCTCGGCTGGCCGGCCAAGGCGGCGCTGACCGTGGCCGCCGCACTGCCCGCCGCGGCGGTGCTGCGCTGGATCGAGCAGCCGCTGCGCCGCAACCGGACGGTCTCCGAACTCCCCAGGCGGGGGCTCTCGTTGGGGATCGCCGCGGTGATCATCCCGGTGGTGCTGGCGCTGGTCGTCGGCACCGGGACCTTGCGCCTGCTCGGTCCGGCCGCCCCCGTCGACATGCTCGGCCTGCCGCCCGGCTCACCCGACGGCACCTCCCTGCTGGCGCGCACCGCCACCCCGCCCAAGGGCGGCCCGGTGGTGCCGGACGCCGTCCAGGCCCGCAAGGACTTCCCGCCCGACGGTGAGTGCGAGGTGGCCCCGAGCGCCACCACCAGCCCGGCCTGCCTGTTCGGCGAGACCGGCAGCCTGGACCGGATCGTGCTGCTCGGCGACTCGCACGCCGGCCAGTGGTTCTCACCGCTGCTGGCCATCGCGGCCGGCCGCCACTGGGCCCTGGAGGAGCTGGTCAAGCAGGGCTGCCCGCTGCCCGAACTCACGGTGGTCAACCCGCAGTTGGGCCGCACCTACCGGGAGTGCGACAGCTGGCGGGCGAACAGCCTGGCCCGGCTGCAGCAGGGGCCGAAGCCCAAGCTGGTCGTGGTCTCCTCGCTCAACCGCTACACGGACGACCAGGACCTCCTGCTGCAGGCCTGGGAGAAGACCCTGGCACCGCTGCGCGCGATGGGCGTGCCGATCGTCTACCTCCAGGACACCCCGATCCCGGGGACGGACATCCCGGCCTGCGTCTCCGGGCACACCGACGACCCGGCGGCCTGCGCGTTCGCCCGGGACGGCGCCCAGTGGCCGGACCCGCTCGCGGCGGCGATCGCGGCCGGCCGGGTGCCCGGCGTCCGGTCCGTCGAGGTGAACTCGGTGCTCTGCCCGGGGGCGGGGCGCACCTGCCCGGCGGTCCTGGAGCGGATCCTGCTCTACCGCGACGACGCGCACCTGACCAACGTGGCGGCCGTCGTCCTCACCCCGAGGCTCGAACGGCTGCTCACCGAGGCCGGGTTGGTGCCCGCCGTCACACCGGGCGGCTCGGCGGGCGGTGCCGCGGGCGGCGCCGCGGCGGGGCCGGACGGCTGGACGCAGGTCCTGCGGGACGACTTCGACGGTCCCGGCGGCAGCCGGCCCTCCGCCACGAACTGGCAGTACGACCTGGGCACCTGCTACCCGGGCTGCCCGGCCGCCCAGTGGGGCACCGGGGAGATCGAGACGATGACCGACTCGACCGCCAACGTCCGCCTCGACGGCAGGGGCGCATTGGAGATCGTGCCCACCCTGGAGAACGGCCGCTGGAGCTCGGGCCGGATCGAGTCCCGCCGGGCGGACCTCGCGCCCCCGCCGGGCGGGGTGATGCGGATCGAGGCCTCGATCGCGCTGCCCGACGTCACCGGGCCCGCGGCCGCGGGCTACTGGCCGGCCTTCTGGACCCTCGGGTCCGGGCTGCGCGACGGCTACACCGGGTGGCCGGCGATCGGCGAGCTCGACGTGATGGAGAACGTCAACGGCCGTGACTCCGTCTTCGGCACGATGCACTGCGGCACGCTGGACGGCGGCCCCTGCCAGGAGCCCAAGGGCCTCGGCTCGGGCGACCGGGCGTGCCAGGACTGCCGGACGGGCTTCCACTCCTACGCGGTGGAGGTCGACCTGACGCCCGGCGCCGAGCAGGTGCGCTGGTACCTCGACGGGCGCGAGTACCACCGGGTGACGGCGGCCGGGATGGACGCCGCGACCTGGGACCGGGCCGTGCACCACGGGCTGTTCCTGATCCTGAACGTGGCCGTGGGCGGCAACCTGCCCGCCGCGCTCGGCGGCGTCCCGGGCCCGGCCACCGAACCCGGTCACCCGATGCGGGTCGACTACGTCGCGGTCTCGACCCGGGGCGGCGGCCACTCCTGACGCCGGCGCCGTGCACGCCGTCCGGGCCCGGGAGCGCAGTCCGCTCCCGGGCCCGGACGGCGTTCCGGGGTGTTCCAGGGGGTTCCGGGCTCTCCGGCGGGCCCCGGTGGTGCGGTGTGTCCGCGCGTACCGGCGTTCGGGTGGCCCGCGGTCCGGCTGACGGGCCGCCACGGCCGTGCTTGCGCCCTGTCGTTTCGGCAGGGCCTAGCGTGGGCGGGTCGCCGCAGGTAGAGAGGCTGGAGCCGCCCGATGACCCTCCGTTCTTCCCGTTCATGGCGGACCGCTGTCGCGGCCGGCGCGGCGGCCGGGCTGCTGCTCGGCGCCGCCGGCTGTTCCAGCGGCGGGGGCGGATCGTCCGCCTCCTCCGGTGCCGCGGCCGTCTCCTCCCTCGCCTCGGCCGCTTCGTCCCTCGCCTCGTCCCTTGCCTCCGCCTCCGCCTCCGTCTCGGCGAGCGCGTCCGCGTCCGCGTCCGGCTCACCGTCCGGGTCGCCGTCCGCCTCCGCCTCCGCGGGCAAGATGGTGGTGACGATCAAGAACTTCGCGTTCCATCCCGCGACCTTTACGGTGTCGCCGGGGACGACCATCACCGTCACCAACCAGGACGACACCGGGCACACGCTGACCGCCACCACACCCGGCCGCCAGTTCGACACCGGCCTGCTCTCGGCGGGGGAGTCGACGACGATCACCGCACCGTCCGGCCCCGGCCCGTACGCGTACCACTGCGACGTCCACCCGAACATGACGGGCACGCTCGTGGTGGCCTGACCGCGCCCGCCACCGGGCCGCACCCCTGCCGAACGGCGGGGGTGCGGCCCTGCCGTTTGAGGGGGTAGCGGGGCGCCGACTCCCGCCGAAGGCCGGGCCTGGATGCCGGCCGAGTTGACCTGACGAATAGTCAATATTCTTGACTGACAACAGAATTGATGCCGAAAAGCCGCCGTCGAGGCTGTTTGCATGTCTTCGACAAACTTATTCCTCATCAGTAACATAGCGCTCGCGGCCGTTCGCGCCGCCTTCGCGTCCCCTGATCACGAGCGGTCGTGTCCTCGTCCGCCGCTCCGGAAGAGTCTTGTTGAAGAGCTCCATAGGCACGGCCGTCCGCCCTGCCCTCGTCTCCCTGCTGCTGCTCGGCGCCGCCGCCTGCGGGCCGAACTCCGCTGTGCCGCAGGCCGGTTCGACCGCCGCCGACGCGGTCGCCCCGGTCGTCCCGTCCGTCGCCGCCTCCCCGGCGGGGGTCGCGACGCCCCGGTCGGGGGCCGGTGCGCCGCGCGCCGCCGCCTCGACGCCGGCCGCCGCCCCGCCCGCGTCCCAGCGCCCCGCGGCGGGCGCCCTGCCGGTGGCGGCGGCCCAGCCCGGCGTCCAGCAGGTCGCCATCGGGACCCCCGGGAAGGACGGCGCCGCCGTCTCCTCCGCGGCGAGCACCCTGCAGCTGGCCGCCTACGACCCGGTCAAGGGCACGGCGGTGCTGTCCGGAGCCGCGGCGGCCACCGCCCCCGCGGGCCCGGCCTCGCCCTCCGCCGCAGCCACGTCCGCGCCGGCCTCCGCGGCGGCCTCCGCGCCCGCGGCCTCGCCCGCGTTGCCGTCCGCGCCGTCCTCCGGCTCCTCGGCCACGCCCCCGCAGACGGGCCAGGCCGCGGCCGTCAAGCCCGGCCAGCTCATCGCCAGCCCGCCGACGGCCGCCGCCCCCCAGGGCGCGCTGGTCGCGGTGACCGAGGTGCGCCCCGGCACCGGGGACACCGTCGGCATCTCGACCCGGCCGGCCACCCTGGCCGAGCTGCTGGGCGGAGCCGAGGCGGACGGCCAGGTCGCCGTCGACCCGCAGGCCATCAAGGTGACCCCGCTGGTCAAGGACCTCAAGGCCACCGTGGGCCGGGAGAACGGCACGACCCGGGCCGACGCCTCCGGCACCCTGGAGGTCGACGTCAAGGCCCCGATCCCGCTGCCCGACGGCGCGAGCGCCGACGCGTCCGGATCCCTGCAGCTGCACCCGGCCGTCCACTTCGCCTACCACGGGGCGGGCGCGGGCAGCCCGCGCACCGCGTCGATCGGCTTCGACCTCGGCGCCCACGCCCAGTGGAAGGTCACCGGCGACCTCGGCCGCGCCACCGGCACCCCGGTGCGCCTGCCGTTCGCCAAGCTCCAGGCCAGCCCCGTCCTCACGGTCGCGGGCCTGCCGGTCGTGGTCAACCTCGGGCTGACCTGCTACCTGGAGATCAGCGCCGACGGCAAGGTCCACCTGGAGGCCGAGCAGGAGGTCACCGGCGCCTGGAGCGTCCGGGCCGACTACGCGGGCGACCGCGGCTGGAGCCCGGTCACCGACGCGGCGAACACGACGGTCTCCCCCGTCCGGCTGCGGCTCTCGGGCAAGGCGGCGGTGCGGGCCGGCCTCGGCGCCGAGGTGAGCGTCGGCCTGTACGACACGGTCGGCGTGGAGGCGACGCTGGCGCCGTACCTGCGCGGCCAGATCGACGGCTCGCTCGCCGTGGACACCTCGGGCAACCCGCCGCAGGTCCAGGGAAGTTGGGGCCTCTTCGGCGGGATCGACCTGAACGGGTCGCTGCTCGCGCACCTGAAGGTCTTCGGGACCCCGATCGTGGAGGGCAAGCTGCCGCTGCCGCCGTTCCACCGGGAGTGGCCGCTGCTGACCGGCGCGCTGCCCTCGTCCCGTCCGACGGGCTGAGCCGCCGCGGCACCGACAGCGACGCGAACCCCGGGCCGGCTACTCCGGCCCGGGGTTCGCGTCGCTGTCCACCCCCGCCGCCCGTGCGTCGTGCGCTTTCGATGAGTTGGTAACAACCCGTCAAGGCCTCTTGCTGGCAGTAGCGGTGGCCAGTTGAGTAGAGCCCGTCACGCGGGGTCCGTGCGTGACATTCGACCGGTTGTTTTCCGATGGGGGAGGAGTTCCGGACATGACCGCACCGGGACCGAACGGCGGGTTCAGCGTGAACACGCAGGCGCTCAACAGCGCCCAGACGGCACTGAACGGCATGGCGCTCGACAGCGCGAACATCGGTGCGCTCGCGAACGAGTCCACCGAGACCGCGGCCCAGGGGCACCGGGGGTGGGACACCGCGGCGGCGCTGCGCGCCTCCCTGACCGAGTGGCACGAACAGGTGGAGGCACTTACCGCGCGGCTGCACAAGAACAGTGCGGCCATGCAGCAGACCTCGCTCAACTACCAGTCCACCGACGGCTTCCTGGCCGACCCCTTCAAGGCGGGGTGAGCACCGTGCTCGGATACGAGGACGTCCTCAACGCAAAGCCCGAAACCCTCTCCGCCGCCGCCGTGCAGTGGCGCGCCATGGCCGAGCGCTTCCACGCCATGGAGGGGACGATGGACCGCGACGTGCTCGCGGTGACCGGCACAGGGTGGAACGGGCCGGTGTCCTATCTGGCCTCTATCCAACTGCAGGGCACCAAGGGCCAGATCGTCGCCGCGCAGGTCGAGGCGAGGGCCATGGCCTCCCTGCTCGACGACGCGGCCGCGGACTTCGCGGCCGCGCAGAAGCAGGTCCGGGACGCCGCCGACGGCGCCGTGAAGGCGGACCTCAAGGTCACCGGTACGGGCGTCGTGGTGTTCGACATCGGCATGTTCGACCCGCAGACCCGGAACGCGATCCAGCACGACCCCGGGGCGTCGCGGGAGTACCAGGAGGCCGCCGCCAAGTGGAGCGCCGCCATCCAGGCCGGGATGCAGCGCGCCACCGACGCCGACCAGCGGGCGTCACGCGCCCTGCGCAGCGCCTCCAAGGCCGGCAGTGTCGAGAACTCCTTCAACAAGGACGCCATCGGCGGCGGCGACGCGGCCGACGCCCAGCGGGCCGCGGCCCTCGCCACCCGGATCGACGGCCTCAACGCGGACGAGCTGCAGCAGCTGCAGAACCTGATGCGGGCCAACGCCGACAGCCCGCAGTTCTCGCAGGCGCTGCTCGACAAGCTCGGCACCGACGGCACCCTCAACCTGGCCGAGAAGCTCAACGACCCCGGCAAGGACGCCGCGAAGAAGGCCGCGTTCGCCGGTCTGCAGACCGACCTGACCCGATCCCTGGCCTCCGCCACCCAGGACACCAACAGCGACTTCTACCGCAGGTGGCGGGAGGAGATGAAGAAGACCGGGACGAAGAACTTCGGCTCC
Source organism: Kitasatospora sp. NPDC058170 (assembly GCF_042883905.1). NCBI lineage: Bacteria > Bacillati > Actinomycetota > Actinomycetes > Kitasatosporales > Streptomycetaceae > Kitasatospora > Kitasatospora sp. NPDC058170. The sequence goes on from NZ_JBHVUV010000005.1 coordinate 99,019, forward strand.
GGCACCGAACCGGTCTACGGCTACCAGATCCTCGGCACCCTGATGGCCAAGGGCGACGCCAAGTACTCCACCGGCTTCCTCAGCAACCTCGCCGACGACATCATCGAGGTCGAGAAGCACGACAAGAACCCGTGGGGCTACAAGGCCTCCCACGACGGCACCTCGCTCGGCGCGGACCCGTTGGACGAGGTCCTCGGCGTGATGGGCCGCCAGCCCGAGGTGGCCACCTCCTACCTGGACCCGGGCCCGGACGGCTCCAACAAGAGGCTGCACTTCCTGCTGAAGGACCGGGACTGGCCCGAGGGTTGGATGACCGCCTACGTCGCCCTGGCCAGGACGGACGACGCGCTCGCCCGGAGCGGTCTGGCCGCCGCTCTCGAAGCCGCCTCCACCGGCGAGCCGGCCGGCGCCCCCCACGACGGGAGGCACACCGAGGCACAGGCCCGCATCATGCACGACACCATCGTCACCCTGGACGAGGGCCACGGCGGGGACAACATCAAGGGCCCGTTGCGTCAGCCGCTCGCGAACGCGCTGGCCGACTACACCGGTGACACCCACGAGCTGCTCAACGGCCGCAACGACCTCTACAACGGCCACACCGGGCACGACTCGGTGTGGACGGAGGGAGACACCGTCCGGATGGCGGTCGGCCAGGACAGCCTGGTGCGGTTGATGCGCGGCGTCTCCGAGAACCCGGATGCGTACGGCACCCTGCACCAGGCCGAGACGGCGAAGGTCGCCCAGGAGTTCGCGGCCCTCGGGCCCAACCCCAGCAGTGACCAGCTGAAGGACGTGATGGGAAAGGGCGCGGCCGGGCTCGGCACCTACGACGCCATCCGGGCCGACATCGAGATGGACAAGCGCGACGACAAGAACGCCCAGGCCGACTGGAAGGCCAAGGCGCTCTACCACACCATCGGCACCCCGATCACCGCGGTGAAGTGGGTCGGCGACGGCGCCCAGCGCCTGCTCGACACCTGGACGTACGCGGTCAGCCTCGACGTCAAGGACCACAACAACAGCGAGGCCAACGCCAAGATCTCGGACACCTACCTGGGTGCCAACCGCGAGATGTCCGACCTGGTCGCCATCTGGGCCCGGGACCACGGCCGGAGCCCGGACAGCGCGGAGATCAACGCGCTCCAGGACGACATGCTCAACAGCCGCAACCGCAGCAACGACGTCGCCAGCCGCTACCTCGGGCGGGGCAACGCCTGACACCGGCAGGGTGCCGCTCCCGCCACCGGCTTCCCGGGGGCGGGAGCGGCGTCAGCCGGCGTCCTCGGAGGACTCCTCGGCCCGGCGCTCCGCGGCGCGGACCTGTTCGGCGAACTCGTCGGCCACGATCCGCTCCACCGTCGCCGCCCCGAAGCGCGCGGCCAGCCGGTCGGCCGGTTCCGGGGAGGACTCCCTGATGTCCAGGACCAGCAGCGACGCCCCGTCCGGCACCCGGGCCGACAGCACGATCAGCCCGGCCCCGTCGGCCGTCGTCCGGCCCTCCTCGGCGGCGTTGCCCAAGGCTGCCCCGGCGGCGAAGCCCAGCAGCATCCCGAGCGGGCCGCCCAGCAGCCCGACCAGGCCGCCGACCACGCCGGAGCCGACGGTCGCCACGCCCGCCCCCCGGGTGTAGCCCTCCCGCACCTCCAGCAGGCCGTCGGCGGAGCGCTCCAGCACCGCGCACTGGCGGATGCCCGGCAGGTGCTCGGCCTCCTCGAAGGCGGGGTGGCAGCCCTCGCCGCCCTCGAAGGTGAGCAGAACGACATGGTGCTGGTGGTCGGTCATCGCACTCCGATCGGGTCGGGCTCGCCGTGGACCTTCATCCTGGTCGCGGCCGACCGGGGGTGCCACTCAGAGCAGCCCCTCGGCTCCCCCGGGCGAGGCGTCCGAAACCTTCCGTCCTGTTCGACCGGTCGGCGTCGTCCGGATTCCGGTCACATGCCGCCCGGCGGGCGCGGAGCCCCGTCCGGCGGCCGAGGCGCAGGCCCGGGGCCCGCCCGGCGGGTCGCGGGGGCCCCGGGCCGGGCCGAGTCGGCAGCGCGATCCTGGCCGGAACCGAGCCGCGCCCGCGGCACGGCCCTGGTGCGGCGGATGACGCGCTGGGAGGATCCGGGGCCTGGCACGTTCATGTCGGATTCGACTCCCCAGGAGGCATCATGCTGCCCACGGCAGACCAGGTCCGCGCACTCAAGGACGAGGACTTCCGCCTGACCCTCGGCCAGGGCCACCAGCTGCACCCGGCCGGCGACCCGGCGGGCGAGGTCTACGTCACGGCCGCGGTGCAGAACAGCACCTGCTTCTCGCAGTCCAGCTGTAGCCGGCTCTGCAGCTTCTGAGCCGCCGCAGCCGCTGACCGCGCGGTGTGTCCCCGGGCGCCTCGGCCCGGGGGCGCACCGCACCCGGGCCCGTCCACCCCGGCCGGGTCCACGAAACGAGAGAGGTGGCACCGGCCGTGCCCGACGCGTCCGAATTCCGGCGGGCCTCGGCCCGGGCCGTACCGCTCGGCCGGCGCGGCCGGGCCGCGCAGGGCGGCACGCCCGATCCCGCGAGTGTGGAGCGGGCCGAGCGCGTACTGCACCGCTGGCGGGGCCAGGCACCGTTCGACCAGGACGACTGGTTCGAGCGTCGGCTCGCCGCCGACGGCCTCGCCACCGACACCCTGCGCGCCCTGCTCGCCGAACCACCCGAGGCACTGGCCGAACGCCTCGGCGCGCCCGAACCGTGGGCGGAACGGCTCGCCGCCGCCTACGAGTCGCCCGCCGCCCCGGACGGGCTGCGGATCGGCGAGGAGAACGCCTTCGCCGCCGTCGCCGCCCCGCTGCTGGCCGCCGCCCGGGACCGCCTGCGGGCCGGCCTCACGGAGCTCCGCCGCACCGACCCCGGCGCCGCCGCCCTGGGCACCCCCGAGGAGCTCACCGCCCTGCTCGTCCCGGCGCTCACCGCCGCCGCGCACGCGCTGACCGTCCGCACCGTGATCACCGAGCTCCACATCGCCCGCCTCACCGGCCAGTTGACCGGCGACACCCCCGAACAGCGCTACCAGTCCTTCCTGGACCGGATCACCGAGCCCGAGCAGGCGCTGCACCTCCTCACCGAGTACCCGGTGCTGGCCCGCCGCCTCGCCCTGGCCGCCGAGCAGTGGACCGACACCAACCTCACCCTGCTGCGCCGCCTCGCCGCCGACCTCCCCGCGCTCTCCCGGGTCTTCGCCGCCGGCCGCCCGCTCGGCCGGATCACCGAACTCGCCACCGGCCTCGGCGACTCCCACCGCGGCGGTGCCACGGTCTGCGCCCTGCGCTTCGAGCACGGCACCCGGATCGTCTACAAGCCGCGCCCGTTCGGCGTCGAACTCCACTACCGCCGACTGCTGCAGTGGCTCAACGCGCGGCTGCGGCTGCCGCTGCTCGACCCGGACCACCTGGCCGGCGACGGCTACGGCTGGGCCGCCCACATCACCGCCGAACCCGCCCGCAACCAGCGCGAGTTGCGGGACTTCCACCACCGGGCCGGCTCGCTCGCGGCGCTCCTCTACGTCCTGGACGCGGTCGACTGCCATGCCCAGAACCTGCTCGCCGTCCGCGACCAGCCCGTCCTGATCGACCTGGAGGCGCTGCTCCACCCCGACCTGCGCGAGCCCGCCAAGGACCTCTCCGAGTCCGAACGCCTGGCCCGCCACCAGGCCCGCCACTCGGTGCTCCGCTCCGGCCTGCTCCCCGAGCGGATGTGGGACGAACAGGGCAACGGCGGCACCGACCTGTCGGCGCTCGGCTGGGATCCGGACAGCCTGCCGCCGCGCGCCGCCCCCGTCCTGGCCGGCCTGGGCACCGACGAACTGCGCATCGAGTACCGGCGGGTGCCCGTCGAGGCGACCGGCAGCCGGCCCGTCCCGCCGGGGCAGCCGCTGCGGACCGCCGACTACGCGGCCGAGCTGGAGGCCGGGTTCACCGAGGCCTACCGGCTGCTGGGGGGGGAGAAGGACCAGGTCCGCGCGCTGCTCATGGACTTCGCGGGCGACGAGACGAGGCTGCTGCGCCGCGACACCCTGGAGTACCGCAGCCTGCTCGCCACCGCCTGCCACCCCGACCTGCTGCGCGACGCCCTCGACCAGGACCGCCATCTGGACCGCCTCTGGGCCCTCGCCCGCTGGGAGGAGCACGCCCGCGCCTTCCTCGACCACGAGCGCGCGGACCTGTGGCTCGGCGACGTCCCCGTGTTCACCATCCGCCCCGACGGCGTCGACGCCCGCGCGGCGAGCGGTGCCGTCATCCCCGGCGTCACCGACCGCCCCGCGCTGGACCTCGCCCTGGAGAAGCTGGCCGCCCTCGGCCCGGCGGACCTCGCCCGCCAGGTGCAGCTGCTGCGGCTCTCCGTCGCCACGGCCGACGGCGCCCGGGAGCCGCGCCGGACGGCGGCGCCTGCCTTGTCGGCCGCATCGGTCGCATCGGTCGCTCGGCCCGCCGCTGAGTCTGCTGCTGGGCCCGTCGCTGAGCCCGCCGTCGACCCTGACGCCGAGCCCGCCGGGGCGGCGCTGCGGTCGCGGGCACTGGCCAAGGCCGTCGAGGCCGGCGAACAACTGCTGCGCGAGGCGTACCGGGGCCGGGCCGACCTCGCCTGGGCCGGGCCGAACTGGGCGCCGCCCGGCCGCTGGGCCCCGGCCGAACTCGGGCCGGACCTGTACAGCGGCACCGCCGGAGTCGCCCTCTTCCTCGACCGCCTCGCCCGGGTCACCGGTGAGCGCGAGCACCACACCGCCGCCCGCGCCGCCGAACTGACGCTCCGTCACCAGATCCGCCGCAAGGCCGACCGCCTCGGCGGCGGCCTGACCGGCACCGGCGGACTCCTCTACGCCCTCGCCCAGCTCGCCGCCCACCGGCCGGACCCCGAACTCGACGCCCTCGCCGAGCGGTTGGTCCGGCGGGCGGCGGCCACGGCGGGCGAGGACACCGCCCACGACCTGATCGCCGGCGGGGCCGGCACCATCGGCGGCCTGGCCGCCTGGGGAGCGCTGCGCCCCGGCGCGGCCGTCACCGACGCGCTGGCCCGCTGCGCCGAACGGCTGGTCCAGCAGGCCCGCCCGCACCCCGAGGGCGGCGCCGGCTGGCTGCCCGCCGCGCTGGCCGGCACCGCGGACCGGCCGCTCGCCGGCTTCGCCCACGGCGCCTCCGGCATCGCCTGGGCGCTGGCCCGGGCCGGCCGGCTGCTCGGCGACGAGCGGCTGCCCGAACTCGCCCTCGCCGCCCTGGCCTACGAGGACACGCTGTTCGACCCGGGCGAGGCCAACTGGCGCGACGTCCGCGAGGACGGCGGCCCGTCCGGCCCGTCCTTCCCGGTGCTCTGGTGCCACGGCGCCGCGGGCGTCGCGCTCGCCAGGGTCGAGCTGTCCGGGCTGCTGGACGGCCGCCGGGCCGAGCTGCTCCGCAAGGGGCGGGAGACCGCCCTGGAGACCGTGGCCGGCCACGGGTTCGGGCTCAACTTCTCGCTCTGCCACGGGGATCTCGGCAATCTGGAGCCGCTGCTGCTGGCCGGCGGGCCCTGGCGCGGCGCCGGTTTGCGGCAGGCCGCCGCGACCCTGGACGCCCTCGACGGGCGAGGCTGGGTCTGCGGACTGCCGCGCGGGGTCCACAGCCCCTCCCTGATGGTGGGCCTGGCGGGCATCGGGTACGGCCTGCTCCGGCTGGCCGCGCCCGAGCTGGTCCCCTCGGTGCTCGCCCTGCATCCGCCGGTCCGGGACTGACGGTCCGCGGCGCCCGTCGCCGCCCGTGCCGCCCTGCGGCTTCTCCGTGGGAGGCGCACGGAAACGGGCCCCGCGGAGAGATCTCCGCGGGGCCCGCCGTGAGGTGACGGTGTATCAGCTCGTGGTGTACGTGGTGGTGACGGTCGCGCCGCTGAAGCCCTGCTGGGCGTAGAGGCTGAAGTAGACCCAGCCGGCGGGCGGGTTGGTGATGGTGAGGCTCTCGCCGTTGCCCTGGTTGGCGGACTTCGCGAGGTACGAGCTGTTGGTGGCCCAGCTGCCGCCGTTGTAGTACAGGTCGGCGTTGCCGGCGCCTCCGGCGCTGGTGATGGTCAGCGACTTCACCCCGGCCGGCAGGTACAGGAAGCTGTAGCTGTAGTTGCCGGTGGTGGCCGCGGCGTTGTCGCGGCGGCAGTTCTTGTCGAACTGCCGGGTGTCGGGCAGCGTGCAGAGCGGAGCGGTCTGGACCGGCGGCAGGGTGCCGCAGTTGTCGGCCGCGCAGGCGGTCAGCCAGCTGGCGAAGTCGGCGTCGTACGAGGTGCCGATGGTGCTCTTGAGCAGGGTGCGGGCGCCGTTCCAGTCACCGGTGCGGTACTTGGCGAGCACCGCCTTCACGTCGTCCGGGTGCGACTGCAGCATGTAGCGCACGGCCAGGTAGCCCCACCGGTAGACCCGGTTCGAGTTGACGTTGGCGTCGGGGGTCTGGTCGTAGACGGTGTCGAAGAGCTCGCTGAGCTTGTAGGTCTTCTTGCCGGCCTCGGTGATCGCGTCGGCGTTGCGCACGTTGCGGTAGCTGTAGGAGATGTACTCCGCGATGCCCTCGACCCACCAGATGGTCGGGGTGACCATGCCGGCGTCGAAGTCGCCGTACATGTTGTAGCGGCCGTCGAGGTAGTGGGTGTACTCGTGGTTGAGGTTCCAGATCTGGAAGTCCGGACGCAGCCAGCTGGCCTCGTGGGCGATGAACCGGGCCTGGTTGCCGGCCTTGGTCGGGTTGCCCTCCTCGTACATGCCGCCGTTGTCGACCGCGATGCCGTACATCGCACCCGCGTAGAGGCTGTACTCGTAGTAGTCGTCGAAGACGACGACCTCGAGGTTGGTGTTGACGTCACCGGGGATCGCGCCGTTGTCCTGGATCACCTTGTGGAACAGGGCGTCCTCGTTGATCAGGCTGGTGCAGGTGTCCGCCAGCTGCTGCGCGGTCATCTCCTGGGCGCGGACGCGCAGGTTGGCGTTGCAGGTGCGCTCGTTGGTGAGCACCAGCGGGGGGAGCCGGGTGGGCAGGTCACAGAGGCCGTAGACGGAGCAGTTGCCCTTGTCCTTGTTCTCCGTGAACCAGACCAGGTTCATGGTGAGCGGCGCGGTGGCGCCGACCAGCGGGAAGCGGGTGACCAGGTCCTTGATGATCGGCCGGCCCTGGGCCTTGAGCTCGTCGTGGGCGACGAGGTTGCCGATCAGGATGCCGATCGAGGTGACCATGTCGCCGCCGTTGATCAGCGAGGCGTTCCGCGTCACGAACGAGGACATGGTGGTGGCGAAGCCCGGGTCGGCCTGGAGGGCGGCGATGTAGGCGGGCTGGTCGAAGCCGTCCTCGATGACGGTCTTGGTGTTGGCCACGGCGTCGGTCATCGACTTGGGCCAGGAGGTGGTGTAGTCGCCGAGCAGGCGCTTCACCGGGGCGGTGTACCGGGCGTTCTCCTGGGCACTGTCGATCAGGGTGACGGCCTCGGACAGGGTCTCGCCGTTGGCCTGGGTGACGTCCGTGCTGTGCGGGGCGGCGAAGAAGGCGTCCAGCGCTCCGCGGATCGAGGTCTGCAGCGTGGGGCCGTACTGGCCGACCACGTCGCTGTGGTACCACTGCACGTAGTAGCCGGCGCGCAGGAACTGCACCAGCTGCCCGGTGGAGGCGGAGTTGTCGCCGGGGTAGGCGGCGGCGTTGGTGCGCAGGGCGTCGGCGACGGCGACCATCTTGGCCTCGCCGAAGACCTTGCCCGCGTCGGTGCCGGTCAGCGGGTAGAGCGTGTTGAGACAGTCGAGGCTCGCGGCCTTGACGTTGGCGACCAGTGCGCTGCCCGAGGCGTTGGTGAAGGCGGAGAGGTCGCAGGTGCTGCCCGCGGCGGCCGCCGAGAACTGCTTGGCGGCCCTGGTCGGGGTGGTGGTGGCGGCGGCCTTGGGCGTGGCGGCCTTGGCGTCGTCCTCCGCGGCGAGCGGACGGCCGCCGGTGGTGGCCTCGGGGGACTTCGGGACCGGGATCGCCCGCGGGGCGGCGGCCTTGGTGGCCGGCGGCGTGGCGGCGGACGCCTGGCCGGCCGGGGCGGCGAAGCTCTGCGGGGCGAACAGGCCGAGCGCGACGAAGAAGGCGGCGCCGAGCGCCGGCACCCTTCGCGCCTGGGCCTTGGATATCCGGAAGGGACGCATCTGTGGGGGCCTCCGGGGCCGTTCGGGGCCGCGTGTTGGGGGGCGCGACCGCTCGATGTGTGACATGTAAAATGGCACATGTCGCATCGCGACGGGAAGGCCCTGGGCGGGATTGATCCCCACCGCAACCGAAACGTTGTCAGGGACCCGTACACCGGCGTGCGCCGCCACCCCCCTCCGGCGGGGCTCGCGCAGCGCCCCGCAGCGTCTCGCAGCGTGCGGAAGAGTCGGCCGGTCGGAGCCCCCGGGCCGCCAGGAATACACAGACGCATATGCTTCGTTCTTGCAACTAATACGCAATAGTGTGTACCCGGCACGATCATCACAGCTGAACTCGCCGAAAGGGGCCGTGTCCTGATGGGCACCTACTCGCTTCCCGACCTGCCGTACGACTACTCCGCGCTCGAGCGGGCGATGTCCGCCGAGATCCTGGAGCTGCACCACTCCAAGCACCACGCGGCGTACGTCAAGGGCGCCAACGACACCCTGGAGCAGCTCGCCGAGGCGCGCGACAAGGAGCAGTTCGGCGGCCTCGTCGGCCTGCAGAAGACCTTCGCCTTCCACCTGTCCGGCCACGTGCTGCACTCGCTGTTCTGGGAGAACCTCTCCCCGGAGGGCGGCGACCGCCCCGACGGCGAGCTGGCCGATGCGATCACCGAGCACTTCGGCAGCTTCGAGGCCTTCAAGAAGCAGCTCACCACCGCCACCACCGGCGTCCAGGGCTCCGGCTGGGGCATCCTCTCCTGGGAGCCGCTCGGCAAGCGCCTGATCGTCGAGCAGGTCTACGACCACCACGGCAACGTCGGCCAGGGCACCACCCCGCTGCTCGCCTTCGACGCCTGGGAGCACGCCTACTACCTCCAGTACCGCAACGTCCGCCCGGACTACGTCACCAAGCTCTGGGACGTCGTCAACTGGCAGGACGTCTCGCAGCGCTTCACGGCAGCCACCTCCGCCTGACGGACCCACGGCAGCAGAACGCCCCCGGCCCGGCCTCGGCCGGGCCGGGGGCGTTCTGAGGTCCGGAACCCGTCACCAGAGGGGTGCTCCATCGTGGAGGTACCGGGTGCGCCCGTCGTCGAGTGCGAGGAGCGCGGCGTCTAGCCGCCTGCGCAAGCGGTCACGCACCAGCCCGCGGACCTCCGATGCCGGTAGGAACGCGGCCTCGGAAAGCTCGTCGTCGTGCGGCTCCAGCCGTCCGCCGACCGAGGTCACACCGGCATCGAAGATGAAGGAGATCTGGTCGTCCCAGGGACCGTGGGGTGCCACCCAGTCCACGACCAGCAGGCCACGAAGCGCCACGTCCAAGCCCAGCTCCTCGCGCAGCTCGCGGACGGCTGCGGAGTGCGGCGGCTCGTTCGCCTCGACCATGCCCCCTGGCAGGTCCCAACCGTCCTTGTATGTCGGGTTCACCGCGAGGATCCGGCCGACCGGGTCACGGAGAAGGACGTCGGCGGCGACGCGCTTGCGGGCCTGCTTGGCGTTGCCCTCCGCGAGGTAGGCGTTCCAGGCGGCAGGGTCGGCAGGCGTGGGCCTCACGATGTTCCTCCCCGAGACGGCGGGATGATGTCGGCGAGCAGCAGCATCCGGGCAGCTCGCGCCTCGTCGAATCGTGCCAGGTACTCACGGACCATCGCGGCCCCCACCTCGACAGCTGGGACAGGCTGCCGTGCGCGGCCAGGAAGAGTCCACCGCGGCATTCTGGCTCGGCCGCTGGCCGTGCGGTGTCTTCTCGGCCTGATGAACGGTTGCCGGTGCCGCCTGGTCGACGCAGGAGCAGGGACGCCCCCGGCGTTGGGCCGGGGGCGGTTCCGTGGTCAGGTCTGGTCGGGCGGGCCGAAGAAGCCGTCCAGGATGTGCTGGGCTGCCAGGCTGGCGGGGAGGGTGCCGTCGCGGACCTGGCGTTCGAGGCCGGGGGTGAGGCGCTGGACCTCGGGGTGTTCGTGGAGTCGGGCGAAGAGCTGGTCGTGGACCATCGCCCAGGTCCACTCGACCTGCTGGTCGCGGCGCCGGGCCTCCAGGGCGCCGGTCGCGTCGAGCACCTTGCGGTGCTGCTGGAGGCGCTCCCAGAGGGTGTCTAGTCCGCTGCCGTCGCGGCCGCTGCAGGTGAGCACCGGCGGCGTCCAGGCGGCGTCCGGGGCCTGCAACAGGCGCAGTGCGCCCGCGAGTTCGCGGGCGGCGGCCTTCGCGTCGGTCTCGTGCGGGCCGTCCGCCTTGTTGACCGCGATCACGTCGGCGAGCTCCAGCACGCCCTTCTTGATGCCCTGCAGCTGGTCCCCGGTGCGGGCCAGGCTGAGCAGCAGGAAGGAGTCCACCATGCCGGCGACCGCGGTCTCCGACTGTCCGACGCCGACCGTCTCGATCAGCACCACGTCGTAGCCGGCCGCCTCCATCACCACCATCGACTCGCGGGTGGCCCGGGCCACGCCGCCGAGCGTGCCCGAGGTGGGGGAGGGACGGACGAAGGCCTTCGGGTCGACCGCCAGCCGCTCCATCCTGGTCTTGTCGCCGAGGATGGAGCCGCCGGTGAGGCTGGACGTCGGGTCGACGGCGAGCACCGCGACCCGGTGGCCGAGTCCGGTGAGCTGGGTGCCGAAGGCGTCGATGAAAGTCGACTTGCCGACACCGGGCACACCGGTGATGCCCACCCGGATCGCCCCGCCCGCGTGCGGCAGCAGCATGGTGAGCAGCTGCTGCGCGAGCGCGCGGTGGTCGGGGCGGGTGGACTCGACGAGGGTGATGGCCCGCGCGATGTGCGCACGCGAGCCGGCCAGCACCCCCTGCGCGTACTGGTCGAGGTCGATCGTCCGGGGCGGCATCGGCTCAGCGGCTCACAGCTCGTGGCCGAGGTCGGCGGCGAGCGCCTTCAGCAGGTCGAACGCCGCGTCCGGGATCACCGTGCCGGGCGGGAAGACCGCCGCGGCGCCCGCCTCGTACAGGGCGTCGAAGTCCTGCGGGGGGATGACCCCGCCGACCACGATGGTGATGTCCTCCCGGCCCGCCTCGGCGAGTTCGGCGCGCAGCGCGGGCACCAGGGTGAGGTGCCCGGCGGCCAGCGAGGAGACGCCGACGATGTGCACGTCCGCCTCGACGGCCTGGCGGGCGACCTCCTCCGGGGTCTGGAACAGCGGGCCGACGTCCACCGTGAAGCCGAGGTCGGCGAAGGCCGTGGCGATCACCTTCTGGCCGCGGTCGTGGCCGTCCTGGCCCATCTTGGCGACCAGGATGCGCGGGCGCCGGCCCTCGGCCTGCTCGAACCGCTCGACCAGGTCGCGGGTGCGCTGCACGGGGGCCGACGGCCCGGCTTCGTCTCGGTACACACCCGAGATGGTACGGATCTGGCCGGAGTGCCGGCCGTACACCTTCTCCAGGGCGTCGGAGATCTCGCCGACCGTGGCCTTGGCCCGGGCCGCGTTCACCGCGAGGGCGAGGAGGTTGCCGTCCAGCGAGCCGCCGCGCTGCGGGCCGGCCTCGGCGGCCCGGGTCAGCGCGTTCAGGGCGTCGCGGCAGACGGCCTCGTCGCGCTCGTCGCGCAGCCGGCGCAGCTTCTCGATCTGGAGGGTGCGCACCGAGGAGTTGTCGACCTTGAGCACGTCGATCTGCTCGTCGCTGTCCACCCGGTACTTGTTGACGCCGATCACCGGCTGGCGGCCGGAGTCGATCCGGGCCTGGGTGCGGGCCGCGGCCTCCTCCACGCGCAGCTTGGGGATGCCGGCGTCGATCGCCTTGGCCATGCCGCCGGCCGCCTCGACCTCCTGGATGTGCTGCCAGGCGCGGCGGGCCAGGTCGTGGGTGAGCTTCTCGACGTACGCGCTGCCGCCCCACGGGTCGATCGAGCGGCAGGTGCCGGACTCCTGCTGGAGCAGCAGCTGGGTGTTGCGGGCGATCCGGGCCGAGAAGTCGGTCGGCAGCGCCAGCGCCTCGTCGAGGGCGTTGGTGTGCAGCGACTGGGTGTGGCCCTGGGTGGCGGCCATCGCCTCGACGCACGTGCGGGTGACGTTGTTGAACACGTCCTGGGCGGTCAGCGACCAGCCGGAGGTCTGCGAATGAGTGCGCAGCGACAGCGACTTGGCGTTCTTCGGGTCGAACTGCTTGACCAGCTTGGCCCAGAGCAGCCGGGCCGCGCGGAGCTTGGCGACCTCCATGAAGAAGTTCATGCCGATCGCCCAGAAGAACGACAGGCGCGGCGCGAAGGCGTCCACGTCCAGCCCGACGTCCAGGCCCGCCCGCAGGTACTCCACGCCGTCGGCCAGGGTGTAGGCCAGCTCCAGGTCGGCCGTCGCCCCGGCCTCCTGGATGTGGTAGCCGGAGATGGAGATCGAGTTGTACCGCGGCATCTTCTGCGAGGTGTACGCGAAGATGTCCGAGATGATCCGCATCGACGGCTGCGGCGGGTAGATGTAGGTGTTGCGGACCATGAACTCCTTGAGGATGTCGTTCTGGATGGTCCCCGCCAGCTTCTCCGGCGGCACCCCCTGCTCCTCGGCCGCCACGATGTACAGCGCCAGCACCGGCAGCACGGCGCCGTTCATGGTCATCGACACCGACATCCGGTCCAGCGGGATGCCGTCGAAGAGCTGGCGCATGTCGTAGATGGAGTCGATGGCCACGCCGGCCATGCCGACGTCGCCGGTGACGCGCGGGTGGTCGCTGTCGTAGCCGCGGTGGGTCGGCAGGTCGAAGGCGACCGAGAGGCCCTTCTGACCGGCCGCCAGGTTGCGGCGGTAGAAGGCGTTGGACTCCTCGGCGGTGGAGAAGCCCGCGTACTGGCGGACCGTCCAGGGCTGGTTGACGTACATGCTCGGGTAGGGCCCGCGCAGGTACGGGGCGATGCCCGGGTAGGTGCCCAGGAAGTCCAGGCCGGCCAGGTCGGCCGAGGTGTACAGCGGCTTGACGCCGATGCCCTCGGGGGTGTCCCAGACCAGCTCGTCGACGTCCTTGCCGGTGGCCTGCCGCCAGGCGGAGCGCCACTGGCCGTCGCCGACCGCCGCTCCCGCTCCGCCGTCCAGCCCGATTCCGGTGAAGTCGGGAATCATCGCGCCACTCCGTCCGTGTCGAGGACCCCGGCCGGGATCTCGTTCAGGCTCTCGCCAAGGGTCGGCGTCGGGGCCTCGCCGAGGATCCGGTCCAGCAGCGAGGTCAGGACGGCGACCGCGTCGCCGCCCGCGAAGACGAAGTCGTCCACGCCCGCCCGCTCGTACGTCTCGCGCTGCTCACCGGGACGCCCGGCCAGGAGCACTCGTGCGGCGCCCGCCGCCTTGAGCGCCTTCGCGACCGCCTCGGCGTGCTCGCCGTAGAGCTGGTCGCTGGAGCACAGGCAGGCCACGGTGGCGCCGCTGGCGGTGAACGCCTCGGCGAACGCCGCCGCGTCGGTGCCCGCCACGGAGGTGGTCGCGATGCCGCCGGCCTGGAACAGGTTGGCGGCGTAGGTGCTCCGGGCGGTGTGCGCGGCGGCCGTGCCGATGGAGGCCAGGAACAGCCGGGGGCGCTCGCCGGTGGCGGCGAGGTGCGCGTCCGAGCGGGTGCGCAGCACCTCGTACGCCTCGGAGCGGCGCACCCGGGGCAGTCCGCCGCCGGGCCGGGCCGGGGCCGGCGTGCGGACCAGCGGCTGCTCGTCCAGGTTCGGGAACTCGCTGACGCCGGTGACGGGTTCGCGGCGCTTGGCCAGCGCCTTGGTGCGCACGGCCCAGGTGGCGGCGATCCGCTCGCCGACCAGCCCGGCGGCCAGGGCGGCGCGCTGGCCGCCGGCCCCCTCGATCTCCTGGAACCAGGCCCAGGCGGCCCGGGCCAGTTCGTCGGTGAGCTGCTCCACGTACCAGGAGCCGCCGGCCGGGTCGACGACCCGGGCCAGGTGGGACTCCTCCAGCAGGATCGACTGGGTGTTGCGGGCGATCCGGCGGGCGAAGGCGTCCGGCAGGCCGAGCGCGCTGTCGAAGGGCAGGACGCTCACCGCGTCCGCGCCGCCGACCCCGGCGGCCAGGCAGGCCACCGTGGTGCGCAGCATGTTCACCCAGGGGTCGCGCTCGGTCATCATCACGGTGGAGGTGACGGCGTGCTGACGCTGCGCCGACGCCTCCGCGGCGGCGCCGGAGACCTCGGCGACCCGGGCCCAGAGGCGGCGCGCCGCACGGAACTTCGCGATCGTCAGGAACTGGTCGGCGTCGGCCGCGTAGCGGAACTCCAGCTGGCCGAGCGCCGCGTCGACGGTCAGGCCGGCGGCGGTCAGCGTCCGCAGGTAGGCGACGCCGGTGGCCAGCGAGCAGCCGAGCTCCTGCGCGGGGGAGCCGCCGGCCTCGTGGTACGGGAGGGCGTCGACGGTCAGTGCCCGGACGCCCGGGTACTCGGCGGCGCAGCGGGCCGCGAGCGCGGCGGCGTCGGTGAGCAGGGCGTCGGTGGGGCCGTCGTCACCGGTCCGGGCCAGCAGGCCCAGCGGGTCGGCGCCGAGGTTGCCGGTCGCGGCGCCGGGGGAGACCTCGCGCTCGCGCAGCAGTGCGAACAACTGCTCGGCGGCGGCCACCGATTCGGGGCCCGCGTCGAGCACGACGGCGGCCAGGTCGAGGTAGACGCCGGACAGCGCGTCAGGCAGCGCCGTGACCGGCAGACCGTTGCCGCCCAGCTCCAGCCAGATCGAGCTGCCGCCGTTCTCCAGGTCGGCGAGGACCGCCTCGTTGGTGCGGCGCGGGTCGGGATCGGCGTGCCGCTGGCGCAGGTCCCAGCCGGAGACGGACGCGCCCTGGGGCCGCCCGCCCCGCACGAACGGCGGGAAGCCGGGGTAGCCGGCGTCGGCCGAGGTGTCCTCGGCGGTGTACAGCGGACGGGCGCGCAGCCCGTCCTGGAGCGCGGTGGTGAGCGCCTCCTCGGCGGCCGCGCCGTCCGCGGGCGCCGCACCCGACTTGCGCAGCACGCCCTCGACGAGGTGCTGCCACTGCTCACGGGTGCCGGCCGGGAACTCGGCGGCCAGGGGAAGCCCTTCGGGCGGGACCGTCATGCCCCGCAGGTTAGCGGTCGGTGGCGGGAGCGCAGCAGAGGCGGAGGGTGTGACCTTTCCCTCCCTTTGCACTCCGTTGCACTCCTGGTCACGCGCCTGGGGGGTGGGAGGAGGCGCAGAGGGGGGTGAGCGGCGGGAGGGAGGGGTCGGCGCGCGCGACGGGAGGGGGCCGAGTGGCACGGGGGAGGGGGCCGGGCGCGGAAGGAGAGGGGGGTGGAGAGGGGGGTTGCGGGCTGACGGGCATCATCTATTAAGTTACTTAGTAGAAGGTGGCGGATGGGGACGGTTCCCCCCTCTGTCACCCCCCTGCCTTGTTTTGCCCTGCCTCGCTCCGCCTTGCCGTGCCCTCGCGCGCCCCTGCTGTGCCCCTTTTGTAGTGGTTCGTCCGGTAGTGCCCAGCCCCGCTCAGTCGTACCCCGCCCAGCCGTACGCCGTCCTGCTCTGTCATGCCCCTGAAGGAGTACACCGCCCATGGGAAAGCGCCGCAAGCCCAGCCCGCCGAGCCGGGCCCGTATGGCGGTCGTGACGACGGCGGTGGCCGGCGGCGCGGTGTTCTCCGCCGGGCCGGCCCTGGCCGAACCGGCGCCCGCGCTGAACTCCGTCAAGGAGCAGGTCGACCAGCTCAACGAGGAGGCCGAGCAGTCGATCGAGCGCTACAACGGCTTCCAGGAGAAGCAGCGGAGGCTGCAGGGCGAGGCCGGCCGGATCCAGGAGAAGGTGGCCCGCGGCCAGGAGGAGATGAACCAGCTGCGGACCCAGCTCGGCGCGATCGCCGCCGAGCAGTACCGCACCGGCGGCATCGACCCGTCGGTCCAGCTGATGCTCAGCTCGGACCCGGGCAGCTACCTGGACCGGGCCGCCGCACAGAACCAGGTGGTCGACTCCCAGACCGCCCTGCTCAAGCAGGCCCGCAACGATCAGCGCAGGCTCGACCAGGACCGCACCGAGGCGACCGCCATGCTCGCCCAACTCGACAGCGTCGGCACCGCCCTGGCGGAGGAGAAGAAGAAGGTCCAGGACCGGCTCGCCCAGGCCCAGGCACTGCTCAACAAGCTCAGCGCCGGCGACCGCGCCCGGGTCAACGCCCAGGACGCCGCCGCCCGGGCCTCCCGCGCCGCCGAGCGCCCCGCCTTCACCGGCCCCGCCACCGGCCGCGCCGCGGCGGCGGTCCAGTTCGCCTACGCCCAGCTCGGCAAGCCCTACGTCTGGAGCGCCACCGGCCCCAACGGCTTCGACTGCTCGGGCCTGACCGGAGCGGCCTGGCGCGCCGCCGACGTCAGGCTCCCCCGCATCTCCCAGGACCAGTGGAACGCCGGCCAGCGCATCTCCCGCGCCGACCTGCAACCCGGCGACCTGGTCTTCTTCTACCCGGACCTGCACCACGTCGGCCTCTACATCGGCGACGGCAAGATGATCCACGCCCCGCGCACCGGCAAGAACGTCGAGGTGCTCCCGATCTCCGCGATGCCCTACGTCGGCGGGGTCCGCCCGTAGACCCGCCCGGGCCGCAGACCTGCTCCCGCCGGCGGCGTGACCGACGCTCCCGTCCGGGCGACGCTCCCGTCCGGCCGACGCTCCCGCTACGGGTGCGGCGCGCAGGCCAGCAGGTAGGGCAGCACCGGGCCGGACGCGGCGGCGATGCGCCACGCGGGGGCGAACCGGCGGGCGCGCGGGCCGCCGGTCCGGCCGAGGCGCTGCACCCGGGCCAGTACCCCGGTGGAGGCCGCCGCGAGGGAGGCGCCCGGAGCGCCGCCCACCGGGGCCCCGGTGGCCAGCGCGCACAGCGCGGAGGCCAGGACCGTGGGCGGTACTTCGGCCAGCGCCGCGTCGTCGGCGGCCATCTCCAGCAGCAGCGCCACCTCGGCCCGGCCGGTCCGGGCCAGCGGCAGCGGGCCGAAGACCAGGGCGAAGGCGTCCACCCCGGCCCGCACCAGGTGGTGGCGGCCGCGGAGGTGCCCGTGCTCGTGTGCGAGGGCGGCCGCGAGCTGGCGCCCGTCCAGCAGGTCCAGCGCGCCGCGCGAGACGACCACCCGGGCCCGCCGGCCGGGCAGGCAGTAGACGGCCGGCCGGGGGTCCTCCAGGACCAGGACGTCCGACCGGCGGTCGCGGACGGCGACCAGGTCGAGGACCGCGCGGTGGCGGCGGCGCAGCCGTGCCGCGCGGAGGGCCACCCCGAGGGCCGTCGCGCCCAGGGCGGCCGCGGCCGCGGCGGGGGCCCACCACGCGGCCGGGCTCCCGGCGCCGGGAGCCGGCTCGGCGTGTGGCAACAGGCCCACCAGGCCGGCGGGTTCGTGCCCGAGCGGGGCGGCCAGGTGGTGGGCCGCCAGCAGCAGCGCGGTGACGAAGGAGGCCATCAGCGCGACCCAGACCGCCGCACCCGCCGCCGGATGCGCCTGGAGCCGGGTCGAACCCGCCAGCCGCCTCGGCAGTACCGCGCCGACCAGCAGCAGATGGAGGCCGAGCAGCGCGAGCGTCACCCGGCGTCCCCGGGGCCCTCGCCGTCCCGGTCCCTCACCCGGGCGAGCGCCGCCAGCAGGGCCGAGGCCTCGTCCCCGCTGATCCGGTCGACGAAGTGCAGCAGTGCCCCGGCCCGGTCCGGCGTGCTCTCCAGGGCCTGGTGCATCAGCTGTGCGGTGTACGCCTCCCGGGTGCAGGTCGGTTCGTAGACCCAGGCCCGGCCGACCTTGTCCCGGCGCAGCCAGCCCTTGGTGTGCAGGATGTCCGCCACGGTGGTGACGGTGGTGTACGCCACCGCCCGCTGCCGCCGGAGGTCGTCGACGATCTCCCGCACGGCCGCCGGCCGGCCCCAGGACCAGAGCCGGTCCATGATCTCGGCCTCCAGGTCACCGAACCCGCGCAGCACCTCGGCGCCCCTCTCCACACCCGCCCGACCACTCGTACCGCGCCATCGTACGGGGGGCGGCCCCGGAACCCGGCCGGGCCCTGAGGTCCCCGAACCGCTGCCGGGACCTCAGGGCCCGGTGGTCCGGCGGTCGGTCACCGCTGCTCGTCCAGCGCATCGGCCCGGGTCTCCAGGTAGCGGCGCTCGGGAATGCTCCCGGTACGCCGGGCGGCCTCCCGGAAGCTGTTCCGGGCCGCCGTCAGGTCCCCGCTCATCTCCAGCAGGTGGGCGCGGACCGCGGCGAGCCGGTGGTGGCCCTCCAGCCGGCCGTCGGACTCCAGGGTCGCCAGCAGTTCGAGCCCGGCCGCCGGGCCCTGGACCATCGCGCGGGCGACCGCGTGGTTGAGCGTCACCATCGGGCCGGGGGACATCTGCTCCAGCACCTCGTACAGGGCCATGATCTGCGGCCAGTCGGTGTCCTCGGCGTGCGCGGCCTCGCCGTGCACCGCCGCGATGGCCGCCTGCACCTGGTACGGCCCCGCCACCATCCGCGGGAGGGTCTCGGCGATCAGCGCCAGCCCCTCCTTGAGCGCGGTCTGGTCCCAGCGGGAGCGGTCCTGCTCGGCGAGCGGGACGAGGCTGCCGTCGGGCCGGGTGCGGGCCGGACGGCGGGCGTCGGTCAGCAGCATCAGCGCCAGCAGGCCCGCGACCTCGCCCTCCTCGGGCAGCAGCCGGTGCAGCTCGCGGTTCAGCCGGATGGCCTCGCGGGCGAGTTCGGGCTGCTGGAGGTCGGGGCCGCTGGTGGTGGTGTAGCCCTCGTTGAAGACCAGGTAGAGCACCTGGAGCACGACCGCCAGCCGTTCCGTGCGCTCGCTCTGCGGCGGCATCCGGAACGGCAGCCCGGTGGCCTTGATCCGCTGCTTGGCCCGGCTGATCCGCTGGGCCATGGTCGACTCGGGGACGAGGAACGCGTGTGCGATCTGCGCGGTGGTCAGACCCCCGACGGCCCGGAGGGTGAGCGCGACCTGCGAGCCGGGTGTGAGCGAGGGGTGGCAGCACAGGAACAGCAGGGTGAGCATGTCGTCCTGCTCGGCCGCCTTGGGCTCCTCGCCCGGGCCGGGTGTGACCGTCTCGTCGGCCGGGGTGAGCGCGGCGGCGGTGGCCTCCCGGCGCTGGCGGGCCTGCTCGCTGCGCAGTCCGTCGATCACCCGGCGGGCGGCCACGGTGATCAGCCACGCCCGGGGGTTGTTGGGGACGCCCTGGTCGGGCCACTGGACGGCGGCGGCCAGCAGCGCGTCCTGGACGGCCTCCTCGCAGGCATCGAAGTGCCCGTAGCGGCGGACGACCGCGCCGAGGACCTGCGGTGCCAGCGATCGGAGCAGATCCTCGACCCGGGCGTCACGGTTCATCGGCTCAACTCTCGGTATCGGCTTCGAAGACGACCTGGCGGACCTCGATGCCGGTGTACCGGGCCTCGGGGATCCGTCCGGCCAGTTCGACCGCGCGCTCCCTGGACTCGCAGTCGACCAGGTAGTAGCCGGTGAGGAACTCCTTGGCCTCCAGGTACGGGCCGTCGGTGACCGCGGGCCGGCCGCCGCGGACCCTGACCGTGGCGCTGCTGGACGGATCGGCGAGGGCCTGGGTCATCACCATCTCACCGGAGTCGAGGATGTCCTGCTGAAAGGTGGCGTGTTCGGAGAAAACGGCGTTCCGCTCTCTCTCGGACAGACCGTCCCAGACTACCGGGTTCATGTGGATCAGCAGCATGTACTTCATCTCATCATTCCTTGATCCCTTGCGCGACCGGCTGGTGCCCTGTACCTGAGACGTCGCCGCGGGCGGCCCTCCCTCGACATCCAAGCCGAGCCCACTGCACTTCGCCCGGGTTTTCGGACCATCACCGGGCCCGGCGCCTGCCGGCTCCGGCGGGGCGCGGTCACCCGGACGGTCCACGACCGCGTGCCCCCGCCTGCGCGACGGTCGTTGGGAGGCGCGGGCGCCGGACCGTACGGGTGGCCGGATCGCCCCCCGAGGAAAGGTGTGGAAGGCATGTCGCAGCTGGTGAGGGTGCAGTGCTTCAACGTGTCACGGGACGGGTTCGGTACGGGTGAGGGGCAGTCCCTGGAACGGCCCTTCGGCCACGCGGACCCCGGGCCCCTCTTCTCCTGGGCCGGTGCCACCGCGAGTTGGGTCAACCGCACCGACCCCGGCGGCACCCGCGGCCTGGACGACTACCTGACCCGCGACCACGCCCGCCCGCCGGGCGCGGTGATCATGGGGCGCAACAAGTTCGGCCCCCAGCGCGGTCCCTGGGAGAACCACGAGTGGAAGGGGTGGTGGGGCGCGAACCCGCCGTTCCACGCGCCGGTCTTCGTGCTCACCCACTACGAGCGCCCGTCCTTCACCCTGGCCGACACCACCTTCCACTTCATCGACGCGAAGCCGGCCGAGGCGCTGGAGGAGGCACAGAAGGCCGCCGGGGACCGGGACGTGCGCATCAGCGGGGGAGTCACCACCGTCCGCGAGTTCATCGACGCCGACCTGGTCGACACGATGCACTTCGCCGTCGCGCCCGTCGACCTCGGTCGGGGGGAGCAGCTCTGGAAGAGCCACACCGAGCTGCTCGACCGCTACCACCTCGACACGGTGCCCAGCTCCAGCGGAGTCACCCACCTCCTGTTCTGGCGGCGGTGACCACCGCCCCGCACCGATCGAACACACCACTTCGGCACCACTCGAACGCATTACTCGAACACGCAGCCGCAACAACCGCCGGTCCGTGGCCGGGGCTTCGGCCCCGGCCACAGCCGTCGGTCCGTCAGGGCGCCCCGACAGGCGTCCGAGGAGTAGCACGTTGGAAGAAATGACGATGTCGAATTCCCTTTCCCGGGTCCGACGTACCTGCGAGTGGCGTCGCGCGGCGCCACCCGCCCAGCGAAAGATCGGATTCCACCACCCGGCCGTTCCCCACCACGGAGAAAGAGGATTCCCATGAACTCGCCGTTACCTGCCCGAGCGGCAACACTGCCGTCGTTGGAGGGCCTGCGGGCCGTCGCCGTCGTCTTCGTCTTCGCCAGTCACGCGCTCGTCCTCGGAGCCTTCTCGGACCCGGACCCGCTCTCCGTCTTCAACACCCTGACGGGCAACGGGCGCATCGGATTCCTCGCGGTCTCGTTCTTCTTCGTCCTCAGCGGATTCGTGCTCACCTGGTCGGCCAAGCCGGGCCAGACGGCGGTCGGCTTCTGGCGGCGCAGAATGGTGCGCATCGGCCCCGCCCACGTCCTGATCGCGGTCATCGCCCTGAGCCAGTTCGCCGCCGCGGGCGAGACGATCAGGTGGGGGCCGGCCATCGCCAACCTCTTCCTGGTGCAGAACTGGTGGCCCTCCCAGAACCTGATCATGTACCAGTTCAACGGCGCGACCTGGACGCTCGCGGTGGAACTGCTCTGCTACGCGATGTTCCCGCTGCTGCTCCGGTTCGTGCGGCGGCTCAGCTACCGGGCGCTGTGGTCCTGGATCATCGGTCTCGGTGCGACCGCCATCCTGCTCCCGGTGATCAGCTACCCGCTGCTCTCGGGGTTCCCGCCGAGCCAGTTCTACCCCGCCGGATCCTGGCCCCAGCTGTGGGCGCTGTACTTCTTCCCGCCCGTCCGGTCGATCGACTTCGTGATCGGCATGTTCCTGGCCCGGATCATCGCCTCCGGGCGGTGGCCGAGGATCCGGATCATGCCGGCCGTCCTGCTGAACCTCGCGGCCTTCCTCCTGCTGTACCACCTGCCCATCCCCTTCGGGATCGCGGCGTTCTACCCCGTCCCGGCCGCGCTGCTGATCGGCGCCCTGGCCGTCCGGGACCAGTCCGGCCGCCGCACGATCCTCAGCACGCCCTTCATGGTGTGGCTCGGGGAACTGTCCTTCGCCTTCTACATCATCCACATCACCGTGATGTTCGCGGTGCACGCGGCGTTCGCGGGTGACCTGGTGGGCTACGCGCACTCCTACACCCCGACGGCGTTCAGCACGCCCGTCGCCATCCTGTTCATCATCGGCCTCTACGCCCTCTGTGTCGCGCTCGCCTGGGTGCTGCACAAGACCGTCGAGGTGCCCGCCATGCGCCGGTGGAGCCGCCCGGCGCCCCGCCCCGCGCCCAACCGTCCGAAGTCTGAGCCCCAGCCCCAGACCTGACTGACCCTCACCAGTCACCATCGGAGGAAGCCATGGCCGACGCGGCCGACCCGACCCAGTATCCCGAGCCCCCGTCCTATCCGATGCCCAGGACCTGCCCGTACACCCTGCCGGAGGGGTACCGGGACCTGCGCGAGCGACCGACCCTCGGCAAGATCAGGCTGCCCAGCGGAAAGCTCGCCTGGGCCGCGACGCGCTACGAAGACGTCAAGGCGATGCTGGGCGACGACCGGTTCAGCTCCGACCTGCGCCGCCCGGGGTACCCGCTGATGATGGACCACCAGGTCCCCGCGCCCGAGTTCTCCACCTCGCTGGTCGGGATGGACCCGCCCGAGCACACCTCGGCCCGACGCGCGGTGGCCGCCGACTTCACCCCCCGCAGCATCAGCCGCCTGCGGCCCCGGATCCAGGAGATCACCGACGAGTACGTCGACCGGCTGCTGGCCGGGCCCCGCCCCGTCGACCTCATCGAGGCCTTCGCCAACCCGGTGCCGCTGCTGGTGATCTGCGAACTGATCGGCGTCCCCTTCGCCGACCGCGCGTTCTTCCTGCGGACCTCGTTCATCCTGATGAATGCCACCACCCCCGAGGCCGGCGGCCGCGCCACCGCTGAACTCATGGGCTACATGGACAAGTTGGTCACCGACAAGGAGCGGGAGCCGACCGACGACCTGATCGGCCGGCTGGCGGCGCGGCGCGGCGAGCCGGGCGTTCCCGACCACCGCGACCTGGTGGGCATGGCCTTCATGCTGCTGATGGCCGGCCACGAGACCATCGCGAACGTCATCGGCCTGGGCGCCATGCTGCTCCTCGACCGCCCGGTGCTGCGCAAGTCCCTGATGGCCGACCCGTCGCGCTGGCCGGCGGCGGTCGACGAGCTGCTGCGCTACTTCACCATCGCCGAGATCGCCAACTCCCGGGTGGCCCTGGAGGACGTCGAGATCGGCGGGGTCCGGATCGCGGCTGGCGAGGGCGTGCTCGGCCTGACGGTCGGCGCCAACCGGGATCCGGAGCGCTTCCCGGACCCGGACGCCTTCGACATCGACCGGGTCGACCGCAGCCTGGCCTTCGGGTTCGGCGCACACCAGTGCCTCGGCCAGCACCTGGCGCGGACCGAGCTGGAGGTCACCCTGACCACCCTGTTCGAACGCATACCCGAGCTGCGGGCGGTCGAGTCCGTCGACGCGCTGCGGTTCAAGGAGCAGCACGTCAACTACGGCCTGCACGCGCTGCCGGTCACCTGGTGAGGGGGGAACCCATGCAGATCCGTACCGATCCGGACCGCTGCATCGGCGCGGGCCGGTGCTACCTCGCCGCGCCGGAGCTGTTCGACCAGGACGACCACGACGGCACGGTGGTGGTACTGGTCGACCGGGTCGCGGGCGCCCAGCTGGACGGCGCGCGGGCGGCGGTCGACGACTGCCCGACGCGCACGCTCTCCCTGGTCGAGCACTGACACCAGGTGACGACAAGGCCGGCGCGGGACCCCCGAAGGTCCCGCGCCGGCCTCGTCGTACCGGGGTGCCGCCGGGTCAGTCGCCGGTGGCGCCGCGGCTCGCCCGCTGGAAGTAGATCCCCGCCAGCAGCGCCAGCAGGACGAAGACCCCGGCGGACACGGCGGCGACGGTGTTCAGACCGTCCACGAACGCCGCGTGCGCCGTCTTCAGCAGCGCCGCGGAGGCGTCGGCCCCGAGCTGCGCGGCCTCGTCGGCGGCGCCGGCGACCGTCTCCTGTGCGCGTTCGGAGCCGATCCCGCTCATGCCGTTGCTGTAGACCGCGGAGCCGATCGTGCCGAGGACCGCCAGGCCGAGCGCACCGCCGAGGTAGTTCGCGGTCTCGGCCATCGAGGCGGCCGAACCCGCGCGCTCCGGGGGCACCGATCCCACCACCAGACCGATGCCGAGCGCGAACATCGGACCGGCTCCCAGGCCGATGACCGCGGTGCCGAGCACGATCGGCCAGGCGCCGTGGTCGCCGTTGACCCCGATCAGCACCGCCGCGCCGACCGCGGAGAGGAGCATGCCGCCGATGATCGCGGTCCGCGGCTGGATCGAACGCAGCAGGGCGGGCGTGGACATCGTCCCCACCGCCATGCAGAGCCCCATCGGGACGAACCACATGGCCGAGGCCAGCGGGGAGTAGCCGAGCACCGTCTGCAGCAGCTGGGTGACGTTGAGGGCGGTGCCCGCCAGGATCATCCCGGCCAGCGCCAGGGCGGTCAGGATCAGGGTGAAGGAGCTGTTCGCGAAGAGCCGCACGTCGAGCAGCGGGTCGTCGCCCGAGAGCTGACGGCGCACGAACACGACGCCGAACACCAGGCCGACGGCCAGCGGCACCAGGCCGGACAGGACGCTCCCGTTGCCCAGCGAGAGCACCTTGATCGCGTACACCACCGGCAGGATCGCGAGCAGGGAGAGCACGACGCTGACGAGGTCCAGGCGCCGCGCCTGCTCGGGGCGGAACTCCGGGATCACCAGCGGACCGGCGATCAGCACCACCGCCGCGACCGGGATGGCCAGCAGGAACACCGCGCCCCACCAGAACGGCACCAGCAGCACGCCGCCGAGCACGGGCCCGAGCGCCGCGCCCGTGAAGGTGCAGGTGGCCCAGATCGAGATGGCCTTCCCGCGCTGCTTGTCGTCGCGGAAGATGTTGGTGATCAGCGCGAGGGTGGAGGGCATCAGCGTCGCGCCCGCGATGCCCTGCACGCCGCGCGCCACGATCAGCATCATCGGGCTGGTCGCCCAGGCGCAGGCCAGCGAGGCCAGGGCGAACAGCGCCATGCCCGCCATCAGGAGCCGGCGGCGCCCGATCCGGTCTCCGATCGTGCCCATGGTGATCACCAGGCCGGCCACCATGAAGGCGTAGGCGTCGGTGACCCACAGCTGCTGGACGTTGCTGGCGCCGAGTTCGGCGGTGAGCCTGGGCAGCGCCAGGAACAGGACGTTCGAGTCGAGCGCGACCAGTAGCGTCGGCAGTGCGAGGATCGCGAGTGCCAGCCAGGGCCGCGCAGACGTGCGTGGGAGGTCTGTCTCCGCTGTAGTGACGGACATGGCCCGTCCTTTCGCTCATTTCGGAATGTCGCTCACTACGTTGTCGAGACAGCGGACCGATTCTTGCGCCGGTTCGGGGAACTTTTCCGCGAAACTTCTCCGCGCGGGCCGCCGCGCCGCTCGGACGGGCCCCGGCCCCGGTACTGCTGCCCGAAAAACGGATCACCGGCTGCCGATCGGGTCGGCAGCCGGTGTCAGGTCCGTGGCGAGGTCAGTGGTGGTACTCGCCGCAGTTGACGTCGAAGGTGTGGCCCGTGACGGCGCGTGCCAGGTGCGAGGCGAGGAAGATCACCACGTCGGAGGTCTCCTCCGGCGTCTGCAGCCGGCGCAGGTCCATGTCGGCGGCCACCTCCGCGTAGCCCTCCTCGACCGACAGGCCGCGCATGGCGGAGAGCTCCCCGATGAAGTCCTTCACCTTGTCGGTCCACATCGGTCCCGGCGCCACGGTGTTCACCCGGATGCCCTCCGGGCCCAGCTCGGTGGCGAGGATCTGGGCCGCCGCGAGCAGCCCCGACTTGGCGATCTTGTAGGCGCCGCAGGCGCGCTTGGAGTGCCGCAGGACCGACGAGTTGATCATCACGATCGAGCCGCGGCTGTCGCGCAGCGCCGGGGTGAACAGCTTCGAGAGCCGCAGCGCCGCGTAGACGCTGACCTCCATGCCGAGGCGGATGTCGTCCAGCTCGGTGTCGGCGAGCTCCGTGTGCGGCGGCTCCACCAGTGCGTTGTTGACCAGGGTGTCGACCCGGCCGAACTCGGCGAGGGTCGCGGCGACGAGCGCTTCGGCGGCGGCCGGATCGGTGATGTCGGTGGGTACCGCCAGGGCGCGGCGCCCGGTCTCCTCGACGGCCTTGGCCACGTCGTCGAGGTAGGAGGAGGTGCGCGCCGCGAGCACCACGTCGGCGCCGGCCCGGGCGCACCGCACGGCGAGCGTCCGGCCGAGCCCGGCGCCCACACCCGACACGACGACGACCTTGTCGCGGAGCAGCTCCGGAACCTCGATGTGTTCGTCCATGTGTCCGTCCTCTCGATGCGGGGCGCACGGAGTGCCGAAGGAAAAAGGGGAGCCCGGGGGCCTCGCGGCCCCCGGGCAGGTGCTCAGACGGACGCGCCCTCGCTGTAGACGATCGGCCGGACCTCGATGCCCAGGCCCTCGACCGCGGCGTCCGGGATCATCGCGGCGATCTCGTGGGCGCGCGCCAGGTCCTTGGCCTCGATGATGTACGCGCCGCCGACGTACTCCTTGGCCTCGGCGAACGGGCCGTCCGTCACCGCGGGCACGCCGCCGCGAACACGCACCACAGCGCTCTGGTCGTGGCCGGCCAGGGCCAGGGTCCCGACGAACTCGCCGGTCGCCTTGATCTTCTCCATGAACCCGCCGTGACCCTGGAAGACGGCGTTGCGCTCGTCCTCGGACAGCGCGGCCAGGACATCGGCGTTCGGGTACATCATGATGAGGTACTTCATGGTTCCGCTCCTTGCGACGTGAGACGCCCGCGGCGCCCCTCTACTTGTTCGTCGGCGCCGATGCGCCGTTCTCGACATGGTCGCGAAAAACTTTTTCCCGGCCCAACCGGACCGCCGGCGTCCGCTCCGCGGTGGACTCGCCGGACCGGGTGAGCCCAGTATCGGCCGCCCGGATCCCGGCGGGCTTCTCCGACCGTGCTGTGCACTCCCGGCCGGAATCCACCGCCGTGGCGGAGCATCGGCCCGGCGCTGACCTGCCGGAACACGTCGAGGGCGGCCTCCGGCGAGGTCGCCGCGGTCGGTGCCGGGGCGGGCACGGTGGCCCGACGGAAGGGCCGTGCCGCCCCCCGGCGGCACGGCCCCTGTCGGGCCACCGTGGTCAGGGGGCGGAGACCTCCGCGGGGGCCGGGAGAAGGCAGCACGCCCGGCGGACGGGTCGTGCGGTGCGGCGGGGCGGCATGGCCTTCTTCTCCGGTGGGTTGACATGACCTCAGTGGGCGGTGACAGCACGCTACTTCGCCCCCGATCATCAGATGATCGTCAGACTGTCCCGATTCTGTCCCGGCCATCGCGCCGCACCCCGCGACCGCCGCCCCCGGAACGGTGGGCCTGCGGACACGACCGCGCCGCCCCCGCGGCGGAAAGCCTGCGGAGGCGGCGCGGTCGAACGGCCCGACGCGGCCGACCCGGTGTCAGGAGGCGCGTCGCACCAGCGGTACCCGCGAGCGCGTCAGCGCCGCGGCCGCCAGCCCGGCGACGATCGGCAGGCCCAGCAGCATGAGCCCGATCGTCCCCCAGGGCGCGGCCTCCAGGGCCCCCTGCATGCCCAGGTTGAGGGTCCTCGACCGCAGCAGGCCCAGGGCCGGGACGAACCCGCTGACCGTGCCCAGCACACCCCCGAGGAAGGCGATCAGCGCACACTGCAGGGCGGCCAGGGTGCGGCGGATCAGGGGCGGGGCGCCGACCGCGGCCAGCGTCGCCTGGTCCTGCCGGGAGTCGGCGGCCGCCAGGCCGGTCGCGATGCCGGCGGCGCCGAGCACCACCAGGGCGGCGAAGCCGGTCAGCGCGAGGGACATCAGGTCGTCCTTCGGCTGGTAGCCGCGCTCCACCTCCAGCCGGGCGAGCCGGTCCAGCCGGGCCGTCGCGGCCTCGGCACGCTGCTGCGTCCGGTCGTCCGGCGGCGTGGCGGGCAGCCACACCGAGCCGGTGGGCTCGGGGCTGAGCCCGGCCTTCTGGACGGTGGCCGGGCCCACCAGGCCGGAGCCGAAGCGGGCGGCCGACGCGTTCTCGACCAGCACCGCCTCCACACCGACCTCCTGGAGCTCGGGCTTGGGGGCCTCGCCGGGCTTGGTCGCCCCGCCGCTGCCGCGCAGTTCGAGCACGGCCTTGCCGTCGTGCAGGTACGCACGGTCGAACACGACGGCCTTGCCCGCGGCGAGCGCCTGCTCGGCGGCCTGGTCCTGCACGCCGAACTGGTTGTGCAGCACGGCCGCGTCGCCGACGACCAGCTTCCCCGGGTCGACCCAGCGCTTCGTCGCCGGCTCGCCGCCCTTGAGGTTGACGGTGCTGGAGCAGTTGTCGCAGAACCGGTAGACGGCCTGGTAGAGGTCGGCGCGGGCGCCGAGGCCCGGCATCTCCTGCTCCATCGCACTGCGCAGCTGCGGCAGTTCGGGGGCCTTGCCGACCACCGTCAGCGTGACGGCTCCGTTCGGGGTCTGCGGGCGGTAGTCGTGGCGGCCCTCGGCGTCCATGCCGCTGGTGTAGAGGCCGACGGCGACGGAGCCGGCGACGGCGGCCATCACCGCCGCGACGGCGGGGGCGGTCCGGGAGCGGTGGCGGGCCGAGTCGCGCAGGGCGAGTCGGGGCCCGATCGGGAGGTGGCGGGCGAGCCGCCCGAAGAGCGAGACCAGCAGCGGGGTGCAGGCGAGCAGGCCGAGTTCGGCGGTGGCGGCGCCGCCCAGCACCGCGAGGGTGCGGGCGTCGAACCCGCCGGCCACCGGTTCGCCCGGCACACCGGTGCGGGTGACGGCGCCGAACAGGGCGAGCGCGCCGCCGCCGAGCAGCATCAGCACGCCGAGCAGGGTGGTCCAGCGGTTCGGCGGGCGGACGGTGTCGCGGCCGCTGAGGCCCGCGGTGACGCTGCGCCGGGCCGCCTGCACGGCGGGCAGCGCGGCGGCCAGCAGGGCGGTGAACAGGCCGATGCCGGCGATGGCCAGCAGGTCGACCGGCGGCACGGCGAAGTGGCCGAAGCGGCTGCCGCCGGCCCGCTCGATCCACGGCCGCAGCAGCGCGACCAGACCGGTGCCGAGGACGACACCCGCGAGGGCGCCGGCCAGTCCGAGGACGACCCCGGCGCCGAGCACCACCGCGCCGACATGGGCGCGGTTGCCGCCGGCGGCGCCGAGCAGGGCGAGCTGGCGGCGCGAGCGGCGGGCGCCGACCGCGAAGGCGGGGCCGGCCAGCAGGGCGACCTCCAGCAGCGCCATGCCGGTGACGGTGCCCACCGCGAGCTTGGTGGTGTCCGGGGCGGACGTCTCGGCGTACCGGAAGGCGTGCTCGAAGTAGGGGACGGCCGACCGGGCGGGCGGGTCGAGGGCGATGGCGCGCGAGGTGACGGTGTAGCCGTACCGGTTGAACTCCTGGACCTTGGCCCAGTCGATCGTGGCGCCGGCCGGGAGCTTGACCAGCCAGGTCTGCTTGGCCGGCGGGGCCTCGGAGGGCGCGGTCTTCGCGGCGGCCTCGCTCGCGGCGAGCGGGTCGATCAGCTCTCCGGGGCGGCCGACGAGCTCGACCTTCCGCAGGTCGTCGGGGTGCTCGATGACGCCGGTGATGGTGAAGGGGGTCTTCTCCAGGCCCTTGAGCGCGGTGGAGCCGCCGAGCGCGAGGCCGGACCGGTCGAGGAAGGCCCGGGTGACGGCCGCCTCGTGCGGGGCGCTGGGGACGCGCCCGTCGACCAGGTCGAGCCGTCCGGTCCACACCGGGTTGGTCAGGTCGGCCTCGGTCGTGGTGGTGCGCAGCAGGCCCTCGCGGGAGCCGGCGCTCGCCTCCGGGCCGGGCCGGGCGCCGATGAGGGTGCTGCCCTTGGGCAGCAACCCGGTGACCAGGGCGGCGGGGTCGGTGCTCGCGCTCCTGGTCTCCTCGGGCGTGGCGGCCTTGCCCTGCGGGACCTGGGTGACGAGGGTGCCGTCCTCGGCGAACGGCGCCTGCTCGATCGTCCGGCCGAGCGAGAAGCTGCTGATCAGGGCGTCGGAGCCGCCCATCAGCCGCTCGACCCGCTCGGTGGGGGTGAGCTGGCCGCTGCGGTGGACGATGTCGGCGCCGGCGACGCCGAGGACGGGCAGCGCGACCATGGCGACGACGAGGGCGCTGCGGCCCTTGGCGCGCAGGGCGTCGCGGCGGGCGATGCGCAGGGCGACCCTGACGGCACTGAGCTTCACCGGGTCACCCCGCTCTGCCCGTAGCCGCCGAGCCGCGCCGACGCGTCGGGGGTGACGTTCATGCTCTCGTTCACGATCAGGCCGTCGCGCAGGTAGACCACGCGGTCGGCCCAGGCGGCGTGGGCCGCCTCGTGGGTGACCATCACCGCGGCGGCACCGGCGTTGCAGCGGGCGCGCAGGACGGCGAGGACGGCCTCGCCGGTGGCGGAGTCGAGGGCGCCGGTGGGCTCGTCGGCGAGCAGCAGGCGGCGCTCGCCGATCAGGGCGCGGGCGATGGCCACGCGCTGCTGCTGGCCGCCGGACATGTCGTCGGGGAAGCGGTCGGCGAGCTCGGGGATCCCGAGCTCCTTCAGGGCGGCGAGGGCCTCGCGGCGCACCGAGCGGCCGGAGGCGCCGTCGAGCTCGCGGGGCAGCGTGATGTTCTCCGCGGCGGTGAGGGCCGGGATCAGGTTGTAGTCCTGGAAGACGTAGCCGATCGAGCGGCAGCGGACCGCGGCCAGCTTCCGGCGGCTCAGCCCGCCGAGGGCGGTGCCCTCGACCAGGACCTGGCCGGTGCTCGGGCTGTCCAGGCCGCCCGCCAGCGTCAGCAGGGTGGACTTGCCGGAGCCGGACGGGCCCATCACGGCGACGAACTCGCCCGGGTGCACCAACAGGTCGATGCCGCGCAGTGCCTGCACCTCGGACGCGCCCTGGCCGTGGACCCGGGTGACGTTGTCCAGGTGCAGCACGGTGTTGCTGGTACGTCCGGAACGGCCGGTCGGATCGGTGTGGGACACACTTCCCCCTCAGTTTCGTGGTCCGACCCTCGTTCAGGCGGACTGCATATGTCGGGTGACTATATATGCAGGACGGTGACTAGTCAGCCCCCGGTTCCGGGTCGCCGCGGAATTCCGTCGCCGCGGGGTCCGGCCGGGAGAGGGCCTGCGGCGGCCTCGGCGGCGGCCTCGGCGGGGGGCTCTGGCCGAACGGGCGGGCGGCCGACGGAAAACCGTCCGAACGGCTGGAACCCCGGGCGGCCGCCGCCCGACTGGTGGATCGGGCACCTCCGGGCGGCGGCGCCGGCCCGGGCCACCCGGGGCCGGACACCGACCCGCGTGCCCCGCCGGCTCCACCCACGGTCCGACCCGCCACAAGGCCCGTCACAGGCCCGCCACAAGGAGTGCACGCACATGTGCGGAATCACCGGCTGGGTGTCCTTCCACCAGGACGTCCGCCAAAGCGCCCCCGTCATCGAGGCGATGACCGCGACCATGGCCCTGCGCGGGCCCGACGCAGGAGGGGTCTGGATCGGCCCGCACGCGGCCCTCGGCCACCGGCGACTGTCCGTCATCGACCTCGACGGCGGCGCCCAGCCCATGGCCGACGTCCGGGACGACCCCGCAACGGTGCTGACCTACAGCGGCGAGGTCTACAACCACCACCAGCTGCGCGCCGAACTCCAGGCCAGGGGACACCGGTTCGCGACCCGCAGCGACACCGAGGTGGTGCTGCGCGCCTACCAGGAATGGGGCGACGCCCTGGTCGACCGGCTGGAGGGCATGTACGCCTTCGCGATCTGGGACGAGCGCGCCGAACGGCTGCTGCTGGTCCGCGACCGACTCGGCGTCAAACCGCTGTTCTGGGCCGAGGTCGACGGCGGACTGGTCTTCGGCTCCGAGCCCAAGGCGCTCTTCGCGCACCCCGGCCTCACCCCGACCGTGGACGCCGACGGACTGCGCGAGGCCTACAGCCTGCTCTTCAACACCGGACCCACCGTCTGGGCCGGCGTGCGCGAGGTCCACCCCGGCGCCCTGCTCGTCCTCGACCGCGGCGGCGTCCGCGAGCGCCGCTACTGGGAGCTCCAAGCCCGCCCGCACACCGACGACCTGGACACCACCGTCGAGCAGGTCCGCTCGCTGGTCAACCGCGCCGCCCGGGCCCAGCTGGAGGCCGACGTCCCGCTCTGCAGCCTGCTCTCCGGCGGCCTGGACTCCACCGTCGTCACCGCCCTGGTCGCCGACGAACTCCGCCTCGCCGAGGGCCCCGAGGCCCGGCTGCGCTCCTACGCCGTCGACTACAGCGACCAGGCCGAGCAGTTCACCGGCGACGTGCTGCGCACCGGCCACGACACCCCGTTCGCCGCCGAGGCCGGGGCCTTCATCGGCAGCGACCACTCCACCGTCGTCCTCGACCCGCGCACCCTGCTCGACATCGAGCACCGCCGGGCCGTCGTCGTCTCGCGCGACTCGCCGATCGGCGTCGGCGACATGGACACCTCGCTCTACCTGCTGTTCGGCGAGATCCGCAAGCACTCCACCGTCGCCCTCTCGGGCGAGGCCGCGGACGAGGTGTTCGGCGGCTACCCGTGGTTCCACAACCCCAAGGCGCTCGCCGCGCAGACCTTCCCGTGGCTGCTGGTCACCGGCGACGAGGCCGCCATGCCGATCAACCCGGACCTCGCCGCCCACCTGCGGATCGGCGAGTTCCGCGACGACACCTACCGCAGCGCGCTCGCCGCCGTCCCCCACCTGGACGACGAGAGCCCCGCCGAACACCGGCAGCGCGAGATGCAGCACCTCTCGCTGACCCGCTGGCTGCGCCAGCTGCTGCACCGCAAGGACCGCCTGTCGATGGCCCAGGGCCTGGAGGTACGGGTGCCCTACTGCGACCACCGGCTCGTCGAGTACGCCTTCAACGCCCCCTGGGCGATGAAGAGTTACGACGGCCGGGAGAAGAGCCTGCTGCGCGCCACCGGCCAGGGCCTGGCCCCCGACTCGGTGCTCTGGCGCCCCAAGAACCACTACCCGGCCACCCACCACGCCGACTACAACAGCGGCCTGCAGCAGCTCGCCCGCGAGGCGCTGGACGCGCCGCACGTGCGCGACATCGCCGACGAGACCGTCATCAAGGCCAGCCTCGACACCCCGGCCGACCAGCTGCAGTGGGGCCACCGGCTGCGACTGGAGCGGGTGGTCGACCTCGCCCTCTGGCTGGACCACCACCGCCCCGCGCTCGCCTTCTGACCTGCGGCGGCCTCCGCGAGCCGGCGATCCCGCGATCCCAGGGCGCGGAGGCCCCGCACGTCGGACCGGGTGCGACCGGCGCCGGCGCCCGCAGGACGGACGCGACGCGCCCGGGCGGCGCTCGCCCGACCCGGCCCGCGGAGCGTAGAACGGGGTGCCGGGGATCCCCGGGGGCGCACGACGGGAGGACGCGTGGTGGAGCGCAGGTGGTCGGCCGGGGTACGGCGGATGGTGACGCCCGAGCGCCACGGTCCGTTGGTGCCGATGCTGTTGCTGCTCACCCTCGGCACCGGCACGGTGGACGCGGTCAGCTTCCTCGCGCTCGGCCACGTGTTCGTCGCCAACATGACCGGGAACGTCATCTTCCTGGGCTTCGCGCTGGCCGGCACGGCGGGCCTGTCCGCGACCTCCTCGCTCACGGCGCTGGCCGCCTTCCTGGCGGGCGCCCTCGCGGGCGGCCGCTTCTGCGAGCGCCGGCCCGTCCACCGGGGCCGGACCCTGGTCGCCGCGATGGCGGTCCAGGCGGGGCTGGTGGCGGCCGCCGTGGTGCTGGAGGCCGTGGTCGGCCACGGCGCCACCCCGGTCCGCCACACCCTGATCGCCCTGCTGGCCTTCGCGGTCGGCCTGCAGAACGCGGTCGTGCGTCACCTCAGGGTGCCCGACCTGACCACCACCGTGCTCACCATGACCCTGACGGCCCTGGCCGCCGACCGCGCGGGCCTGCGCCGGATCGCCTCGGCGGTCTCGATGTTCACCGGCGCGCTGCTCGGCGCCCTGCTCGTCCTGCACGTGAGCGTGACCACCGCGCTGGTGGTGGCACTCGCCCTGGTGGTCGCGGTCGCCGTGCTCACCCGCCGCGCCTGCGCCGCCCGCCCGGGCGCACCCGATCCCGCCTGGACCCGCCCGCCGGGGGCCTGAGCCCAGGAACGGAGGGCCCAGCCGCGGAGCCGGGACCTGAGCCCAGGCGTGGAGGGATCAGGGGCGGGTGGCCAGGAAGGCCTCCATCTCGACGCCGTACCAGCGGTCGGTGCGCCCGAGCGGGGCCATGCCGAGGCGGCGGCAGACCGCGGCCGAGGGCCCGTTGTCCGGGCGGACGACGGCGTGGATGCCGGTGAGGCCCTCCGCGAAGCCCTTGGCGAGCGCGCCGCGGGCGGCCTCGGTGGCGAAGCCGTGGCCCCAGGAGTCCGGGTGCAGGTGCCAGCCGACCTCGACCCGGCCCTCCTCGGTGCGGCCGTCGCCGTCGGGCAGCGGGACGAGCAGGACCGAGCCCACGACCTCGCCGCTGTCGTGCCGCTCCAGCGCCCACACCCCGTAGCGGGGGTCGGCGGACCGCTCCCGCCAACGGGCGATCAGGGCGGGTACCTCGGTGGGGGACTCCAGCGCGCGGGGCCGGGCGCCGAGCCAGCGCATGACCTCCCAGCGGGAGTAGATGTCGTAGGCGCGCTGCTCGTCGCCGTCCTCCCAGAGTCGGGCGGTCAGTCGCTCGGTGCGGAACACGATCGGTCTCCTGGGGGTGGGTGCGGTGACTGTGGTCGGGGCCCGTCGAAACCGCGGGCGGTGCCGGTAGCCGGTAGTACGTCGCTACGTCTCCGGCGGGCCGCCCGGGCCCGGGCGGTGGTGGCTGGTGCGGCCGCTCCAGCCGGGTTCCAGCCGGGCCCAGGAGCGCTGCCACGCCAGCTCCGCCCGGCGGTCGAGCACCCGCAGCCGCAGGGCCAGGCCGCCGCCGACCAGGCCGGTGAGGCCGACGAGGGCGAACAGGCCGGTGCAGACGGCGTCGACGACGAGTCCGGTCGGGGTGGCCGGCGCGTCGGCGGGAGCGCCGGCCCCGTCCACCCAGGCGGTGACGGTGTCCCCGGTCCGGGCGGTCCGGGGCACCGTGAGGGTCCCGGTGCGCGGCTGCCCGTCGGGGGAGGTCCAGGCGGCCTCGACGTCGGCGCGGTTCCCGTACCCGCCCGCCCGGCGGCCGGCCGCGGCGGCGGCGTGCCGGGGGTCGGTGAGGAGGACGGCCTCCACCCGGTGCAGCCGCGCCCGGTCGGCCGCGGCGTGCCGGTCGGTGAGCCGGTGGGCGAGCAGCGCGGCGCCCGTGGCGGTGAGCAGTGCGAGCAGCAGGCCGAGCGCGGCGGCGAGCAGGGCCCGGCCGCGGGCCCGGTCCACCGGCCGGACCAGGGGATCGCTGCGGGAGCCGACGGTCCGCCGGAGTTGCCGGGCGGCCCGGCGGGGCCGCGAGGCGGGTCGGGGCGGGTGGGGTGTGCTGGGCAACGCGCTGCCTCCTCACGGGTGTTCAGCGCCCGGGCGGTGGCGTCCGCCGGGCGTCGGTCCCAATCTCCCTCCGCTCCCGGCCCGGGCACAAGGGCAGGGCGGACCGGTGCCGCCGGGCCGGCCGCGCGGGACCGGGACGTTCGGCCCTCGGCGGGGGAGGGTGCGGGAGGGCAGGCTGGTCCCGATCGCGCCCTTTGTGCCGGGGCGCGGCACGGGCCGGCCGGCTGTGGGGGCCTGCCGGACCACGGCGCGGAGCCGGGGGCGGACATGGGGCCGCCTCCGGCTCCCGCCTGTCCCGGGTCGGCATCACTCGCGGGGGAATCGTGAATCACCCCAGCTCAGCGGCCTATTCTCGCCAGCTATACACTCAGAGTATATCTCTGATGTATGGTCATCTCATGAGTGTTCCTTTGACCCTTCTGGGGCTGCTGGAGCGAGAGTCGAGCCATGGCTACGACCTCAAGCGCGACTACGACGCCTTCTTCGGACGGGGCAAGCCCCTGCCCTACGGCCAGGTCTACGCCACGCTCGGCCGACTGGCCCGCGACGGCAAGGTGGTGCCCGGCGAGGCCGAGCCCGGCGACGGGCCGGAGCGCAAGCGCTACGTGATCACCGACGCCGGTGTGACGGAGTTCGAGCACTGGCTGACCGAGCCCGTCTCGCCCGAACCCAACCTGCAGACGGTGCTGTTCACCAAGGTCGTGCTGGCGCTGATGCTCGGCCGCGACGCCGAGGTGTACCTCGACACCCAGCGCGCCGCCCACATGCGGCGGATGCGCGAACTGACCGACCTGCGCCGTAAGGGGGAGCTGGTCGACGCCCTGCTCGCCGACCACGGACTGTTCCACCTGGAGGCCGACTTGCGCTGGATCGACCTGACCACCGCCCGCCTGGACGCGCTCGCCGAGGCGGTGCGGGCATGACGCCGCTGATCGAGGCCCGCGACATCACGCTCGCCTTCGGCGAGACCCCGGCCCTGCGCGGCGCCAGCCTGGCGGTCCACGCCGGAGAGGTGCTCGCCATCATGGGCCCCAGCGGCTCCGGCAAGTCGACGCTGCTGCACTGCCTGGCCGGCATCCTCACCCCCGACTCCGGCGAGGTCCGCTTCGACGGGCAGCGGGTCGACACCATGGGCGAGGCCCAGCGCAGCGCCCTGCGCCGCGACCGGTTCGGCTTCGTCTTCCAGTTCGGCCAGCTCGTCCCCGAGCTGACCGCCGAGGAGAACGTCGCCCTGCCGCTGCTGCTGAGCGGCACCCGGCGGGCGGCCGCGCTGGCCGAGGCCCGGCCCTGGTTCGCCCGGCTCGGCCTGGACGGCATGGAGCAGCGCCGCTCCGGCGAGCTGTCGGGCGGTCAGGCGCAGCGCGTCGCGCTCGCCCGCGGCCTGGTGGCACGGCCCCAGGTGCTGTTCGCCGACGAGCCGACGGGTGCGCTGGACTCGCTCACCGGCGAGCAGGTGATGGAGCTGATGGTCGGCGCCGCCCGTGAGCAGGGCACCACCGTCATCCTGGTCACCCACGAGCCCCGGGTCGCCTCCTACGCGGACCGCGAGGCGATCGTCCGGGACGGCAGGGCCACCTCGTTCCCGGCGGAGCCCTTCGCGGACCACGCGGCCGAGCGGGTCGCCTCGTGATCCGCTTCTCGCTCCGCCTCGCCGTCAGCGGCGGCCGGCAGGCCGTCGCCCGGCTGCTCATCATCGCCGCCGCGGTGGCGGTCGGGGTCGGCCTGCTGCTCTCCACGCTGGCCAGCATCAACGCCGTCGACAAGGCCAACGAGCGGCAGTTGTGGACCAACAGCGGCGCGGCCAGCCGCACCGAGACGGCGCAGGTGGACCCGCTCTGGTGGTGGGGCCACAACGACTACTACGGCGGCAGGCAGATCCTCGAGGTCGACGTCGCCGCCACCGGCCCGACCGCGCCCGTCCCGCCCGGACTGACCGGCGTCCCCAAGCCCGGCGAGTACTACGCCTCGTCGGCGCTCGCCCAACTGCTGCGCGAGACCCCCGCCGTGGAGCTCGGGGACCGCTTCCCCGGCCGGCTGGCCGGAGTCCTCGGCAACGAGGCACTGCCGTCCCCGGACTCGCTGTACGCGGTGATCGGCCGCACCCCCGACGAGCTCAAGGACCTGGACGGGGCCAGGCAGATCACCACCATCGCCACGGCCCTGCCGGCCGTCTGCGAGGACGACTGCCCGGGCCGGGGCGTGCGTGGCGACGCCATGACGCTGATCCTCTCCGTGGTGGCCGGCGCACTGATCTTCCCGGTGGTCATCTTCATCGGCACCGCCACCCGGCTCTCCGCCGCCACCCGGGAGCAGCGCTACGCCGCGATGCGGCTGGTCGGCGCCACCCCGGGGCAGGTCTCGGTGATCTCCGCCGTCGAGTCCACGGTCGCAGCCGCGGTGGGGACGGTGGTCGGCTTCGGCCTCTACGCCGCGCTGCGCCCGCTGGTGGCGACCATCCCGTTCACCGGCGACCGGTTCTTCGCCGACGACCTGGTGCTCACCCCGCTCCAGGCGGTGGCGGTGGCCCTGGGCGTCCCGGTGGCGGCCGCGGTCGCGGCCCGGCTGGCGCTGCGGCGGGTCACCATCTCGCCGCTGGGCGTCACCCGCCGGGTCACCCCGAAGCCGCCGAGCGCCTGGCGGGTGGTCCTGCTGCTGGCCGGCCTCGCCGAGCTCGCCTACTTCGTCGACCGGCGCCCCGCCGACACCGACGCGCAGACGGCGGCCTATCTGACCGGCTTCCTGATGATCATGCTCGGCCTGGTGGTCGCCGGTCCCTGGCTCACCATGGCCGCCGCCCGGGGCGTCGCCCGGCGCACCAGCCGCCCGGCCATGCTGATCGCCGTCCGGCGCCTCGCGGACGACCCCAAGGCGGGCTTCCGCTCGGTCGCCGGCCTCGTCCTCGCCCTCTTCGTCACCACGGCGACGGTCTGCATCATCGGCACCATCAACGAGAACCGCGGCACGCTCAGCGGCGTCCCGCAGACCCGTGCCGCGGTCGAGCACGGCGCGAGGGTCGGTGAGCCGCCGATGACGGACGCCCTGTCGGACCGGGTCGTCGCGGACCTGCGGACGGTGCCGGGGTTCCGCAGCCTGGCCGTGGCCCACGCCAACCCGGACGGGATCGGCAGGGCCCCGGGGGAGACCCGGCAGTTCCAGCCGAGCCTGGTGCTCTGCTCCGAGCTGGCGACGACCCCGGTGGTCGGCCACTGCCCGGC
The DNA here is from genome assembly GCF_042883905.1 of Kitasatospora sp. NPDC058170. NCBI lineage: Bacteria > Bacillati > Actinomycetota > Actinomycetes > Kitasatosporales > Streptomycetaceae > Kitasatospora > Kitasatospora sp. NPDC058170. The sequence goes on from NZ_JBHVUV010000005.1 coordinate 137,610, forward strand.
CGGAGCCGCCGTCGGAGCCGTCCAGCCGTACGCCTTCTTCGACCTGGAGTCCAACGAGGACCGGGAGTGGCCGGCCGCGCCGATCTCCGCGGAGGAGCTCGCCAAGCTGCCCGTGCAGACCGTCTACGTCACCACCGACGGGTCCACGGCCGCCCTGGAGCAGACCCGGACGGTGCTCACCAAGGCCTACCCGCACCACCAGGCCCGGACGGTCGGTGACTGGGGCTCCACCGCGCAGAAGGAGCTCGCCGGCTGGCGGCAGCTGGCCAACGTGGTGCTGCTGACCACCCTGCCGATCGCCGGCTGCAGCCTGGCGGTGAGCGTGGTCGCGGGCCTGTCCGACCGCAAGCGGCCGTTCGCGATGCTGCGGCTCACCGGTGCGCCGCTGCGCCTGCTGCAGCGGGTGATCGGTCTGGAGAGCGCGCTGCCGCTGCTGGTGGTGGCGGTGATCGCGACCGGTACGGGCTTCGCCGCGGCGGCGATGTTCCTGAAGTCGCAGATGGACTACGACCTGGTGTCGCCGGGCGCGGTGTACTTCGGCCTGGTGCTGGCCGGCCTGGCGGCCTCGCTCGGGATCATCGCCTCGACGCTCCCGCTGCTGAAGCGGATCACCGGACCGGAGGCGGCCCGCAACGGCTGACCGCGCCCCGGGCCGCGTACCCCATCTCCGGACCTAACCGGAGACGGGGTACGCGTACGTCCCGGCCCGCGCCGCCGAGGGGTGGTCCGTCAGCCAGCTGCCGAGGACCAGCGCGGACGGGTAGAACATCGGCGCGGGCAGCCGGTCGACGGCGAACCGCTCCCAGCCGGCGCAGGAGTGCGGCTCGGTGACCAGCGCGGGCGCCAGGCTCGGCGGGGCGAGCACGGCGGCGGTCAGCCGGGGCCGGCCCAGCTCGTGGTCGAGCAGGACGGCCAGCACCCGCATCGCGTCGGCCGGGAGCACGATGCCGGTCTCCTCGGCCAGCTCCCGGGCCGCCGCCTGCTCGAAGGACTCGCCCGGCTGGTCGACCTTGCCGCCGGGCAGGCTCCAGGTCGGCGGCTCGCCGGCCGCGGTGCGGCGGCCGAGCAGGACCCGGCCGTCCCCGGTGGGCACGATCACGCCCGCGCCGAGCATGGGCGCGGTGGTCACCCCGGTGGTCACCCCGGTACTCCTCCCCGGGCGCGGCGGCCCGTCGGGTGGTGCGGCCGTCACCAGGCCGCGCGGTCGAAGTCCTTCAGGAAGCAGCCGAACAGGTCCTCGCCCTGCTCGCCGCGCACGATCGGGTCGTAGACCCGGGCCGCGCCGTCGACCAGGTCGAGCGGGGCGTGGAAGCCCTCGTCGGCCAGCCGCATCTTGTCCGGGTGCGGCCGCTCGTCGGTGATCCAGCCGGTGTCCACGGCGGTCATCAGGATGCCGTCGGTCTCGAACATCTCCTGCGCGCTGGTGCGGGTGAGCATGTTCAGCGCGGCCTTGGCCATGTTGGTGTGCGGGTGGCCGGCGCCCTTGTAGCCGCGCTGGAACACGCCCTCCATCGCGGAGACGTTGACCACGTACTTGCGGCGGGAGGCGGAGGCCGCCATCGCCGGGCGCAGTCGGCTGATCAGGATGAACGGCGCGGTGGAGTTGCAGAGCTGGACCTCCAGCAGCTCCACCGGGCCGACCTCGTTGACGGTCTGCACCCAGCTGTTGGTGGGGGCGAGGTCGGGCACCAGGCCGCCCGCGTCGATCGCGGTGCCGGCCTCGATCCGGGCGGGGGTGGCGGAGCCGGTGACCAGCGCGAGCGAGGTGACGTCGGCGGCGGAGATCCGCTCGGCGCCGCCGTCGGCCTGTGCGGGGAGGGCGGGCAGGTCGACGCTGCCGCTGCCGAACCGGCCGATGGTGGTGGACTGCGGGAGCTCGCCGGCCGGCAGCGGCGCGGACTCGGCGTTGACCAGCTCGCGGTAGGACTCCGGCGGGCGCCGCACGGTCTGCGCGGCGTTGTTGATCAGGATGTCCAGCGGACCGTCGGCGGCGACCTCGTCGGCCAGTGCCAGGACCTGGGCCGGGTCGCGCAGGTCGATCCCGATGATCTTCAGCCGGTGCAGCCAGTCGGCGCTGTCCGGCATCGCGGTGAAGCGGCGGATCGCGTCGTTGGGGAAGCGGGTGGTGATGGTGGTGTGGGCGCCGTCGCGCAGCAGCATCAGCGCGATGTACATGCCGATCTTGGCGCGGCCGCCGGTGAGCAGCGCGCGCTTGCCGGTGAGGTCGGCGCGCGCGTCGCGGCGGGCGCGGTTCTTCACGGCGCAGCTCTGGCAGAGGTTGTGGTAGAACGCGTCCACCTCGACGTACCGCTGCTTGCACGTGTAGCAGGAGCGCGGGCGCTCCAGGATCCCGGCGATCTCGGTGGTGGTGACGGTGGTCAGGCCGAAGGCGCCGGCCGTCTCGTCGTCGATCCGGGTCGGTGCGCCGGTCGCCGTCCGGGCGGTGACCTCGCGGTCGTTGGCGGTCTTGCGGGCCCGGGTCTCCTGGCGGCGGCGCTGCTTGAGGGTGCGGAATATGCCGCCGACGGCCTGGCGGACGGTGATCGCGTCCGGGTGGTCGACGTGCAGCTCGTCCAGCTCGGCGATCACGTCGAGGCAGAGCTTCAGCCGCTCCGGGTCGAGCCCCGGGCCGAAGTCGATCTCCTCGGCGGTCTCGATGCCGTCGCCGTCCGCACGGTTCGCGCTGTCCGTGATGGGGTCCTGCTGGATGTCCACGCCCGCCGTCATGCCTGTTTGCCGCTTCCCTGTTGCCACCGCCGTTACCGCGTGAATGCTACGGGAGCGGGGGTGGCGGGGGCGAAAAGCCGATCGCTTGGAGGAACCTCCAGTCCTGACGGCGATCCGATGATCATGCTTTGTGTACTGCACCAGCAATCGTGTTCGAACTGGCTTTTGCCTCCGGGGTGCCGGAGAATCGAATGTTGGGTGCGGGGCGCCCGAGTGCGCCCCGCGGCATCGCCGCTACCGCACCCGAGGTGTACCTTCTCCCAGCCAGAGAGCCCCATTTCATGCGCTTCCTGAACGACCTCAAGCCCTCGTACGACCTCACGTACGACGACGTCTTCATGGTCCCCAGCCGCTCCGCCGTGGGCTCCCGGCAGGGCGTCGACCTCTCGTCGAACGACGGCACCGGCACGACCATCCCGCTCGTCGTGGCCAACATGACCGCCATCGCCGGCCGCCGGATGGCCGAGACCGTCGCCCGCCGCGGCGGCCTGGTCGCCATCCCGCAGGACATCCCGACCGAGGTCATCGCCGACGTCATCGGCTGGGTCAAGCAGCGCCACCTGGTGCACGACACCGCGATCACGCTCGGCCCCGGCGCCACCGTCGCCGAAGCCCTCTCGCTGCTGCCCAAGCGGGCCCACGGCGCGCTGGTCGTGGTCGAGGACGGCAAGCCGATCGGCGTGGTCACCGACTCCGACTGCCAGGGCGTCGACCGCTTCACCAGCCTCACCGACGTGATGTCCCGCGACCTGCTGCTGCTGGACCAGGGCATCGACCCGCGCGCCGCCTTCGACAGGCTGAGCGAGGCGCACCGCAAGCTCGCCCCCGTGATCGACGGCGAGGGCCGCCTGGTCGGCCTGCTGACCCGCAAGAACGCGCTGCGCGCCACCCTCTACACCCCGGCCGTGGACACCGAGGGCCGGCTGCGGGTCGCGGCCACCGTCGGCATCAACGGCGACGTGGCCGGCAAGGCCAAGGCCCTGGTCGAGGCCGGCGCCGACGTGCTGGTCGTCGACACCGCGCACGGCCACCAGGAGTCGATGATCAGCGCCCTGCGCGCGGTGCGCGGGCTGGACCCGCAGATCCCGATCGTGGCCGGCAACGTGGTCTCCGCCGCGGGCGTCCGCGACCTGGTGGAGGCGGGCGCCGACATCCTCAAGGTCGGTGTCGGCCCCGGCGCGATGTGCACCACCCGGATGATGACCGGCGTCGGCCGCCCGCAGTTCTCCGCCGTCCTGGAGTGCGCCGCCGAGGCGCGCCGGCTCGGCAAGCACGTCTGGGCCGACGGCGGGGTCCGCCACCCGCGCGACGTCGCGATGGCGCTGGCCGCCGGCGCCTCCAACGTGATGATCGGGTCCTGGTTCGCCGGCACCTTCGAGTCGCCCGGCGACCTGCAGACCACCGCCGACGGCCGCCAGTACAAGGAGAGCTTCGGGATGGCCTCGGCGCGCGCGGTGAGCAACCGCACGTCCCAGGACTCCGCGTACGACCGGGCCCGCAAGGCGCTGTTCGAGGAGGGCATCTCGCACTCCCGGATGTTCGTCGACCCGGCCCGCCCGGGCGTCGAGGACCTGATCGACTCGATCGTCGCGGGCGTGCGCAGCTCCTGCACCTACGCGGGCGCCTCCAGCCTGGAGGAGTTCCACGAGAAGGCCGTGGTCGGCGTCCAGAGCGCCGCCGGCTACGCCGAGGGCAAGCCGCTGCACTCCAGCTGGGCCTGATCCCGATCAGCTCACGGCCGGCCGGTTCCTCGCCTCGGGGAGCCGGCCGGCCGTTGTGCTGTGGCCGTGGCCGTGGCCGTGGCCGTGGCTGTGGCTGTGGCCTTGAGGGCGAGTGTGGCCGTCGCCCGGGGGCTGGTGGTGGCCCGGTTCGGGGTGCCGGTCGTGCGGTCCGCCCCGGCCGTGCAGGCCCAGCGGTGTGAGCAGGGCGCGGCCGAGCAGTCCGACCGAGCCGTCCAGCGCGGCGGTGAGCGCCCGGGCCGCGAGCGGTACCCCGTGCAGCGCCCGCAGGGCGACAACGCTCGCCCAGGCCGCGTCCCGGGCGGCGTCGACCGTCCAGGCGCCGACCAGGTGCGTCAGCGGCTCGGCGAGCTCCAGCACGTCCGGCCCGGGCATCAGCCGCTCCCGGACGGCCGTCTCCACCTCCGCCAGCAGCTCGCCGATCCGCCGGTAGTCCGCGGCCAGCGCCTGCGGCTCGCAGCCGAGCCGGTCGCAGGTCTCGACCACCGCCAGCGGCAGGTCGTGCTGGATGTGGGCGTTCATGCCGGCCAGCGCGAACTGCACCGGGTGGATGCCCGGGTGCGCGCGCAGCTCGAACAGCGGCCGCCAGCAGGCGGGCGGCCGCCGCCCGGCCCCGACCGCGTCCACCGCCAGCAGGTAGCGCCCGGCGAACACCGCGTCCAGCTCGGCCATCGCGGCCGGGTCGGCGAAGCACGGCTGTCCGAGGCGGTGGCGGACCAGCTCGGTGACGGTGAGGTACATCGCGTTGAACACCGCCACGCCGTCGTCCCCGGGCAGGCCGGCCCCGATGTCCCGCAGCCGGCCGATCACCGCGTCGACCCCGGCGATCGCGCTCCCCGCCCGCACCGCTGCACCCGGCATGCGCCACACTCCGATGTCGATCGTGCACTGATCGCATCATCGTGACAGCGGCACGCCCCCACGCCGGGGCCGCCGCGCGAACGGGCGCCCGTCAGGGTGAGCCGCCGGCGGGCCCCGGCGGGCCAGGCCGGCGGGGCAGGCCGTTCGTCCAGGCAGGCCTGGCAGTCGTCGGTGGTCAGCCCAGCTCGTACTCCAGGACGTAGGTGTGCCCGCCCGCCTCGTCGACGGACAGCCGGAACGTCCCGGTGATCCCCGCCAGCTCACCCGCACCCGTGCCCGCCACCACCTGGATCACCACCCCGTCGGCGCCGAACGCGGCGTGCTGCAGCGCGAAGGAGCCCTTGCGCCCCTCCAGCTCGCCGGTGAAGTGCTCCACCGCCACGTACGACGCCGGGGCACCCGCGCCGTCCAGCACGGACAGCATCCGCACCACGCTGCTGCCCGTCATCCCGCCGGTGAAGTCCTTGGTGATCCGGACCCGGCCGAGCGTCGCGCCCGGCTGCTCGTCCGTCTCCTCCGGCTCGAAGCTGGTCAGCTCGAACGCCCCGCCGGCCTTGTTCCCCATGGCTCTGTCCCCTCGAAGGCAACCCGCGCCCGGCCTTCCGCCGACCGCGCCCACAGCCTTGCACGGGCCACTGACAACCGCGCCCGAGAACAGCAGCGGGCGGTCCCGGACCCTAGTGCTCCCAGCGGACCGCCAGCAGTGCCGCGTCGTCGTCCAGCCCGCCCGACCCCACCCAGGCGCCGACGTCCTTGAGCAGCGCGTCGAGCAGGTCCTCCGGATTCCCGGGGTGCAGCCCCGCCCAGCGCTGCGCCAGCGGGTAGAAGCGGCCGGCGGCGTCGCGGGCCTCGGAGACGCCGTCGGTGTGGAGCAGCAGCAGGTCGCCCGTCCGCGGCTCGAACCGGCCCACCAGGTACTGCCCGCCGACCAGTCCGAGCAGGCCCAGCGGCGGCGCGTGCAGCTCCGGCGCCAGCTCCACCACCAGGCCGTCGCGGCGCAGCAGCGGGTGCGGGTGCCCGCAGTTGACGAAACCGGCCGTCCCGCCGGTGGCCGGCACCTCCAGGAACAGCGCCGTGACGAACCGCTCGTTCGCCGGGCGCCCGGCCAGCGCCGCGTCCAGGCGCTCGGCGAGCCGGGCGAGGTCCGGCTCGGTGCGCGCCGCCTCCCGGAACACCCCGAGCACGTCGGCGGCCGTCTCCACCGCCGGAAGTCCGTGGCCCTGGACGTCCCCGAGCAGGATCCGGATGCCGTACGGCGTGTCCGCGACCTCGTACAGGTCCCCGCCGATCCGCGCCTCGGCCGCCGCCGCGGCGTACCGCACGGCGATCCGCAGCGGCCCGATCCGCTCCGGCGCGGGGCGCAGCAGGGCCCGCTGCGCCGCCTCGGCGACCGTCCGGACCTGTGACAGCTCGCGTTCCCGGGCCGCGACCAGACCGACGTTGGCCGCGCTCGCCAGGGTCGCCGCCAGCACGGTGATCAGCGCGGTGACGTGCACGGACTCCGGCAGGCCGTGGTTGCTCAGCTCCAGCAGCGCCACGGCGGCGATGGCGATCGCCCCGGTGATCATCGGCACCCGGGGTCTGCGGGTGGTGACGCCGACGAGTATCGGCGCGACCGCGAGCACGGGGGACAGCGTCGTCCCCGGCCCGGTCACCAGGTCGGCCACGACGGCCGCGACCAGCAGCAGGAACGCGCCGCCGAGCAGCACCCGGATCCGCCGCGGCAGGTGCAGCGGCGGCGCCGCGTCCTGCGGGCGATCGCCGGTCACGCGCACTCCTCTGAACGGGTGGGCCGGTCGGGTCCGACCCCTCCTCCGTCCACTCTCCACCGCGGCCGCCACCCTCAGCACCTCGGGGCGGATCCGTCCCGCCGGTCCGCGGTCCCGGGCAGGGACCGCCCGGGACCGGCCCGGTGGGACCGCCCGGCTAGGCTGACCGGGAGATGAGACGCAAGCGGAAGGTGCCGCCCACCCCCCTGCCCCAGCGCAACGGGGTGGATCCGGTGCACCTGCGGCTGCCCGCCGAGGGGGACTGGCCGACCCTGCGGGCCTACCTGGCCGACCGGCTGCCGACCGTGGATCCGGCACGGATCGACGCGCTGCTGGGCGGGGGCGAGATCGTCGGCGAGCACGGCCCGGTCGCCCCGGACGAGCCGTTCCGGCCCGGCGCCCACCTCTGGCTCCACCGCGACCTCCCGGACGAGGTGCACGTCCCGTTCGAGCTGGACGTGCTGTACCGGGACGAGCACCTGGTGGTGGTCGACAAGCCGCACTTCCTGGCCACCACCCCGCGCGGGCGGCATGTCGTGGAGACGGCCCTGTCCCGGCTGCGGCACTCGCTCGCCCTGCCCGCGCTCAGCCCCGCGCACCGGTTGGACCGCCTCACCGCGGGCCTGGCGATGTTCGTGGTGAGGCCCGAGGAGCGGGGCGCCTACCAGACGCTGTTCCGGGACCGGCTGGTCCGCAAGGAGTACCAGGCCGTCGCGGGGTACGACCCGGCGCTCACGCTGCCGCGCACGGTGCGCAGCCACATCGTCAAGGAGCGCGGGGTGATCGCCGCCCAGGAGGTCGACGCCCCGCCGAACAGCGAGAGCCGGATCGAACTGGCCGAGCTGCGCGGCGGGCTCGGCCGCTACCGCCTGCGGCCGCTGACCGGGCGCACCCACCAGCTGCGCCTGCACATGAGCGGCCTCGGCCTGCCGATCCTCGGCGACCCGGTCTACCCGGTGCTGCTGCCCGAGCCGGCCCCGGACGACTTCCGCCGGCCGCTGCAACTGCTCGCCTCGGTGGTCGAGTTCACCGATCCGCTGACCGGTAGGCCGCACCGCTTCGAGAGCCGCCGCAGCCTGACCGCCTGGTCGGACCCGGACACCTGGGCCCGGGAGGCGGACGACCCCGGTCTCCCGGTCCAGGCTGTCAGGGGCTGAGACGCAAGGCGCCGCGAGCAGCACGGGCTGCTCGCGGCGCCTAGGGTCCGTGGTCCGTGGGCCGTGGGGGGCTCAGGAGGTCAGGGACCGGTCTCGGGGTTCAGGGTCCACTGCTGGTTGCCCTGGAGGCCGGGGCAGTCCCAGATGCCGAGGCGGATGCCCTGGTCGGGGTTCCACCCCGGGCGTTCCAGGCAGCGCCCGGTGGGCGCGGCGGCCGTGACGGTGGCCGGGAGGTAGATCCGGCCGTCGGAGGTCGTCGCCCACTTCTGGGTCGGCTTGTTCTCGCAGAAGGCGAGGACCGCCTTGGCACCGTTGTTGAGCGACGGGTCCTGCACGGTCAGGCAGTAGCCGGAGGCGCGGATCGTGCCGTCGATGCCGAAGGTGAAGCGCTGGTTGGCGGTCTCCCAGCACCCGTAGACGGACATCTCGGCCCCGTTGCGCGGGCCGCCCTCGGCGTCGGCGCACTGCCAGGAGACCTGGTTGGAGCGCAGGGACACGCTCGTGTTGGCGTAGCCCATGACGGAGTAGCCGGTGAAGCCGTCGACCCTGCCCGGCGTTCCGGTGGTGGTGGTGCCGGTGAAGATGGCGATGGCACCGGTGTTGTCGATGACCCAGAGGTCGGCGAAGCCGTCACCGTTGAAGTCGGCGGCGCCGATCTTGGGGTGGCTGGTGGAGTTCAGGCCGCTGGTGGTCTCGATCGGCCGGCCCTCGCTGGGCCTGGTCAGCGCGCTGAAGTCGGCCTTGCCGTTCGCGCTGCGGGTGATCGGGTAGGCGTAGACCCCGCCCGTGGTGCGGTTGCGGGCCCAGAGGGTGGCCTGCTTGGCGTCGTCGAGGCCGGCCGTGGTGGTCGTGCCGTTCGCGGCGCCGGGGTTGATGAGGTCGTAGTCGTCCCAGCTGCCCGTGCCGGGGGCGGTGGGGATGAGCAGGGCCGGGGAGTTGACCTCGTTCCACTTCAGCTCGCTGGCGTCGTGCAGCCAGAGCCGGCCGCCCTCGACGGTGAGCAGCGAGGTCTGGCTGATGATCGAGGTCTTCGCCGGGTCGGTCGGGGTCTCCGGAGTGGTGCTGGTCAGCTCGCCGTCGGGGGTGCCGAGGGCGACCACCTGGCTGACCTCGGACCAGTCGGCGGCGTACGGCCGACCGGTCGGGCAGGTCAGACCGGAGGTCGGAACGGCGGCGCAGGCGGTGGACTTCTGCCGGGTCAGCGGAATCTTCGTGTAGACGTCGTACCGGCCGGTGCCGTCGTTGTCGATCAGGTAGAGGTACTTCTTGAGGTTGGCGTCCCGGGTGTTGTGGACGACGAGCTGGTCCAGCGCCCCGGACTCGTTGAGCGTGCCGCGGTGGGTGACCTGGTAGTCGGCCCAGCTCGTGGTGGTGTCGTTGACGCCGTTGCGCGGTGCGCTGACCCCGGTGGCGGTGATGGCCCGCGCCGGGTCGGCGTTGCCGCTCAGGGTGCGCAGGTTGCCGCCGGCGTCGGGGGTGACGATGTCGGGGATCTGGTCACCGTCGGTGTCGCCGAAGACGGGGACGAAACCGGGCCGCCAGGGGGCGTAGAAGGAGTAGTCGGCGCGCTGGCTGTAGTTGCCGGCGACGTCCATGGCCCAGGCGTAGACGCTGTTGGTGCCCCACCGGGTGGGCGTGAACGGGACCGCCGTGCCCGGGTCGTAGGTGCCGGAGGAGCCGCACTGCCAGCCGGTGACCGGGGTCGGGTCGCTGCTGAAGCGCACGCAGGCGATGCCGGAGGCGTTCAGGCCGGGGCCGGGGGCCGGGTCCTCGGCGTTGACGAGGAAGGTGGCCGGGTTGGTGTCGTTGGCGTACCGGGTGGGGTGGTCGTTGGGCGTCCCGGACGGCGGGAAGTCGGGCGAGCTGATGCTGAGGCGGGGGTTGGTGCGGTCGACGCGGAAGTAGCACCAGGCGCTCGGCGGCGAGGTCAGGGCCTCGTCCGTGGCCTCGGCGTACCAGCCGTACTGGTGGCCGTCGGAGAGCGAGCCGACCGGGAGGCTGTAGCCGGGGTCGTTGTAGCTGCCCAGCCAACCGCCGTTGACCAGGCCGAAGCCGCCGTCGTTGTCGTCCCACAGGTGGAAGCGCGTGTAGACGCTCTGCCCGGTGGGGGACCAGCTGTTGGCGATCAGGTTGATGTTCATGTTGTTGCCGATCCAGCCCGGGTTGTCCCACGGCCGGGTGCCGCCGCTGGTGCACTCGGCGCTGGTGTGGCTGTCGGCGAAGCCCGGACCGGGGCTGGTGCGCGGGTACCAGACGGTGGGGGCGATGTTGTAGGTGGTGGCGATGCTGGGGTTGCTGGCGATCTTGACCCGGTAGAGCTTCTCCATCTCGCTCGCCCGGGGCGCGATGCCGACCGTCCAGACCGCCCACTGGCCCGCGGCGGCCAGCTTCATCCACTCGGTCACGTCGACGGACATCGGGCCGCCGCCCGTGCTGGTCTGGCTTCCGACGTAGGTGCAGTTCTCCATGACCGGGGCGCCGGTGGCGCACGGCTGGTCGTTCCAGTTGCTGTGCTCGTGGATGACCCTGCCCTGCGGGGCCGAGTAGACGCCGAGCTCGGTGGGTGTTCCCGGGCTGGAGGGGTTGTTGACCTGGGCGTTGAGCGTGGAGGTGTACAGCGTGGGCGGGCCGTCGGCGCCGTTGGGCTTGGTGTAGACCGCCGGGTTGATCCGGAACTGGAAGTAGGCGCGCTCGCGGCCCTTGACGGCGCAGTTCAGGTTGGGGTCGGGGCTGCTGTAGCCGCAGTAGCCGGTGGCGACGTTGGTCTTCTTGTTGTAGTTCTCGATGCCCTTGTAGTTCTCCTGGACCTGGACCGAGCCCTCGGAGTAGCTGGCCACCGGGGTGAGGGTCGGGTCGAGATACCAGGGGCCGGTGCCCGAGCGCAGCGCGGTCTGGTCCGGCACGAGTTCCAGGGCGTCGCCGACCACCTTGGTGGCGATCGCGGCGACGTTGGCGCCGTCGCCGGGGCCCTCGACGGTGGAGGCGGGCGGAGCCGGGGGCGCGTCGAGCTCGCTGCGCGCCGCAGCCGACTTGGCCGACTTGGCGGACCTGCCCGTCGCGGCGGGCTCGGCGGCGGGCCGGGCGGAGTCCCACTGCAGCGCGGCGGGGGAGCGGAACCGGACGGTACCGCCGGCGTCCTTGACCTCCACCTCGCCGGAGTCGGCGGCGGAGACGGTGAGCCCCTCGGCCCTGAGCGGGAAGCGCAGGGTCTTCAGGGCGGGGCTGGCGGCGGCCTCGGCGGTGCGGACGACGATCACGTCGCGCCAGCCGCCGACGGACAGCGCGGTGAGCTGGAGGTCGACTCCCGGCAGGACGTCCGGGTAGGTGGCGGTGGCGCCGTCCAGGGTCGGCCTGGGGAGGGCGAACGGGGCCTCGACGGAGAGCTTCTTCCCGTCCTCGGTGCTGATCGTGGCCATCGGGCCGCGGCCGCCGCCGGAGAAGGAGACCGGGATGGAGGCGACGGCCGGGGTCAGGGTGCCGTCGGGGTTCGCGTGCAGCGTGGCGTCGAGCTCGGCCCAGCTGCCGGACCGCCTGGTGCGGACCGGCACGCTGTCGTCGGTGGTGGTGAGGGTGCCGTTCGGGTTGGCGACGGTCCGGGAGGCCTCGGTGGTCATCGCCTCGACGACCACCGGCTTGCCGGTCGACTTCGCCGTGGTCACCGCGTCCAGCATGGCCTGCTGTTCGAGGGTGCGGGCCGGCGCGGGGCCGATCGGCGCGACCGTCGCCGTCGCCGGGGTGCCGCCGGCGGGGCCGGGTGCGGCCGCGGCCGTGGGGGCGCCCGTTCCGCCGAGCAGTCCGAGGCCGAGCGCGAGGCTGGTGCCGAGTGCGGCGAGGGCCCGGTTCGGCGATCCGCGACGGCCGGCGCGAGGTATCCGGCCCTGTGGTGATTGTGTGGTTCTGATGGACGACATCGGTCCCCTCCGGTGAAGCCCGCCCGTCCCGGGCGGCGCGTACGGGAACGAACGATGCTGGCTGACCTGGCAGATGGTCAAACCCGTTCGGTGCTTTGTCTTCACATATCCCATTGGCGTGGCGACCTTCGGTAACAAAGGTATAAACCAATTCCGGTATGCCCGATTCGTGGTGGCAGGCCGTGGCTGACGATCACTAAGGTCCGTGCGCGATTGGTGTACGGACGGGCGCTGCCCACTACTGAGGCAGCGTCATGCCGTCTGACGGAGGGGACAGTAGTGGAGCTTCGGCATGCCCTGGGGCGGGTCGGGAGGGCGAGGCGGCGCGGCCGCTGGTCGCCCGGCCTGGCCGCCCTGCTCGCGTTGACCTTGACCGGTGTGGTGGTGCCACCGAGTGTGGCCTGGGCGGCGCCACCGGAGTCGGAGGACCTGGTCTGGTCCCCTCCGCAGACGCCCCTGGGAGCCGACACGCCGTCGGTTCCGGGCCGTGACCACCTGCCAGGAGGCAAGGGCAGCAAGGACGGTGGGAATCCGCCGCCGCGTCCGGAGTCCTGGACGCCGGTCGTGGCGGCGCCGGTGGTGCCCGGCAAGGCCACCGTCCAGCTGGGCGCGGACGGGCCGGCGGCCAAGGCCGCCCGCGCCGCGACCGGTGGGGCGTCCCCCGCCTCGGGCGGCGCCACCGTGAGCCGGGCCGGCACGCTGCCGGTCCTGCTGGCACCCGCCACCGGTGACGCGGCGCCCGCCGCCGACGCGGCAGCCGCCACCCCGGCACCGCCCGCCACCTCGGTGTCCGTCGAGGTGACGGACGCCGCCAAGGGCCGGGCCGCCGGCGCGGACAGCGCCCTGGTCGCGCTGACCGATGCCGACCCCGCGCCGTCCACCGAGGGCCGGCGGACCAGGGTCACCCTGGACCTGAAGGGCCTCCAGGCCGCCGCCTGGGCCGACCGGGCGCGGCTCGTCGCGCTGCCCGCCTGTGCGCTGACCACGCCCGAGCGGGACGAGTGCCGGACCAGGACACCGGTGGAGTCCACCGTGGAGGCGGGCGGCAGGATCTCCGCCGACGTGCTCCTGCCCGGCGCCGACGCCGCCGGGTCCGCGAAGACCCCGGCGCCGGCCACGAAGGCCGCCCCGGGTGCGGACGCCGCCCCGGGCACGGACACCGCGCCGGCCGCGCGGAGCGCCCTGGCGGCCCCGATGGTGCTGGCCGCCGAGTCGACCGCGTCGGGCGCCGGCGGCAGCTACGCGGCGACGCCGCTGGCACCGTCGATGGACTGGAGCGCCGGCTCGAACGTCGGCAGCTTCACCTACAACTACACCGTCCAGACCCCGCCGACCCTGGGCGGCCTGGGGCCGTCCGTCGTGCTCGGCTACAACTCCTCGGCCGTCGACGGGCGGACGTCCGCGACCAACTCCCAGTCCTCCTGGATCGGTGACGGCTGGTCGTACGAGCCCGGCTTCGTCGAGCGCTCCTACCGCACCTGCGACAAGGCCGGCGACAGGGGCATCAAGGACTCGGGCGACCGCTGCTGGGGCGGGCAGAACGCGACGCTGTCGCTGGCCGGCCGCTCCGGCACCCTGGTCCGCGACGACACCACCGGCGTCTGGCACCTGCAGAGCGACGACGGATCCAAGGTCGAGCAGCTCACCGGAGCCCCGCGCGGGGCCGGCGAGCGGGAGTACAAGGACACCGAGTACTGGCGGATCACCACCCCGGACGGCACCGAGTACTACTTCGGCAGCAACCACCTGCCCGGGGGCGACGGCACCGACCCGGCCGCCCGGTCCGTGCTGACCAACCCGGTCTACTCGCCCAACCCCGGCGACCCCTGCTACAGCGCGTCCACCGGCAAGGGCTCCTGGTGCCAGATGGCGTGGCGCTGGCAGCTCGACTACGTCGTCGACACGCACAAGAACCTGATCACCTACCGCTACGCGCCCGAGACCAACCACTACAGCCGCGGCGGCGGCCAGAACAACGGCAACGGCACCCTCACCGCCTACGAGCGGTCCGCCACCCTGGCGCAGATCGGCTACAACCAGCGCTACGACGAGCAGAAGGCCGCGAAGGGCGCGCTCACCCCGGGCGCGCTGGTGGCGTTCGACGCGACCGCCGAGCGCTGCAACCCCGGCGGGGCCGTCACCTGCGCCGAGGACCAGCGCACCACCGCCAACGCGGACGCCTGGCCGGACGTGCCGCTCGACCAGCTCTGCGCCTCCTCGGGCACCTGCACCAACTACGGGCCGAGCTTCTTCTCCACCAAGCGGCTCACCTCCATCACCACCCAGGTGGCGACCGGCTCCGGCCAGGTCACCGTGGACAGCTGGGCCCTCGGCCAGTCCCTGGTCGAGCCGGGTGACGGCACCAAGCGGACGCTCTGGCTGGACTCCATCAGGCGGACCGGGACCAACGGCCACCCCGAGGCGAAGCTTCCGGCCGTCACGTTCGCCTACAAGATGATCGCGAACCGGGTGGACGGCCTGGTGCCGGCCTCGCCGATGTTCATGCGCCCGCGCGTCCGGGAGATCACCACCGAGACCGGCGGCCGGATCAACGTCCGCTACAGCGACGCCGAGTGCTCGCGCGTCAACAACCACATGCCGGCCTCGGCCGACAGCAACGCCATGGCCTGCATGCCGGTCAACTGGTACCCGCCGGGCCGGGTACCGCTGCCCGGCCAGACCGAGGTGTTCCCGGTCAACGACTGGTTCACCAAGCCGCTGGTCCTGACGGTCACCGAGCAGGACCTGGTGACCAGCCCGTCGACCAGCCGGACCACCGAGTACACCTACCACGGCCCCGCCGCCTGGCACCGCGACGACGCCGAGTTCACCGACCCCAAGGCCCGTACCTGGGACTACTTCCGCGGCTACGAGGCGGTCACCACCACGACCGGCAGCGCCGCCACCGGCGAGGCCCCGAAGACCCAGAAGAAGGACACCTACCTGCGGGGCATGGACGGTGACTACCGCGCCAACGGCTCGACCCGCAGCGTCGACGTCGCCAGCCCGCTCGGCGGCACCGTCAAGGACAGCGACTGGCTGGCCGGCACCGTCGTCGCCACCGAGGTCTTCGACAGGGCGGGCGGCACCGTGCAGGCCGTCTCCGGCAGCGTGCGCTCCGGTCAGACGAACACCGCGACCCAGACCCAGAGCGCGGGCGCGCCGAAGATCTACGCCCGGTACCCGGACTCCCAGGTCACCGAGATCAGCAAGAGCAAGCTGGCGAACGGCACCTGGAACACCACCACGTCGGTCACCACCACCGACCCGGCGCACGGCAACCGGGTCCTGAGCACCTCCGACAAGGGCGACGGCACCGCCGCCACCCCGGAGCTGTGCACCACGCTCGAGTACGCGGTCTCCGACAACCCGGTGCTGATGATCCTGCCCGCGGGCCGGACCACCGTGCAGGGCCCGTGCACCGCCACGGCGACCGCCGCGAACACCGTCGGCGGCAGCCGGACCCTGTACGACGGACGGCCGTTCAAGCAGGCCGGCACGATCGGTGACGCCACCGCCGTCCAGGTGCTCGACCACTACGACGGCGCCGGGAAGCCCGTCTACACCCACGGCGGCAGCACCACCTACGACGCCTACGGCCGCACCGTCACCACCGCCACCCCGGACGGGTCGTCGTACGACGCCAACGGCGCGCAGCTGAGCGGCGTCTCGCTCACCCCGGCCGTCACCGGCACCACCCGCAGCCCGGCCACCGGCCTGTTCCCGACCACCGTGACCACCACCGGCCCGCTGGGCGCCGACTGGACGGCCGTGGTGAACCAGGAGCCCGGCCGCGGACTGGCGCTCAACGAGACCGACGCCAACCAGCGGACCACCACACAGGAGTACGACGGCCTCGGCCGCCGGACCGCCGTGTGGATCCCCGGCCGGGACCTCGCCGAGCTGCCCAACCAGCGGTTCAGCTACGACGTCAACGGCACCGCGGGCCCCTCGGTGATCACCAGCGAGTGGCTCCAGCGCAGCGGCGGCACCTACTCGGGCCGACGCGAGCTGTTCGACGGCCTCGGCCGAACCCGGCAGGTCCAGCAGACCAGCGACGCCCGGGCCACCGGCCGACTGATCACCGACACCGTGTACGACTCGCACGGCTGGGTGATCAAGACCTCGTCGCCCTACTACGAGGCCACCACCGCTCCCAGCACCGCGCTGTACCTCCCGCAGGACTCGCAGGTGCCAGCGCAGACCTGGACCTCGTACGACGGCCTCGGCCGCCCGGTGCGCGCCGAGTTCCGCTCCAACGCCAACCTGCAGTGGGCCACCACCACCGCGTACCGCGGCGCCGACCGCGTCGACGTGACCCCGCCGGACGGCGGCACGCCGACCACCACGATCACCGACGCCCGCGGCCGCACCGTCGCGGCCTGGCAGTACCGCACCGCGACGCCGACCGGCAACCCGGCCGACGCCGACATCAGCACCTACACCTACACCGCGCTCGGCCAGCCGGCCACGCACAAGGACGCCGTCGGGAACACCTGGACCTACACGTACGACCTGCTCGGGCGGCAGACCTCGATCACCGACCCGGACGCCGGCACCTCCAGGACGTTCTACGACGCCAACTCGCGGGTCGACCACACCGTCGACGACAAGGGCAGCACGCTCGCCTTCACCTACGACCTGATCGGCCGGAAGACCGGTCAGTACAACGGCAGCGTCGCCCCGGCGAACCAGCTCGGCTCCTGGACGTACGACACGCTCGCCAAGGGCAAGCCCACCTCGTCCACCCGCTACGTCGGCGGCGCGGACGGAGCGGCGTACGTCAACGCCGTCACCGGCTACGACGTCGGCTACCGGCCGACCGGCACGGCGGTGACCATCCCCTCCGCCGAGGGCGCGCTGGCCGGCACCTACGAGACGGCGGCCACCTACGAGCCCGTCCTCGGGCTGGTGGACACCCTCACACTGCCGGCCGCCGGCGGGCTCCCGTCGGAGACCATCGGCTACACCTACAACGACACCGGGCTGCTGGTCTCCAGCAAGAGCCTCAAGAAGTCCGTGGTGGCCGAGGTCATCTACGACGCCGCCGCCCGGCCGGTGCGCACCACCGTCGGCCCGTACGGCCGCCAGGTGGCCTCCACCCAGCAGTACGACTGGGCCACCGGACGGGTCGTCAACTCCTTCGTCGACCGGCAGAACGGCACCGTCTCGGCCGACCAGACCACCTACACCTACTCGGCCTCCGGCCGCATCACCTCGGTGACCGACCTGCAGGACGCCCGCGACCGGGACCTGCAGTGCTTCACCTACGACGCGCTCGGCCGGCTGACCAACGCCTGGACCGACACGGGCGGCACCCACACCACCGCGGACTGGACGGACTCCTCCGGCGTCGAGCACGGCACCGGCAGCTCCACCAACGTCCCCGGTGTGGGCGGCTGCGACAACGCCACCGGCCCGGCGGCCGTCAGCCCGGGCGGGCGCACCGTCGGCGGCCCGGCGCCGTACTGGAACACCTACGGCTACGACGCCACCGGCAACCGCACCCGCCTGGTCCAGCACGACATCAGCGGCAACAGCCTCAACGACACCACCACGACCCAGACCTTCGGAGCCGCCGGCACCCGCAACACCCCGACCAGCGCCCCCAACACCGGTGGCGGCACCGGCGGCCCGCACGCGCTGCTGAACTCCACCAGCACGGGCCCGGCGGGCACCAAGACCACCCGCTACCAGTACGACGCGGCGGGCAACACCACCGCGATCACCGACACCTCCGGCACCACCAGCCTGGCCTGGAACGCCGAGGGCAAGCCGACCACCGTCGGCAAGACCGGGACCGCCGGCGACACCACGTACGTCTACGACGCGGACGGCAACCAGCTGGTCCGGCACAGCCCCGGCAAGACCGTCCTGCTGGTCGGCAGCGACGAGCTCACCCTGGACACGGCCACCGGGGCCACCACCAACACCCGCTCCCTCTCCGGTGGCGGCGGGCTGACCTTCACCCGCAACACCGCCGCGGTCGGCGGCGGCACCGTACTGATCCAGGCCGCGGACCCGCACGGGACCAACGGCGTCCAGATCGGTATCGACGCCGCCATGACCGTCACCCGACGGTCCACCGACCCCTTCGGCAACCCCCGCGGCACCCAGCCCGCGGCCTCCGCCTGGGGCGGCACCAAGGGCTTCGTCGGCGGCCTCGCGGACGAGACCACCGGCCTCACCAGCCTCGGGGCACGGCAGTACGACCCGGCCACCGGCCGCTTCATCAGCCCCGACCCCATCCTCGACCCGGCGAACCCACTGCAGTGGAACTCCTACGCCTACAGCTACAACGACCCGGTCAACACCAGTGACCCCAGCGGCCTCTACGGCAGCTGGTGCGCCACCCAGGCCTGCGCCGAACAGACCCAGGCGGAGGAGGACAGGAAGGCCGCCGCCGGCAACGGCGGAAGCGGCGGGACCGGCGTGACCACCGGCACTGGTGGAGACGGGGGCGGTGGCGGCAGCGGCTCGGGTCCGGCCCCTGTGGCCGCCTCGACCCAGCGGGTCTACGTGGCCATCACGATGACCGTCGCCGTGCAGGACGACGGCTCCGGTCTGGCCCGGAAGCTCCAGAAGGCCTACGAGGCCCAGGTCCAGAAGATCCCGCACCCCGAGTTCATGACGGTGAAGGACGAGAACTCCGCCCTCGCCGCCGCGTGCAAGGCCATCGGCCCGGCCTGCACGGACGAAGTCCAGGCGTTGATCGAGAACATCTCCATCATCAACGGCTTCGCTGCCAACGGGCAGGAGGCTCCCATGGAGCGGGCCAGCCTGCTGGTCAACTCCTGTGCCTTCCACAGCTCCTGCGGACGCGACAACAACGGCACCTTCGAAACGAACGACGAAGGCACGTTCGGCGACAAGAACAACTCGGGCCCCGGCCCCTACACCATCGACTACGGCGGCGGCTACGGGCTGGTCTGCCACAGCTTCCCCGCCGGGACGCCGGTGCTGATGGCGGACGGCACCCTGGTGCCGATCGAGCAGGTCCAGGCCGGGGACCAGGTCCTCGCCGCCGATCCCCAGCAGGGGCTGAGCAGGCCCGAGGCCGTCACCGGTGCGATCGTCACGGACGACGACGGGGAGTTCACCGACCTCTCCGTCGAAGCGTCCGGTACGAAGCCCGCCACCCTCACCACGACCGCGCACCACCCGTTCTGGAACACCGTCACCCAGCGCTGGGAAGAGGCCCGCGACCTCCAGGCCGGCGAACTGCTCCAGAAGCCGGACGGTGGCTCGGCAGCGCTGACCGCGGTGAACCACCGGGTCGGTGAGGCCCGTACCTACGACCTCACGGTCTCGACCCTCCACACGTACTACGTACTCGCGGGCGCCACGCCGGTTCTGGTGCACAACTGCGACTTCATCGGACCGAAGGACAGTGTGGCACTCGGTCGCGATCTGGAGGGGCCCGCCAACGTCCAGGACTTTGCCGCGGCGGTCAAGGCCCGGCATTTCATGAACTCCACGGACTGGGAGGCAGACGTCCTCGGTGCCGTCGAGAGGCTCAAGCGAGGCGAGGCCCGGATATCCTTCATGCTCGACGGCCTTCCGGGCGGCGGCCAGGGACCCGAGCGCGCGTTGAAGAGGGCCCAGGAGGACTTCGCGAGCGGGAAGTTCCTGGCGACGCAGTGGGAACTGCTTGAGATCGAAAAAGCAGGGCTCATGGGCAGGGTCGACTTCTACCGGTACAGCCCCAGGATCGGCACGTGGAACCTGGTGAAGAGGAAATGAGCATGACTCGATCCGAAGTGAATGTGACCGACCGGCGCCAGTTCAGCTTCGTCGACTATCGGCACGGCCACACCTACGTGGTGATCCGCGGCTTTCCGCCGATGGACGACGACGCTCCCGGGGGTGCTCCGGTGCGGGTTCTCGACCTGTTCTTCACGGGTGTCAAGCGCATCTCGTGCTGGAGGGACCTGAGGTCGCTCCACGTTCGCCGCGCCGACAGCGCTGAACGCGCCGACCTCGAAGGCCGGATCGGGAGGATCCGACCGGACTCGGACGTCTTCCTCCTGGAGGAGGGCTCCGTCGAGAGCTACGTCATCGCTTCACGGCTGCACTGGGCCGAATTCGACCTCCATGGGGACGTGAGTCCCTTCGTCTCCAGCGACCGGGAGTACCGGTCCGCCCATCCGCCTGTCGGCGGCGTGATCAACAGTTCGGCCTGACCCGTAGTGCCTGTGGTGCCCCTCTCCGGAGAAATTCCGGAGGGGGCACTTCTGCATCCGAAACGAGGCGGCGCGGCAGTACCGGACCGCAGCCCTAAGCCGGGCGGACTACGCCGAAGGTACGAGCCGGTCACCGGGCCGGTGGCCGATCCACTCGGGGCCGGTCCGGGGCGATCGTGGTGCCATGAACGCACCGCAGAACACCGTCGGCGCCGCCGCCTCGGCCGCCTCCGCCAACCCCGGCACCCCCGGCACCCCCGCAACCCCCACGGCCCCCGTCGCCCTGGTCACCGGGGCCTCGCGCGGCCTCGGGCGCGCCCTTGCCCAGGCGCTGGCCGAGGCGGGCTGGCAGCTGGTCATCACCGCCCGCAACAAGGGCGAACTCTCCGTCGCCGAAGCCGAACTGGCCGCCACCACCACGGTGGTCGCGCTCGCCGGCTCGGTCGTCGACGACGACCACCGCGCCCGCCTCGCCGAGGCCGCCGCCGACCTCGGCGGGGCGAGCCTGCTGGTCAACAACGCCGGGACGCTCAACGGCTCCGACGGACGGGGCGAGCCGCTGCCCCGCCTCGCCGACGTCCCGCTGCCCGATCTGCTGGAGACCTTCGAGGTCAACGCCCTCGCGCCGATCGCGCTGACTCAGCTCGTCCTGCCCCAGCTGCGGGCGCACGCCGGGGCCGTCCTCAACATCAGCTCGGACGCGGCCGTCGAGGCCTACCCGGGGTGGGGCGGCTACGGCGCGAGCAAGGCCGCGCTGGACCACGCCTCCGCCGTACTGGCCCGGGAGGAGACGGAGTTGAAGGTCTGGGCGGTCGACCCCGGCACCATGCGGACCAGGATGTACCAGGACGCCTGCCCGGGCGAGGACATCTCCGACGAGCTGCCGCCCGAGGCCGTGGTCCCGGCACTGCTCGGCCTGCTGCGGAGCGGTGCCGCCTCCGGCCGCTACCGCACCGGTGACCTGCCGGCCGAGGCGGGCCGGGCGGCGGCCGCCCGGGAGGACCGGTGACAGCACTCACGGATCCCGGGATCGACGTCGACGTCCCGCCCGAACTCTCCGCCCGCGCACCGGCGGAGGCTCGCGGCACGGCCCGGGACGGCGTGCGGATGCTGGTCGGGCGCCGCAGCGGGACGGCCGTCGAGCACCACCGCTTCACCGACCTGCCCGCGGTGCTGCGCCCCGGGGACCTGCTGGTGGTCAACAACTCGGCCACCCTGCCCGCCGCGCTGTCCGGCCGGCTGCCGGACGGCACCCCGGTCGCGCTGCACCTCTCCTCCGCCCAGCCGGACCAACGCGGCGCGTTCCTGGTGGAGTTGCGCAGGATCGTCCCCGGTGAGGCCGCCGCCTACTATCCGCCCGCCGAGTCGCCGGCCCGCCCGGGTCTGCGGGTGGCACTGCCCGACGGTGCGTCGGCCGAGCTGACCGAGCCGTTCACGGCCCGGCTCTGGCGGGCCCGACTGGACCTTCCCGCACCGCTGTTGCGCTACCTGGGCCGCCACGGGAGGGCGATCCGGTACGGCTACGTGGACCGGGACTGGCCGATCGAGGCCTACCAGACGGTCTTCGCCGCCGTCCCCGGCAGCAGCGAGATGCCGAGTGCGGCCCGGCCGTTCAGCGCGGAGGTGGTGGCCCGGCTGGCCGGTCGGGGCGTTCTGGTCGCACCGGTCACGCTGCACACCGGCGTCGCCTCACCGGAGGCGCACGAGGCGCCGTACGCGGAGCGCTTCCACGTGTCGGCGTCCACCGCCCGCCTGGTCGGGCACGTCCGGGCCGGCGGCGGGCGGGTGATCGCGGTCGGCACCACGGTCGTCCGGGCCCTGGAGTCGGCGGTCGGTCCCGGGGGAGAGGTGCAGGAGGCGGACGGCTGGACGGAGTTGGTGATCACCCCCGAGCGCGGCGTACGCGCGGTGGACGGCCTGCTCACCGGCTGGCACGAGCCGCGCGCCTCGCACCTGCTGATGCTCGCCGCCGTCGCCGGCCGTCCGCTGCTGCGGCGCTGCTACGCGGAGGCCGTCCAACAGCGCTACCTCTGGCACGAGTTCGGCGATGTGAACCTGCTGCTGCCGAACTGAGGACGCCCATCGCGTCTTCTTCGCCGACCGCACCGACCGCACCGACCGCACCGACCGGGTCGGCTGTCTTGCAGGCCCGACCGGGGTCCTAGGTCGGGCGGTCCATCGCGATCGGGTCCACGGGTGGAGGCCAACGGCCCCGGGCGGTCCCTAGGGTGGCCGTATGACCGTTGATCTGGAGAAGTACTTCGCACGCATCGGATGGGACGGCGAGCCCGAACCGACCCTCGCCACCCTCCGTTCCCTGCACCACGCCCACGTCCTCGGCATCCCGTTCGAGAACATCGACGTGGTCGTCGGCACGGTCCCGTCACTGGACCTCGCCGACCTGCAGGCCAAGCTCGTCGAAGGCTCCCGCGGCGGCTACTGCTTCGAGCACAACACCCTGCTCGCCGCGGTACTGGAGAAGCTGGGGTTCGAGGTCACCCGGCTCACCGGCCGCGTCCTCGTCGGAGCGGGCCCCGGGGAGATCCGCCCGCGGACCCACATGGTGCTGGCCGTCCGGGTGCCGGGCGAGTCCGGGCGTCACCTCGCCGACGTCGGTTTCGGCGGGCGCGGCGCGCTGCTGGAGCCCCTCCCGATGGTTCCCGACCGGGTCAGGGACGGCGCGGGGCGCCAACACCGCCTCCTCGTCGAGGAACCGGACGGTCCCGCGCCCGTCTGGGTGCTCCAGGCCAGGACCGACGGTGCCTGGGACGGCCAGGTCGCCTTCACCCTGGACCGGGTCCCCACCCCCGACATCGGGGTCGCCAACTGGCACGTGGCAACCCATCCGCGCTCGCCCTTCCGGCGGCTCTACGTCCAGTACACCAAGCCGGCCGGCCACCTGCGGCTCGACGGCACCACCTTCACCCGGACGGAGGCCGACGGTACGGTCCTGGTCCGGGAGCTCGAAAGCCCGGAGGAGGTCGCGGAGTTGCTGGAGGGCGAGTTCGGGATAGTCCCGCCGCCCGGCCTCCGGTCGAGCGTCTGAACGCGGCCGTGCGGGGCTGAACGCGCCAACGGCCCCAACGGCCCCAACGGCCCCAACGGCCCCGACGGCCTCAGCCCGTGGCGCCGAGCGGTCCTGCGAACAGCGTCTGTGCCGCGTGCTGGGTGTCCAGGTACTCGCGCACCGAGGTGATCAGCCCGTTCTCGACGGTGAAGATGCCGAGGGCCTGGTTGTCGTAGCTCGACCCGTTCGCGGCGGTGCCCTTGGCGCTCCACTCGGCGACCACCTGGTTGCCGTCCGCGAGGAGGCCGGTGAGCGCCACCGCGGGGGCGCCGTCGGGGGCGAACAGGCTGCCCACCGAGCCGAGGAAGTCCTGGACGATGGCGTCCCGGCCGCGCCACTGCCGCGACAGCGGCAGGTTGCCCGGGTACGTCCAGGTGGCGTCCTCGGCGAAGGAGGCCACGATGGTGTCGAGGTCGCCCTCGGCGACGGCGGTGACGTAGCGCTCCACGACGGTCCGGGGGTCGAGCTGCTCCATGGTGACTCCTGTGCTGGCGGGTCGGGATCGGGCCGGTTGCCCGGGACCAAGCCAATCCGGTGGCGCCCGGGCGGTCCAACAACCGCGGGGGAGTACCGACAACCGCCGGTTGTCGCCAGAGGTCACAACCCGGGCGGAGTGGCCGGACGGAACCCTAGTAGTCGGTGGAGAGCCCCGGTGGAAGCTCCAGCTCGAACCAGACCACCTTCCCGTCCCGGGTGCGGCGGCTGCCCCAGCGGTGTGCCAGCTCGTTGACCAGGTGCATGCCGCGCCCGCCCTCGTCCTCCTCCCGGGCCCGCCGGATCCGGGGTGCCTCGCTCTCCTGGTCGGCGACCTCGATGGTGAGCACCCGGTTGCAGAACAGCCGCAGCTGGGTGGGGGATCCGGCGTGCACCAGGGCGTTGGTGATCAGCTCGCTGGTGAGGAGTTCGGCCCAGTCGGCGAGCGCGTCGAGTCCCCAGGCGGCGAGCGTCTCGCGGGTGAACCGGCGTGAGTGCGCGACCATGGCGTGGTCGCCGGTCAGCGGCAGCGTGGCGATCCGGTCGGTGCCGACCGGCTGGACCTGCGCCAGGATGATCGCGATGTCGTCCTCGCTGGTGCGGCCGGTGAGTTCGGCGAGCACCGCGTCGCAGGTCTGCTCCAGCGAGCCGCGCCGGTTGGCGATCGTGCGGCAGAGCAGTTGCAGGCCCGTGTCCAGGTCGCGGCCCCGCCGCTCGACCAGGCCGTCGGTGTAGAGCGCCAGGATGCCCTCCTCGGGGAGGGTGAACTCGACGCTCTCGAAGGGCACTCCGCCGACGCCGAGGGGTGCCCCGGGCGGCATCTCGACCAGTTCGGCCCGCCCTTCGGTATCGGCCAGGACCGGCGGCAGATGGCCGGCGCAGGCGGCCGTGCAGAGCCGGTCCACCGGGTCGTACACCGCGCAGACGCAGGTGGCGAACTGGCCCTCGCCGATCGCCGTCGTCGCCTCGTCCAGCCGGTGCAGCACCCGCGTCGGGTCCAGGTCGAGGGTGATCAACGTCCTCGCCACCGTCCGGAGTTGGCCCATCGTGGCGGCGGCCCGGATGCCGTGGCCCATGACGTCCCCGACCACCAGGGCGACCCGGCCGGAGGAGAGCGGCACCACGTCGAACCAGTCGCCGCCGACCTCGCTGACCACGCTGCTCGGCAGGTAGCGGTAGGCGATCTCCAACCCCGGTGTGCGGTGGATCTCCTGGGGGAGCAGGCTGCGTTGGAGCATCAGTGCGGTGTCCCGCTCGCGCCGGTAGAGCCGGCCGTTGTCCATCGCCAGGGCGGTCCGGGCGGCGAACTCCTCGGCCAGCGCCCGGTCCGCCGGACCGAACGGCAGCGGGTTGCGGATCCGGATGAACTCGGCGCCGCCCAGCACCAGTCCACGCGCCAGCAGCGGCACCATCAGGTAGGAGTGCACCCCGGCGTCCAGGCCCGGCTGCACCCGGTCCGGTGAGGCCACGATCCGGCGCAGCGCGGCCTCGTCCACCTCGGACACCAGGATCGACCGCCCGGTCCGCAGGCTCTCCGCGTACACCTGCGCGGACATCGAGGTCTCGCCGATCTGGTCCGCCGCCGCGGCCATCGTCCCCTCGGGGCCCAACTCGCCGACGGCCACCGCCCGCATCAGCACCGAGCCGTCGTGCGGCATCGGGCCGGGCTCCTCGCCGCTGAGCACCGCGTCGCGCAGGTCGACGGTGACGAAGTCGGCGAAGCGGGGGATCACCACCTCCACCAACTCCTCGGCGGTGCGGTGCAGATCGAGCGTGGTGCCGATCCGGGTGCTGGCCTCGTTGATCAGCGACAGCCGCTGCTGGGCCGCCCAGGCCTCGTCCAGGGCGCGCTGGCGGGCCACCGCGGCGTCGCGCTCCCGGGTGAACAGCAGCGCGTTGTCGATCGACACGGCTGCCCGGACCGCCAACTCCCCGGCCAGCGCCAGGTCCTCCTCCTCGTACGGGCGCTCCACCACCGTCCGGTAGAAGCCCGCGACGCCGACCGGTGCACCGCGGGCGATCAGCGGCACCACCATGAAGGAGCGGACGTTCTGCTTCCGTACGGCCGACTGCCGTACCGGGTCGTCGGCGAACCAGGCCATTCCGGCCTCGTCCATCCGCGGTACCAGTACGGGCGCGCGGTTCGCCAGGCTCCAGGCGTACGGCGATCCGGGCTGGAAGCGCTGCACGCCGCCGGTCCGGGCGATCGGCTCCAGCGTGGAGCCCTGTGCCGAGTGGAACGCCATCCGCCGCAGCACCGCCGAGCCGTCCTTCTGCACCCGGGCCTCGCGCTCGCCGCGCACCAGGTCGTCGAGCACCTCGACCACCACCGTGTCGGCCAGCCTCGGTGTCGCGACTTGCGCCAACTCCAGGGCGGTCTGGGCGAGATCGAGCGTGGTGCCGATCCGGGTGGACGCCACGTTGACCAGCGCCAGCCGCTCCTGCGCGGCCTTCGCCTCGCGCAGCGCCTGCTGGCGGGCGAGCACGGTCTGGTGCTGGCGCAGGTAGAGCCGCGCGTTGTCGATCGCGACGGCGGCACGCGAGGCCAACTCGTCGCCGAGGGTGATGTCCGCCGCGACGAACGACTCCCGCTCGCCGCGCCGGGAGTACACCACCATGCCCAGCGTGGTGCCGCGGGCCACCAGCGGGGTGATCCGCACCGAGCGCGGGCGGTCGCCGAGATAGGCCTGGCGGCGGCTCTCCGTGATCCCCTCGCTCAGCATCGGCAGTTCCCAGGACGGCACCACGACCGTCCGCCCGCTCGTCATCGCCCGCGCGTAGGGCGAGTCCGGCGCGACCTCGTACACCGCCTCGACGGGTAGCGCGTCCGCCGGGTACAGCGGGTCGTCGGTGGCCAGCGCCAGGCGGCGCACCAGCTGGGGGACGGCGGGGTCCAGCGGCTCCACGTTGCGGCCCGAGACCAGCACCTCCAGCGCGAACACGCCGCTGATGTCGGCGACCCTCGGCACCATCGCGTCGGCCAGTTCACGCGCGGTCTGCCGCAGGTCGAGCGTGGTGCCGATGGACGTGGTGGCGTCGACGAGCAGGGACAGCCGCTCCTGCGCCCGGGCGGCACGGGCGTCCGCGCGGAACCGTTCGGTGATGTCGATGAGGGTCGAACTGACGCCCAGGACCTCGCCGCCCGGCTCCTCCAGCCGGAAGTAGGAGGCGGACCAGGCGTGGTCGTGCTCCGGATCGTTGGGGGTGCGGCCGTGCGAGCGGGCGTCGATGACCGGCTCGCCGCTCTCCAGCACCTGCCGCATCACCGCCTCGCTCTCCTCGCCGTTGATCCCCGGGAGCAACTCGCTGAGGGTGTGGCCCAGATGCTGCTCGACGCTGAGGCCGTTGACCCGGGCGAGCGCCTCGTTCAGCCGGACGAAGGCGAGCCGGGAGTCGAACACCGCCATGCCGACCGGCGACTGGGTGAAGAAGCCGTCGAGGACGGCCAGATCCGCCTGGATCCGGAGCAGTGTGGTGACGTCCGATGCGACGGCCAGCACCAGCGGGGCGCCGCCGGGACCTGAGATCGGATGGGTGCGGAACTCCAGGTTCACGTGGTGGCCGTCCCGGTGCCGGACCGGGAAGACGCCGGACCAGCCACGGCCGTCCAGAATGCCCTGGAACAGCTCCAGGATCTCTGGCCGCTGGCTGTCCGTGGCCAGCAGCTGTGCGGCCCGCGCGCCGATCGCCTCCTTGGCGGAGTAGCCGAGCAGGGCCTCCGCGTCACTGCTCCAGTGCAGGATGCGGCCGTCGGCCTCGATCAGCGCGGTCGCGATCGGCACCATCAACAGGGCGTCCTGGTGCGGCCCCCGACCGGCACCTCGCTGCTCGTTCACCATAGCCAGAGAACCGCCCGGAGATCGTTCCCATCAGCCCTGCCATCTTCCCACGCTGCCCCGGCGAACCGCTCTCCGTGCCGGCCCGGCCCTCCGGGAACGGCCCCTCCGGCAGGGGGTCCAGCAGGCAGTTCGGCGGGAGCTCCCGCACGAGCGGCGGGCAGGAGCGCCGCCTCCTTGCGCCACCGCCGCGCCGGGCTGGATCGCCGGCCACCGCCTCCGCCGCCCCAGCCCCCGTTCTCGCTTCCCCGCTTCCTCCGCCCCAACCCCCGCCTCCCTCACCTCCTCCGCCCTTGCCTCTGCCGCCTCCTCCGCCCTTGCCTTCGCCGCCTCCTCCGCCCTTGCCTCTGCCTCCTCCGCCGCGACGGGGTGACCTGGGCTGGGCGGTAAATATGTCGACCGGTCTACTGATTCAGCCGCAAGGGTTCGAAGAATATGTAGACCGATCTCTATATTTGGCGCCCGGATGCACAAAGTCTCTAGACCGGTCTACATATTCTTCTGCCGTTGGAACCGCTTCGGAGTAGGAAGTCGGCTGGGTCGACTTCCTACTCCGGAACGTCATGGGGGTGGGTCGGTCGGTTGGAAATCCGGGGGACCGAATCCGGGGAGCCGGGGACCGGAGAGTCGGGGGGCCAGGGGATCGGGGAGCAGGCGCGGGGCGCACCGTCCTCTAGGCCCTCCCGGCCGAGCTGCCTGAACCGATTCCGGCCGGTGAACCGATGGCAGCTGGGTCGCCGTCGGCGGATTCGCCCTGCCGGACGCAGCGGGGGCGCGGGGTACGGACAGGGTCGGGTGGCGGGGATGGCGCCTGAAGCGAAGGCCAAGGCCAAGGCCAAGGCCGAGTCGGCGACCGCGGAACGGCGGTGCGCGGACGGGGCCGCCGGTGGCCCGGCAGAGTGGCCCGGAGAAGCGGCCCGGCAGAGCGGCCCGGAGGAGCGGCCCGGCGTCAGTCCAGCGTCTCCAGGATGGTGGCGTTGGCCAGGCCGCCCGCCTCGCACATGGTCTGCAGCGCGTAGCGGGCGCCGCGCTCGCGCATCGCGTGCACCAGGGTGGTCATCAGCCGGGTCCCGCTGGCGCCCAGCGGGTGGCCGAGCGCGATCGCACCGCCGTTGACGTTGACCTTCGCCGGGTCTGCGCCGGTCTCCTTCAGCCAGGTCAGCACCACGCTGGCGAAGGCCTCGTTCACCTCGAACAGGTCGATGTCCGTCAGGGAGAGGCCTGAGCGGTGCAGCACCTTCTCGGTCGCGGGCAGCACGCCGGTCAGCATCAGCAGCGGGTCCGAACCGGTGACCGCGAAGGAGTGCAGCCGCGCCAGCGGGCGCAGGCCCAGTCGCGCCGCCGTCTCGCTGCTGGTGATCAGGACGGCCGAGGCGCCGTCGTTGATCGGGCTGCTGTTGCCCGCCGTCACCGACCAGTTGATCTGCGGGAACCGCTCGCCGAAGCCCGGGTCCGCGAACGCCGTCCGCAGGCCGGCGAGCACCTCGGGCGTGGTGCCGGGGCGGACCGACTCGTCCATCGTGACCAGGCCGTCGGGCGTCGCGACCGGGGCCAGCTCCGGCCCGAACAGCCCGGCCGCATGGGCGTGCGCGGCCTTGGCGTGCGAGCCGGCGGCGAAGTCGTCCATCGCCTCGCGCGAGAGCGACCACCTGGCGGCGATCAGTTCCGCGCTGATGCCCTGCGGAACCAGCCCGCCGGGGTAGCGGGCGGCGATCGCCGCGCTGAACGGGTCCGCCCCCGGAGGGACGTTGGACCACATCGGTACCCGGCTCATCGACTCGATCCCGCAGGCGACCACCACGTCGTAGGCGCCCGCGATCACCCCCTGTGCGGCGAAGTGGGCGGCCTGCTGGGAGGAGCCGCACTGCCGGTCGACGGTGGTCGCCGGGACGGACTCGGGCAGCCCGGCCGCCAGCCAGGCGTTCCGGGTGGTGTTCACGGCCTGCTCGGCGACCTGGTCGACGCAGCCGCCGATCACGTCGTCGACCAGCGCCGGGTCGATCCCGCTGCGCCCGACCAGGGCCTGGAGGGTGTGGGCGAGCAGCTCGACCGGATGGACGCCGGAGAGGGCCCCTCCCGGCTTGCCCCTGCCGATGGGGGTGCGGACGGCTTCGACGATCACGGCGTCACGCATGACGGCCGCCTTCCTCTGGGTGGTGCCGGGTGGGTGGTGACGGGTCAACTGAGCCCAAACGTCGAGCTCAGTTGGAAAAGCAAACCCACTATAGAGTTGGTGGGTTTGGAATTCCAACCACCCGAAGATGTGGCCCGGGCCACTGCTCCTGGTGCGCTCCGGCACCCCGGCTGTCGCCCGGAGACTCCGGTCGGCCGGACCGTCCGGGGACTGGGCGGCGGGACGGCGGGAGGGGAGCGCCGGTACCGGCGCCGGTGCCAGGGAAAGTGTTTGCCGACCGCGCTGTCGCGTGGGTAGCGTCGCCGTCCGTGACCCCGACTCTGCGCACCGAGCGGCTGCTCCTGGAGCCCTACGTCCCCGCCGATGAAGAGGGCTTCGTGGCCCTGTTCCAGGACACCAGCGTGTCGCGGTGGATGGGCGACGGCCCTGCTTCCGAAGCGGCGGACCGGGCCCTGTTCGGGCGGATCTTCACGAAGGTCTATGCCCAGGACCTCTTCGACGTCTGGGCTGTTCGCCGGGACGGACTCCTGGTCGGGCATGCCGAGATCAAGCCGACCGACGTCACCGGAGGCCACGAGATCATTTACGCCCTGGCGCCAGCGGCCTGGGGATCCGGTCTGGGGACCGAGCTGGCGGAGGCGATCACCGCCTACGGCTTCGGCACGCTCGGACTGACCAGGGTCTACGCCACCGTGGCCGCGCCGAACACGGCCTCACTGGCCCTGCTGGACAGGATCGGGTTCGAGCATGTCCAGGACGTGGAAGAGGACGACGGAAGCACCACCCGGGTGCTGGTCCGCCGGCTGGCCGCGGGCGACCCGTCGCCCCTCACCCGATAGGGCCTGACAAGGTCCGACATGGGTGAGCAACCCGCCGCCGTCGGACCGCCCGCCGGAGGTCCGGCGGGCGGTGGATGAGGCGACGGGTGAGCCGACGGATGAGCCGACGGGCGGGTGAGGCGACGGGCGATCAGCCCGTGCCGCAGGCCTACCCGGCGGTCGCGTAGTCGTTCTGCAGGGTACGCAGCAGGGCCGTACCCGCCGGGTCGACCGAGCGTCGGGTGTTGGCCAGGGCTATCACGCCCACCTGCTTCTCCGGGTCGAAGGCGACGAAGGAGGCGAAGCCGCCCGTCCCGCCGTTGTGCCAGATCTGCAGGTGGCCGCCCTGGTGCGGGTGCAGGCGGTGGCCGAGCCAGCCCAAGTGCGCCCAGGCGAAGGGGTTGACCCGGTGCTTGACCTCGCGGGTGAGTGCTATCGCGGGGGCGAGCGGGCTGCCCTCGCCCGGGGCGCCCTCGCCCGGTCCGCCTTCGCCACGGCCGGAGGCCAGTTGGGCGCGGAGGAGTACCGCGAGGTCCGCGGCGGTCGAGCGCAGCGCCCCGGCGCCTGCCAGGTCGGCCAGGTTCCAGCGGGGCACGGGCCGTCGGCGTGGGCTGTGGCCCTGGGCGAGCCGGGCCGACTGCTCCTCGCTCACCTCGATCACCGTGTCGGCGAGCCCGAGCGGCTCGCCGATCTCCCGCGTCACCAGCTCCCCGTACCCGATGCCGGACCGGTGGGCGAGCGCCAGGCCCAGCAGTCCGGCGCCCAGGTTGGAGTAGCGGAAGCCGCGGCCGGGCGCGGTGTGAAGTCGCGTCCGGGCGAGCCCGGCGAGCAGGGCCTCGCCGGTGCAGTGGACGTACGGGTCGGGCTTGCGCGGGTTGAGCAGGGCCGGCAGCAGCATCCCCGCGGGCAGTCGGGGCAGTCCGGCGGAGTGGGTGGCGAGGTGCTGGAGCGTTATCGCCGTGCCGCCCTTGCTCGGGACGGTGGAGCCGGACGGCAGTACGTCGGCGAGCGGCTCGTCCAGGGAGGCCGATCCGGCGGTGACCAGCCGGGCCAGGACGAGCGAGGTGAACACCTTGGTCACCGAGCCGACTTCGAACAGCGTGTGCTCTCCGGGCACGCCGGCGGCCGGGCCCGTACCGGTGCGGCCGGCGCCGCGGATCTCCACCGCGTCACCGGCCAGCCCGGCGACGACCACACCGACCTGTTGGCCCGCGAGCCGGTCGGCGGTCTGCTGGACAAGGCTGCCAAGATCGCTCATGCCTGCGAGCCTAGGCGCCCGCAACCTGCCCGGTCGTCAGCCGTAGCGATGATTCCGCTCCCCGCCGGTCCGCCCACAGGCGTATGCCAACCGGCATACCTGAGCGACCGCCGAAGGCCTGCGCACCTGCCGACCCGGCCCGAACGACGCCGGCCCGAACGGCCCTGGCCCAAACGACCAGGGCCCAAGCGACCCCGGCCCGGCCGACCCGGCCCCGACAGGCGGGGGCCGGTCGCCCGGCCCCCGCCCTCCGATCGGCGAGGTCAGCAGCTCAGGTTGGAGCCCGGGACGGTGCCGAGGATCTGGGTGAAGCTCTGGTAGGCGTTGATCCGGCTCTGCACCTGGGCGGGGTTGCCGCCGTTGCACTCCAGCGAGCCGTTGATGCTGCGGATCGTCTCACCGAAGCCGTACCCGTTGACCATGGCGTTGTGCGGGGTCATGGTGCCGGGGCCGGTCTGGGTGTTCCAGTACCAGAGCGCGGTCTTCCAGGCGACGGCCGGGTCCGTCTGGACCAGGTTCGGGTTGTGCAGCAGGTCGATGCCCAGGGCGTCGCCGGCCGCCTTGTAGTTGAAGTTCCAGCTCAGCTGGATCGGCCCGCGCCCGTAGTACGCGGCCTGCCCGGCCGGGCACCCGTACGGCTGCGAACTGTCACAGTAGTGCGGGTAGTTGGCGGTGTTCTGCTCGACCACGTAGACCAGCGCGCCGGTCTCGTGGTTGACGTTGGCGAGGAAGGCCGAGGCCTCCTGGCGGCGGACGGTGTCGCTGCCGGTGCGCGCGAAGGCGGGGAAGGCGGCGGTGGCGTCGATCAGGCCCTGGTAGGTGTAGAAGGGGTTCCGGTTCGGGAACATCTGCTGGAACTGTGCCTCGCTGACCGGGAATCCGCCCGGGTTGGGGGTCTGGGTCGAGGTCGGCGTGGCGGTCGGCGTCGAGCCGCAGTTGTACGGCTCCCAGTACCAGGTGCTGATCACCGGGTCGTAGCCCGGGTTGTCGTGGGTGGCCCGGTAGAGCCCGCCGTTGGTGTAGTGCACGATCGTGCCGGTGGTGTAGGTGCGCCCGGCGACCCAGTCCGGGTAGGAGCAGGTGCCCGAGGTGGGGGTCGGGGAGGTCGGGCCGCCACCGCCGCAGGTGCCCTGGTCGGCCCAGACGCCCGTGCCGGCGGTGCTCGGGGCTTCGTTCTGGGTCCACCACTTGGCGGACCAGTTGTGCCCGCTGTAGGAGACGGCCGCACCGCCGGTGTACGCGGTGGAGGCGTTCCAGGGGGCGGCGCAGGCCGCCGCGTTGGCCGCGGAGGCGGGCAGCAGCAGCGCGACCGCCAGTGCGGTCACCACGGCGGAGAGCAGCGCGAGTAGGCGTTTCGTGGACACTTCATCACCCCTTGTGCGGTGGGGGCCGCACGGTCGTGGAGGAAGGGAGGAAGGAACGTTCGGCGCAGGGGGGCCGGGCCTCGTCGGGGGTTGCGGCGCGCGGGCACGTCGTGGGGGACGGGCCGACCGGGGTGCGGGCCGGTGCGCCGGTGACGACGGGGCTGACCCAGACTCAAGCGGAATGGTCTATACCTGTCAAGGGGTTGCGGGGTGATGCGGCCCCGGTCGTGCCGGATTCGGCCGGAATCGGCTGGGTCTGCGAGGATGTCCGAATGGACGACACTCCCGGCTCCGCCGCCCTGCCCGGCCCCGGCGGGCCGATCCGGTCGGGCATCCCGGAGCACGGCCGGGTGCCCAAGTACTACACGGTGAAGGGGCAGTTGGAGGCGCTGCTCGACGAGCTCGGCGAGGACGGCGTACTGCCGACCGAGCGCGAGCTGGCCGCCCGCTTCGAGGTGGCCCGCGAGACCCTGCGCCAGGCGCTGCGCGACCTGCTGATCCAGGGGCGGGTCCGCCGGCGCGGCCGCAGCACCGTGGTGGCCGGGCCCAAGCTGGAGCAGCCGCTGTCGCTGTCCAGCTACACCGAGGGCGTCCGCCGCCAGGGGCGCACCCCGGGCCGCAACCTGATCGGCCTGGAGCGGATCGCCGCCGATGTCCACCTGGCCGGCCAACTCCGGCTCGCGGTGGGGGAGTCGGTCTGGCATCTGGAGCGGGTGCTGCTGGCGGACGGTGAGCGGGTCGGACTGGAGAGCACGTACCTCGCGGTGGCCAGGGTGCCCGGGCTGGACCGGGAGTTCGACCCCGAGTCGTCGTTCTACGCGTTCCTCAAGGAGCGGGCGGGCATCGCCTTCGGCGCGGCCGACGAGCGGATCGAGACGGTCCTCGCCTCGCCGCGGGAGGCGCTGCTGATCGGCACGCCGCCCGCGCTGCCGATGCTGCTGCTGCACCGGCTGACCAGGGACGCGGCCGGAGTCCCGGTGGAGCGGGTGCGCTCGCTCTACCGCGGTGACCGGTTCAGCTTCACCACCCACCTCGCCGCCGACTGAGACCGCTCCCCGCCGCGCCGCCGAGCCCGCCGCACCGCACCGCCGAGCCTGCCGCGCCCCATCGCCGACCCCGCCCCGGCCCCGCCGCACCGCGCCCGCCCCGGCCCCGCCCGCCGCCCCACCGGTCACCGCCCCGACCCGACCCGCCGCCCCCAGTTGATCACCAAAAGGTAACGGGTCTGGACCGAATTCGGGCGCTGTTCACGCCCGGGACGAAACCCGGGCGACCTCCGGCCACCCGCCGCTCCGACCGTTGTCACCGCTCCCCCTTCTGCTCCCCTTCCGCTCCATGACGCAGCCCCAGGAGACGACGTGACCGCCGGAACCCCCGCCCCCGGAATCCCCGCCACCGAACCCCGCACCACCGGAACCCGCCCCGCGGGCATCCCCCGCCGAGGACTGCTCCTCGGCACCGCCGCCGCCCTGCTGGCCACCGGCCCGCTGGCCGGCCGCGCCGTGGCCGCCGCGACCGGTACCGCGGCCACCCCCGCGACCACCCCGGCCACCGCCGCCGCCGCAGCCCGCACGCCGAAGGTCCTGCTCATCGGCCTCGACGGCACCATGCTCAACCGCATCAAGGACGCCGGCGCCGCCAACCTCAACGCCCTGATGGCCGGCGGCCTCACCGCCGCCAGCAGCCTCTACGCCAAGCCGATGGCCGAGACCGCCTCCGGCCCCGGCTGGTCCACCGTCGCCACCGGCGTCTGGCCCGACAAGCACAACGTCCGGGACAACAACTTCACCGCCCCGGCCTTCGCCGCCTACCCCGACTTCCTCACCCGCATCGAGACGGCCGCCCCCGCGCGCTCCACCCACGTGATCGCGTCCTGGGCGCCGGTGGCCACCACCATCTGCTCCGGCAGCGTCGACACCCGCATCGCCACCCCGTCCGCCGAGTACGACACCGGCACCACCTCCCGCGCCGTCGCCCTCCTGCGGGACGGCAACCCGGACGCCGTCCTCGTCCACCTCGACAACGTCGACCACGCCGGCCACTCCAGCGGCGCCGCAAGCCAGGCCTATCTGGACGCGATCCGCGGCGTCGACGCCCAGGTCGGCCAGCTGGTGGCCGCCGTCGGCGGCCGGGCCGGCTACGCCCAGGAGGACTGGCTGATCATGGTCACCGCCGACCACGGCCACACCGACACCGGCGGCCACGGCGGTTCCAGCTGGAGCGAGCGGCAGACCTTCGTCATCGCCAACGGCGGTGGCCTCCCGGCCGGTTCGGTCCGCTACGACGTCCGGATGGTCGACCTCGCGCCCACCGCCCTGGCCCACCTCGGCATCGCCGTCGACCCGGCCTGGGGCCTCGACGGCAGCCCGATCGGCAGCCTCGTCCCGGACGCCTTCGACGCGCTGCGCCCCCAGCTCACCGGCCGGGTGGACGAGACCGGGATCGCCGCCGGCACCCTCGGCTTCACCCACACCCCGCCGAGCGGCTGGTCGGTCGACAACTCCGCCATGGGCACCGGCGGCATCGCCGAGTGGCGCGGCTGGAGCTTCACCACCGACGAGTTCTGGACCAAGACCCAGCGCGACCAGAACCGCGAGCTGAACGTCCGCTCCCGGAACGTCTTCGCGGTCGCCGACTCCGACGAGTGGGCCGACAAGACCTTCAAGGGGAGCTACGACTCGACCCTGGTCAGCCCGTCCTACCCGGTGGCGGGGCTCGGCACGGTCAACGTCTCGTACACCACCTACTACCAGCCCGAGGGCAGCCAGACCGCGCAGGTCCTGGCGGTCTGGGACGGCGGCACGCCGACCGTCGTCAAGACCTACACCACCCAGGTCAACGGCCCGCAGACGCTCGCCCTCGCCGTCCCGGCCGGTGCCACCGGCCTGCGGCTGCGCTTCCGCTACACCGGCGACAACAACTGGTACTGGGTGCTCGACAACGTCCGGGTGGGCTGACAGCGCGCGGCGGCGGTCACCCGGGCTCGGCGAGGGCGGCCCGCAGCCGCTCGGCGACCTCCGCCGCGCCCGCCTCGTCCGGGTACCGCCCGCGCGGCCAGAAGAAGCCGCGCAGCCCGTCCTTCGGGTTGCGCGGCACCACGTGGACGTGCAGGTGCGGCACCGACTGGCTGATCCGGTTGTTCGCCGCCACGAAGCTGCCCGCCGCGCCGAGCCCCCGCTCCACGGCGGCGGCCACCCGCTGCACCCGCAGGAAGAACGGGCCCACCTCCGCCGCCGGCAGGTCGGCGAGCGTGCGGTGGTGGGCCCGCGGGACGACCAGCACATGGCCGGGGAAGAGCGGCCGCCGGTCCAGGAACGCCACCGCCACCTCGTCGTCCAGCACCCGGTGGGCCGGTTCCCCGCCCGCCACCACCGCACAGAACACGCAGTCCATCCGCCCATTCAAGCCGCCGCCCGCCGCCCTGGCACGCCGTCGGCGCCGCTTCACCCGTCCGGCGGCGACCCGGGTGCGGGCGGGCGCCGGCGCGGGCCACCCCGCCCCGCGCGCACCCCGCGTGGTCACTCTCACTCGTACCGGTACAGCAGCGACTCCCGCTCGGTCTGCTCGATCATCTCCACGGTGAGCGACGGGTCCCGCAGATGCGAGAGGGTGATCTCGGCCGAGCTGGGCTGCTCGTCCTTGCCGAGCCAGTTCTCCGGCTTCCACGCCGAGCTGCGCAGGAACGCCTTCGGGCAGTGCGCGTAGACCTCCTCGACCGCCAGCACGATCGCACTGCGCGGCGGCTTGCCGACGGCCGTCAGCTGCTCCAGCAGCCGCGGGTCGGTGGAGACGCAGGCCCGCCCGTTGACCCGGAGGGTGGTGTCCCGGCCGGGCACCACGAAGATCAACCCGGCCCGACCCGTCTCGACGATGTTGTGCAGGGTGTCCAGCCGCTTGTTGCCGGTGGCGTCCGGAACGGCCAGCGTGTACTCGTCCAGCACCGACACCAGCCCCGCCGGCCCGCCGCGCGGCGACACGTCGCACCGCCCGGCGGCGTCGGCGCTGGCCACGAAGACCAGCGAGGAGCAGGCGATCAGCTGCCGTGCCACCTCGTGGATGTGGTCCACCTGCTTGCGGCGGGCGTGGTCGCCCGGCTGCTCGTAG
The DNA here is from genome assembly GCF_042883905.1 of Kitasatospora sp. NPDC058170. NCBI lineage: Bacteria > Bacillati > Actinomycetota > Actinomycetes > Kitasatosporales > Streptomycetaceae > Kitasatospora > Kitasatospora sp. NPDC058170. The sequence goes on from NZ_JBHVUV010000005.1 coordinate 175,012, forward strand.
ATCTCCCGCAGGCTCGCGGCATCCCGGACGGCGCTCTCGCCGAGAGCCGCGAACAGGCTCCCGGGGGCGCCCGACGGGCTGGTTGACGGAACGGCAGTTTCCGATGTGCTGGTCATACCGGGAATCTAGCCGAGCGCCCTCCCGAGCCCTCCGGCCACTGTCCGGGAAAGCCCGGCCAGACCCTCCCCACCAGCGGTTTTCCGCCGATAATGGGGGCCAGGGACGCGCTTTCGCGGGAGGTGGCGGCCGTGATCATCAGGATCTGGGCCGGGCAGGTCATGGCCGGCCATATCGAGGAGTTCTGCGCGCTGCTCACCAGCCGGGTGATCCCCGAGCTCAGGCGAACGGACGGCTGTCTGGGCGGTGAGCTGATGCAGTCGGTGACCGACGACGGCCGCCGCGTGCTCGTGGTGAGCCGCTGGCGCGACGAGGCCGCCCTGCGCGGATACGCCGGGCCGATGTGGCGGATCCGCCCAGTCTGGTCGGAGGGCGAGCTCCGCTATCTCGCGCACCCGCCGGAGGTCACCCACTTCACACCCATCCCGACCGCCTGACGCGCGGCTTCCCGAGCGGCCTGTCCGGGCAGGCCCGCCCGATCCTGCCCCCCCCCCCCGCGCCGCCCCGGCCCCCGCCCCGCGCCGGTCGCCCTTCTTCCAGAGTGCGAGGAATGTTCGAGCCGGACAAGCCAACACCTGTAGTGCCGCACACAGATAGGTGCCGATGTGTGCCGATGCGGGAGGAGCGCCCGGGGTGCCGCGATCGCGCGGACCTCCGCCCACCGCATCGGCGACCGGGTCGCCGACCTGCGACGACGGCACCGCCGTGGCGGGCTGTGGCGTCGGATCCCCGAGTGCCGGTCGTGCCAAGGCGGGAGGCGACGGGGACGCGGCCGAGCGCACCCCGGCGCATTCCCGCCCGTCGCGTGAAACAGACCACAGCGGAAGCCTCTCCCTGGGCCTGTGCGGACCATGGCACAATGACGTCAGAAGTAGCAGTGACGTTCAGCGCACTCCGGGGTCGGTGAAAATCCGAACCGGCGGTTACAGTCCGCGACCCGTCCGCAGCCAGCGGCCGGTTGACCAGGTGAAATTCCTGGACCGACGGTTAAAGTCCGGATGGGAGGTGTGCGCGGCGGACGAAGAGCAGTGCCCGTGGTCCCCCGGTGGACCTCGGGAAGGTGTGCGACGGGAGGACTCCCTCCCGGCGGTCCGACACCCCGACTTCGGGGGGCCGGTCACCGCGACGACGGGCCCGCCCGGTCGGCTCGCGCACCCGTGCCCGTCCGTGTCCTCTCCCGTGCCGCCCCGGAGTCCGCGCCCCCAAGCGCGAGGAGAACCCGGGTGTTCACCGGCATCATCGAAGAGCTCGGCGAGGTCGTGTCGATCGAGGAGATCGGCGACTCCTCGCGAATCCGTCTGCGCGGCCCGGTGGTCTGTCAGGGCGCGCACCACGGCGACTCCATCGCGGTCAACGGCGTCTGCCTGACCGTTGTCGACACCCCCGAGCAACTGGCCGCGGACAGCGGTGAGTTCAGCGCGGACGTGATGGCCGAGACGCTGCACCGCTCCAGCCTCGGCGAACTCGCCCCCGGCTCCCGGGTCAACCTGGAGCGCGCGATGGCCCTGGGCGCACGGCTCGGCGGGCACCTCGTGCAGGGCCATGTCGACGCCACCGGAAAGCTGTTGGCCCGCGAGCCCGGCGAGCGGGACGCGGACGGCAACCTCCGCTGGGAGGTGCTGCGCTTCTCGCTGCCCGCCACCATCTCCCGCTACCTGGTGGAGAAGGGCTCGATCACCGTCGACGGCGTCAGCCTCACCGTGGTCGAGGCCGCCCTGGACAGCTTCACCGTCAGCCTCATCCCCGCCACCCTCGCGCTGACCACGCTCGGCGCCAAGTCGGCCGGCGAGAGCGTCAACCTCGAAGTGGACGTCCTCGCCAAGTACGTGGAGCGCCTGCTCGAATCCCGCACCCTCCCCACCACCATCGCCGGAGATCCCCAGTGAACTGGCTCAGCGGAATCGCTTTCACGGCCTTCGGCGAGCACGTGAAGTGGGCCGACATGATCGGCAACCTGCTCGGTCTGTCCGCCCTGGCGCTCGGCTGGCGCCGCTCGGTGTGGAGCTGGCCGCTCCAACTGCTCTCCGGCGCCGTGCTGATCACCGCGTACCTGAACGGCCATGTGCCGGGCCTGATCGGCAAGCAGCTGATCGTGGTCGCCACCGCGGCCTGGGGCTGGAACCAGTGGCAGCGCGGCCGCCGTGACACCGGCGGGATCGCCGTGCGCTTCGCCAGCTGGCCCGAGCGGGCCGTGCTGGTGGCCGGCACCGCCTTCGGCACCAGTGCGCTGGCCTGGCTGTTCCTGGCCAACCCCAGCCTGTCGTGGAGCCCGTGGTCGGACGCGTACATCTTCGTCGGCACGCTGGCGGCGATGGTCGCCCAGGCCCGCGGCTGGGTCGAGTTCTGGTTCGCCTGGGTCGCCGTCGACGTGGTCGGCGTCCCGCTGGCCTTCAACAGCGGCTACGCCTTCTCCGGCCTCACCTACTCCATCTACTTCGTCCTGGTGCTGCTCGGCCTGCGCTCCTGGTGGCTGAGCACCCGTGAGCCGCGCATCTCGTCCGCCACCGTCCCGCAGGGAGTCACGGCATGACCGCCAACCGGACCACGAACCAGAGCACGAATTACAGCGCGAACCAGAGCGCGAGCGAGACCGCGCAGCAGGCCACGCAGCAGGCCGCGAGCCGGGCCACCGGACCGGGCGACGGCCTCGACCTGGTGCTCGACCCCGTCGAGCGGGCCATCGCCGACATCGCGCTCGGCCGCGCCGTGATCGTGGTCGACGACGAGGACCGCGAGAACGAGGGCGACATCGTCTTCGCCGCCTCCGCCGCCACCCCCGAGCTGATGGCCTTCACCATCCGCTACAGCTCCGGCGTGATCTGCACCCCGATGACCGGCGACGAGCTGGACCGGCTCAAGCTGCCCCCGATGACCCAGGTCAACGAGGACCGCAAGGGCACCGCCTACGCCGTCTCGGTGGACGCCCGCGACGGCGTCGACACCGGCATCTCCGCCGCCGACCGCGCCCGCACCGTCCGCCTGCTCTCCTCCACCGGCACCGAGCCCGGCGACCTCACCCGCCCCGGGCACGTCTTCCCGCTGCGCGCCGTCGAGGGCGGCGTGCTGGTGCGCCCCGGCCACACCGAGGCCGCCGTCGACCTGGCCCGGCTCGCCGGGCTGGCGCCGGCCGGTGCCATCGCCGAGGTGGTCAACGACGACGGCACCATGGCCCGGCTGCCCGAGCTGGTCGCCTTCGCCCGCGAGCACGGCCTGGCGATCATCTCCATCGAGGACCTGATCGCCTACCGCCGCCGCACCGAGCTGCACGTCGACCGGGCGGCCGTCACCGCGCTGCCCACCGCGTACGGGGAGTTCACCGCGGTCGGCTACCGGGGCACCATCGACGGCGTCGAGCACCTGGCCCTGGTCGCCGGCGGCCTGGACGCCGACGGCCGGCTGCCCGACGGCGAGGACGTCCTCGTCCGGGTCCACTCCGAGTGCCTGACCGGTGACGTGTTCGGCTCGCTGCGCTGCGACTGCGGCCCGCAGCTCCAGGCCTCGCTGGAGAAGGTCGCCGCCGCCGGCCGCGGCGTCGTCCTCTACCTGCGCGGCCACGAGGGCCGCGGCATCGGCCTGGCCCACAAGCTGCGCGCCTACGAGCTGCAGGAGCAGGGCCGCGACACCGTCGACGCCAACCTCGACCTCGGACTGCCCGCCGACGCCCGGGACTACAGCATCGGCGCGCAGATGCTCGGCGACCTCGGCGTGCGCTCGCTGACCCTGCTCACCAACAACCCGGACAAGCTGGCCGCGCTCACCGAGCACGGCCTCAAGGTCAAGGGCCGCGAGCCGATCGAGACCCCGCCCGGCGAGCACAACCTGCGCTACCTGCGCACCAAGCGCGACCGGATGGGCCACGAGCTGCCCGGTCTCGGCCAGGACTCCTGAAGCACCCCACCCACGTACCGACCACCGAGAGGGAACAGCACATGAGCGGCCACGGAGCCCCCGAGCTGACCATCGACAACGCCGCCGGCCTGAAGGTCGCCGTGATCGCCGCCCAGTGGCACGACAAGGTGATGAACGGGCTGCTGGACGGCGCCCACCGGGCGCTCAAGGAGCTCGGCATCGACGAGCCCACCGTGCTCCGGGTGCCCGGCACCTTCGAGCTGCCGGTCGCCGCCAAGCGCCTCGCCGAGCGCGGCTACGACGCGGTGATCGCCCTCGGCGTCGTCATCCGCGGCGGCACCCCGCACTTCGACTACGTCTGCCAGGCGGCCACCTCCGGCCTCACCCAGGTCAGCGTCGACACCGGCGTCCCCGTCGGCTTCGGCGTGCTGACCTGCGACAACGAGCAGCAGGCGCTGGACCGCGCGGGCCTGCCCGGCTCCGCCGAGGACAAGGGCCACGAGGCCGTCACGGCGGCCGTCGCCACCGCCGCCGTGCTCCGCCGGATCGCCTGAGCACCGACCGCGAGCAGGCCCGCCCACTTCGGCGGTACGACCAGCACACCGGGATCCGGACCGTGGACGTCCATCGGACTGTCCACGGTCCGGGACTGTTTACCGCCCGTAAGCCCGCACGCCGTAAGGTGAGTCCATCATGGCTCTGAAGACATTCGAGGAGCTCTTCACCGAGCTCCAGCAGAAGGCCGCCACCGGCGACCCCTCGTCCTCCCGTACCGCGCAGCTCGTCCAGCAGGGCGTCCATGCGATCGGCAAGAAGGTTGTCGAGGAGGCCGCCGAGGTCTGGATGGCCGCCGAGTTCCAGTCGGACGAGCAGACCGCCGAGGAGATCTCCCAGCTCCTCTACCACCTTCAGGTGATGATGGTCGCCCGCGGGCTGACGCTCGAAGACGTTTACAAGTACCTCTGACCCGGCCGACGTGCCACTCCACTCCCCACCAGGTAAGGAACCGACCTCCATGCTGCGCATCGCCGTCCCCAACAAGGGTTCGCTCTCGGGTCCCGCGGCGGAGATGCTCCATGAGGCCGGCTACCGCCAGCGCAAGGACCCCAAGGAGCTCGTCCTCGTCGACCCGAACAACGAGGTCGAGTTCTTCTTCCTGCGTCCGCGCGACATCGCCGTCTACGTCGGCTCCGGCCGCCTGGACGTCGGGATCACCGGCCGCGACCTGCTGCTGGACTCGCACTCCAACGCCGAGGAGGTGCTGGCGCTCGGCTTCGGCGGCTCCACCTTCCGCTTCGCCCGCCCGGAGGGCGTGGAGGTCAAGGACGTCCAGGGCCTGGAGGGCCTGCGGATCGCCACCTCGTACACCGGACTGGTCGAGCAGCACCTCGCCGACCACGGTGTGAAGGCCACCGTCACCAAGCTGGACGGCGCGGTGGAGACCGCGGTGCAGCTGGGCGTCGCCGATGTGATCGCCGACGTGGTGGAGACCGGCACCAGCCTGCGCAACGCGGGCCTGGAGGTGTTCGGCGACCCGATCCTGGTCTCCGACGCCGTGGTGATCCGGCCGAAGGGCGCGGGGGAGGACGCGGGCGTCGACCAGTTCCTGCGCCGTCTGCAGGGCGTGCTGGTGGCCCGCCGCTACGTGCTGATGGACTACGACATCCGCGCCGAGCAGGTCGGCGCCGCCGTCGCGCTGACCCCGGGCCTGGAGTCGCCGACCGTCTCCCCGCTGCACACCGAGGGCTGGGTCGCGGTCCGTTCGATGGTGCTCCGCAAGGAGGCCCAGCGGATCATGGACGACCTGTGGAGCATCGGCGCCCGGGCCATCCTGGTGACCAACATCCACGCCTGCCGCCTCTGACACCGGCGACCCGGCTCCGGGCGCGGAGCTAAGCAGCGGTTCAATGGGGCGGGGACGCGCACAGCGTCCCCGCCCCTTTCCCTGGAAACCCCGCCGGTTCCCTGGCAACCCCCACCGGAGACCCACGTGTCCACCCCCGCCGAGTTCCCCGTCACCTGGGCCCCGCGCCGCACCCGGGCCGTGCTGCTGCCGGTCTGCGCGCTGCTGGTCGTGATGTTCGCCGTGATCGCCGTCGCGCTCCCGCAGAACTGGCAGCTCAACGACCGGATCATGATGGCCCTCAGCGGCGCGCTGTTCGCGGCGGCCGGCCTGATGCTGGCCCGGCCCCGGGTGAGCGCCGACGCGGACGGCATCACCGTGGTCAACTTCGTCCGCAGCCGCCGGCTGGCCTGGGAGGAGATCGTCCGGGTCAACTTCCGCCAGGGCGACCCGTGGGCGACGCTGGATCTCGCGGACGGCACCTCGCTGGCCGCCGTGGGCATCCAGTCCGGCGTCGGCAAGGCCCAGGCCATCGCGGACGCCCGCGCGCTGCGCGACCTGGTCGAGAGCCGCGGCCGGGCCTGAGCGCCCGGCCCGAGCGCCCGGCCCGAGCGCCCGGCCCGGGAGGTGGACCCGAACACAGGGCCCGACCGCCGGGCCCGAAGCCGCTCCGGGGCACCGACCGCAGCGCGGGTCCGAACAGGGATCCGACTCCCGCTCGGGGTATCGTCTACGCTGGAAAAAGCAGGGCAAAGGTTTCGCCCTGCCCGAAAACGCCTCCCGCCACCAACGCCTCCCGCTACGACCTGAGGAGTGACACACCCCCTCGATGGACGATCCGTCCGGTAGTACCTGCGCCGCCTCGCTTCCGCCCGCCGGAAGGCAGGCGGCACTGTGATCACCGCCTGGCTGCTGCTGTTCGCGGCGCTTCTGCTCATCCTCGCCAACGGCCTGTTCGTGGCCGCCGAGTTCGCCTTCGTGACCGTGGAGCGCGGTGCGGTGGACCGCGCCGCCAAGGCCGGTGACGCCAAGGCCCGCCGGGTCGCCAGGGCCCAGCGGCACCTCTCGTTCGAACTCTCCGGCGCCCAACTCGGCATCACCGTCACCTCGCTGGTGGTCGGCATGCTCGCCGAACCGGCGCTCTCCGTGCTGCTCAAGCCCGTGCTCACCGGCATCGGCCTGCCCGACGGCGCCGCCCGCGGTGTCGCCCTGATCGTCGGCATGGTGCTGGCCACCGTGGTGCAGATGGTGATCGGCGAGCTCGTCCCCAAGAACTGGGCGATCTCCCGGCCGCTCCAGGTGGCCCGCGCGGTCGCCGCCCCGCACATGGCGTTCTCCTTCGCCTGCCGGCCGCTGATCAGCTTCCTCAACGGCGCCGCCGACCGGACGGTCCGCGCCTTCGGCATCGAGCCGCAGGAGGAGCTGGGCCACGCCCGCACCCCCGCCGAGCTGGTCTCGCTGGCCCGGCACTCGGCCAAGGCCGGGGCGATAGACGAGGAGTCGGCCACGCTGTTCGTCCGGACCCTCGGCCTGGGCGATCTCACCGCCGAGTCGGTGATGACCCCCCGCGTCGACGTCTCCGCCCTGCAGAGCGACGCCAGCGCCGCCGACGTCCTCAACCTCACCCGGGCCACCGGCCTCTCCCGCTTCCCGGTCTACACCGACAGCCTGGACGAGGTCGCCGGCACCGTCACCCTCAAGGACGCGCTCGCCGTACCGCCCGCGCGGCGCGGCCTGGTCCGGGTCGCCGAGCTGGTCTCGCCGCCGCTGCTGGTGCCCGAGACCCTGCCCGCGGAGCGTCTGCTCGACCAGCTGCGCCGGCTCCAGCCGATGGCCATCGTGGTCGACGAGTACGGCGGCACCGCCGGCGTCGTCACCGTCGAGGACATCGTCGAGGAGATCGTCGGCGAGGTGCAGGACGAGCACGACCCCGCCGACACCCCGGAGCTGGTCCCGCTGCCGCCCGTCGACGGGCTGCCCGTCTGGGCCGCCGACGGCCGCGCCCGGACCGGCCAGCTGGAGTCGATCGGCCTGCACGCCCCCGACGGCCCCTACGAGACGCTGGCCGGCCTGGTCTCCGACCTGCTCGGCCGGCTGCCCGTCCCCGGGGAGCAGGCCGAACTGCCCGGCTGGCGCTTCACCGTGGAGGCCGTCGACCGCCATCGCACCAGCCGGGTGCGGATCGAGCGGACCGGCGAGCGCCACCGCTTCGGCCGTGACGACGAGGACGGGACCCGATGACCGCGCTCCAACTGGCCGTCGCCCTTCTGCTGCTGCTCGGCAACGCCTTCTTCGTCGGTGCGGAGTTCGCCGTGATCTCGGTGCGCCGCAGCCAGATCGAACCGCTCGCCGAGGCCGGCAACAAGCGTGCCCGCACCGTGCTGCACGCGCTCTCCAACGTCTCCGCGATGCTCGCCGCCGCCCAGCTCGGCATCACCGTCTGCTCGCTGGGCCTGGGCGCGCTCGCCGAGCCCACCATCGCGGGCCTGCTGGAGGGCCCGTTCCACGCGATCGGCGTCCCCGCCGGGCTGATGCACCCGCTCTCGTACGGGATCTCGCTCGCCGTGGTGGTCTTCCTGCACATGGTGATGGGCGAGATGGTGCCCAAGAACATGGCCCTGGCCGGACCGGAGAAGGCCGCGCTCTGGCTCGGCCCGCCGCTGGACCGCCTCGCCCGCTGGCTCGCGCCGGTGATCCGCTTCCTGAACGCCTTCGCCAACACGGTGCTGCGGCGGTTCAGGGTCGAGGGCAAGGACGAGGTGGAGTCGGTCTTCACCACCGAGCAGCTGATGTACCTGCTGGCCGACTCCCGGGACGCGGGCCTGCTCGACAAGGGCCGCCAGGAGCGCCTGGAGGACGCCCTGGAGCTGGGCCACCGCCCGGTCACCGACGTCCTGTTGAAGCCCGAGCAGCTGGTCACCGTCGACACCGGGGTGACCGCCGCGCAGGTCGAGGAGCTGGCGCTGCGCACCGGCTTCTCGCGCTTCCCGGTGACCGACGGCGACCCGGCCGGCCAGGGCTACCTCGGCTACCTGCACCTCAAGGACATCCTGGACGTGGAGGACCCGTCCGTACCCGTCCCGGCCCGCCACTGGCGCCCGATCACGGTGCTGCGCGGCACGCTCCCGCTGGACGACGCCCTCGGCGCGATGCGCAGGGCCGCCTGCCACCTGGCCGCCGTGCTGGACCAGGACGGGCGCACGCTCGGCGTGGTCATGCTGGAGGACGTGCTGGAGGAGCTGGTCGGCGAGGTGCACGACCCGGACCACCGCTCCGTGGCCTGAGGGGGGGGTCCGCGTTCGGCGAGGCGACGGCCCTGCGGGGCCGTCGCCGGTCGACGGCCGGCCGCCGCGGTCTCAGCCCCGGCCGTCGATCAGCTCCCCGTACGCCTGGACGACGTCCGGCAGGCGCAGCGTCGCCAGGTCCTCCCGGCCGGGCGGCCGGCGCAGCAGGGAGAGCCGCAGGTCGCGGTAGGCGCAGGACTTCTCGTACAGGGTGCGGATGAACCGCCCGTTGCCCAGCTCGTCGATCCAGCCCTCGCGGACCACGTGGGTGCAGATGCTGGCCAGCTCCTCGGCCGCGTCCTCGTCCCAGCCGTCGCCGTCCCGGTCCGCGAGGGCCGCGCCGATCGCGGTCAGCTCACCGGGGCGGTAGCTGGGGAAGTCCACCCGGGTGGTGAAGCGGGAGTTGAGGCCCGGGTTGGTGGCGAGCAGCCGGGTCATGCCCTCCGGGTAGCCGGCCAGGATCACCACCAGCCGGTCGCGGTTGTCCTCGGCCCGTTTCAGCAGGACCTGCAGGGCCTCGTCGCCGTAGGCATCGCCCTTGCTGTAGCCGGAGTTGGAGAGGCTGTAGGCCTCGTCGATGAAGAGCACGCCGTCCAGCGCGGAGTCGATCAGCTCGTTCGCCTTGACCGCGGTCTGGCCGAGGAACTCGCCGACCAGGTCGGCCCGCTGGGCCTCCACCAGGTGGTCGCCGGAGAGCAGGCCGAGGGCGTGGAAGACCCGGCCGAGGATCCGGGCCACCGTGGTCTTGCCCGTTCCCGAGGGGCCGGAGAAGACGAAGTGCCGCTTCGGCGGCTGCACCGGCAGGCCCTGTTCCTCCCGCAGCCGGGACATCCGTAACTGCGCGGAGAGCGCCCGGACCTGCCGCTTCACCGGCTCCAGTCCGACCATCCGGGAGAGTTCGGCCAGCGCGGCGTCCAACTCGCGGTCGTCGCCCGTGCGTTCGGCACCGTAACCGCCGAAGGTGCCGGGCGGCGCCTCACCCCGGGCGGGGACGGGCACGGGCGCCGCGGGGGCGGGCCCGTCCGGTGGGAGGGCCGAGCCGGCGCGCTCGCCGGCCGGCGGCGGGCCGCTCTCCTCGTCCACCGGTTCGGGGCCGCCGTCCGGTGCCTCGTCGGTGGATCTGTCCGCCTCCGGCGCCGGCTGCGGGTCGGCCCCGGGGCCCTCCTCGTCGGCGAACTCCGGGAAGCCGTACGGGTCCAGGTCGACATCCAGGTCGACGTCCACGTCCGGTCCGGCGGGGTCGTAGGGGTCCTCCGCCCCCGTCCCGGCCGACCGCCCGGCCTCCCGGCCGGTCCCGGCGGAGTCGAGCAGCGAGTCGACCACGCCGTCCTCGGCCGAGATCGCGGCCAGCCGGGCCGCGGTGTCCATGAAGGCCGGGTCGGCCCGGTGCACCGCCCGGTAGAGCGGCAGCGCGGCGGCGCTGCGCCCGGCCCCCTCGTAGGCGCGGCCGAGCCAGTAGCGCAGCTCCTTGCGCTGCGGCTGCTCGGAGCGGCAGCGGGCGAGCGAGGCCGCCAGCGGGGCCTGCGCCTGTGCGCACATGTCCAGTCGGACCCGGGCCATCCCGGCGAACAGCCCGGCCTCGATGCCGAGCAGCTGGTCGTCGAGCAGGCGGTCGGTGTCGCGGATCAACTGCTCCCAGTCCTTGAGCAGATAGGACCGGCAGGCGTGCAGGAAGCGCACCGACGGGTCCTGCTCGGCGGGCGGGCACTGCTCCAACGCCTGGTCCAGCCGGGCCAGGTGGCGCCCGTCCAGCCAGTGCGAGGCGTGTGCGAGGGCGAGGTCGCGGGAGTCCTCCAGGACGGGTTGGACCCACCACCCCAGCCAGTACCAGGAGCTGAGCGGCCGTCGGTGGATCCGGCGCTGCTCGCCGAAGCGCTTCTGGTGCCGGTACATGGCGAGCAGGGCGCCGGAGGTGTCGCTGCGCAGGGCGTGCAGGCCGAGCCAGGCGTCGGCCATTCCCGGGTCCAGCCGGACGGCCGTGCGGAACTCCTCCTCCGCGCGGGCGTAGGCGCCCGCCGTGTAGGCGTCCATGGCACGCAGCCAGGCCCGGTCGGCGAGCAGGTTCGGGGCCGGGCCGCCCGTCCGGCCGCCGCCCGCACCGCCGACCGCGCTGTCACCGTCCGCGTGGCCGCCGCCCGCGTCGTTGCTGTCGGAACTGTCCACCGTCGTCACTCACGCCCCCCGCGGTGTGCCTCGGGGCTCGGCCGGCGGGTCGGGTGCGCAGAGCCGGCCGGTGGTCGATAGCCCCCGGGGCGCAGATGCGCCTGCCTGGAATCGTACCGGCGCAGCGCTGATCCGGAAGGGTGCCGCGCCGGGTCAAATGCGATCGGGGGCGGGGCCGTTGGGCTCCCCGGGGGCGCCGGGGGAGGGCACGGGCGCACGGGGGTGGGAGAAGGGGGCGGCATCCCCGGCTCACGGGGGAACAAGCCGGGGATGCCGGGCCCGATGTTGCGCGATCAACAAATCGAGCAACTGATGAGAACCTAAGTCCTGGTGATACCGCAGGTCAAGGGCTTGTTGAAGGTTCACCGACGGTGCCCGGCGAGATCCGCCCGGTCACTCCGTCCACCGTCGTCCCGGCGTGCGGACGGCTCGGGTCGGCGGCGAAATGCGCCGATTCGGCCCGCGCCCAGCCCTCCCAGAACTCCGCGAGGGCCGGCCCGTCCCGCTCCTCGCCGCGTCGGCGGGCGGAGTCGGCGTCCAGCTCCATCCAGATCAGCCGGGCCAGCCACGGCCGAAGCTCGCGCCGCCCGGCGCCGACTCCCTCGACCAGCACCACCGGGGCGACCGGCACCGCCGCCGTCCCGGCGAACCGGCGCAGCGTCCAGTCGTACACCCGGTACCCGGCGTCCCGCCCGGCCGCCAGCGGCTCCAGCACCTGGGCGTGCAGCGGCCCGGGCCAGCCGAACGGCTCGGCGTGCGTGGCCAGGTCGTCCAGGTGGACGACCGGCGCCCCGCCCAGCGCCCCCGCCAGCCGGGCCGCGAACGTCGTCTTGCCCGAGCCCGCGTGCCCGTCCACCGCGACCAGCCGGACCGGTCCGCAGGACGGCGCCAGCGCGCGCAGCTCCCCGGCCAGCCGGGTCAGGCCGTCGGGGGCGGGCGCCGGAACAGCGGTTTCGGGGATTTCGGAAGCAGCCACAACGGCAACCCTACGGCGGTCCGTACTCCAGTACGGACAGTGATTCCATGCAGGTCGTGACGGCAGCGCCGTGATCGGGCATACTCGCTTCGCCGCACATGTGAACGGCCGTTCACCGTAACCCGGTGCCGGTCCGGCCGACCTGCCACACCCGCTCCGCGCCCGTCACACCGGGGTGCCGGAGCCTGATCGAGGAGGCGACCAACCGCCATGACCCCCGCCCCTGCGAAAGCCGTGGACCGCCAGCTGCCGAGCGAGGAGGCCCGCGAACTGCTGAGCCTCACCCGGGACCTCGTCCAGCGCGAGCTCCAGCCCCGCGCGGCGGAGGACGAGGACGCCGGACGCTTCCCGCGCGAGGTCTTCCGCACCCTCGGCGAGGCCGGCCTGCTCTCCCTGCCCTACGGCGAGCAGTACGGCGGCGGCGAGCAGCCCTACGAGGTCTACCTCCAGGTCCTGGAGGAGCTGGCGGCCGGCTGGCTGGCCATCGGCCTCGGCGTCAGCGTGCACACCCTCTCCTGCCACGCCCTGGCCACCTTCGGGACGGAGGAGCAGCGGGCCGACTGGCTGCCCGGCATGCTCTCCGGCGAGCAGCTGGGCGCCTACTGCCTCTCCGAGCCGCAGTCCGGCTCGGACGCCGCCGCCCTGCGCACCCGCGCGGACCTGGACGGCGAGGACTACGTGGTCAGCGGCACCAAGGCGTGGATCACCCACGGCGGCCAGGCCGACTTCTACAGCGCCCTGGTGCGCACCGGCGAGGAGGGCGCCCGCGGCATCAGCTGCCTGCTGGTCCCCGGCACCGTGGCCGGCCTCTCGGCGGCGCCGCCGGAGCACAAGATGGGGATGCGCTCCTCCCCGACGGCGCAGCTGCACTTCGACGGCGCCCGGGTGGCCCGCGAGCGGCTGATCGGCACCGAGGGCCAGGGCTTCCAGATCGCGCTCTCCGCGCTCGACTCCGGCCGCCTCGGCATCGCCGCCTGCGCGGTCGGCGTCGCCCAGGCCGCGCTCGACCTCGCCGTGGACTACGCGCGCACCCGCCGCCAGTTCGGCCGGCCGATCGCCGACTTCCAGGGCCTGTCGTTCCTGCTCGCCGACATGGCCACCCAGATCGAGGCCGGGCGCGCGCTCTACCTGTCCGCCGCGCGCCGCCGCGACGCCGGCCTGCCGTTCTCCAAGGAGGCGGCGATGGCCAAGCTGTTCTGCACCGACGCGGCGATGAGGGTCACCACCGACGCCGTCCAGGTGCTCGGCGGCTACGGCTACACCCAGGACTTCCCGGCCGAGCGCTACATGCGCGAGGCCAAGGTCCTGCAGATCGTCGAGGGCACCAACCAGATCCAGCGCCTGGTCATCGGCCGCCACCTCACCAAGGGCTGACAACGGCCCTCCCGCGAACGGCCTCCGGGCGTCACTCCAGGGTGCGGAGTGACGCCCGGAGGCATCTCGGGCCCGGGCCCGACGGCGAGCCGTCAGCCGAGCCGTCGCTCGTTCCGTCAGCGGCGCGCCAGCCGGCGGCGCTGCTCCGGGATCGCCGGGGCCGCCTCGACCCGCACCGGGCGGTGCGCCACCGCGTGCGAGAACGGCTGCGTGCGCCAGTCGAGTTCGGCCGGCAGCGTCAACAGCGCCTCCAGTCCGGGGGCCTGCGCGTCCTGCGCGTCCTCCACCTCCGCGAGGTCGTCCGCCGCAACGCCCGAACCCGGGCAGAGCGCGGGGGAGAAGGGGTGCCAGGCGGTCGGCAGCACCGCGTGCTGCGGCAGCCGCTCCTCGTCGCCGACCAGGGCGATCGGGCGGCGGCACTCGGGGCAGTGCACCCGGAAGATCTCCCAGGTGTCGCCCTCGCCCGGGTCGACCCCCGGAGCCGGGTCGTGGCCGACCGCGAGATCCTCGCGGCCGGTCGTATCGTGGGTGTCGTCGGCGCCCAGCGAACGCTCGTCAGTTGCAGGCATGGTGATCCCCCTTGGATCGGGCCCGGCGTGGTCGCCCGGGGCCACAACCAGCACTTCCCTGCGACGCGGACTCATAATCCTGCGGCCCGTTGCACTGTGATGCACCGGGTGTGTCCTTCGCCACATTCGTCCGGCATGTGCCCACCCGGCACGCCGCACCGCCTCCCGTGCCACCGCGTGCGCCCACCCGGGCGCCGCGCGCGCCCCCGACCGGGTAGGTTTGCGCCTTGTGGAGGATCTCGACCAGCGCATCGTTCAGCTGCTCCTTGAGGACGGCCGGATGAGCTACACGGACCTGGGCAAGGCCACCGGCCTGTCCACCTCGGCGGTGCACCAGCGCGTGCGCCGCCTCGAACAGCGAGGGGTGATCCGCGGCTACACCGCGATCATCGACCCCGACTCCGTCGACCTGGCCCTGACCGCGTTCATCTCGGTCAAGCCGTTCGACCCCAGCGCCCCGGACGACACACCGGAGCGGCTGGCCGGCCTGCCCGAGATCGAGGCCTGCCACAGCGTCGCGGGGGACGAGAACTACATCCTCAAGGTCCGCGTCGGCGCCCCCGGCGACCTGGAGGACCTGCTCGCCCGCATCCGCAGCGCGGCCGGCGTCTCCACCCGCACCACCGTGGTCCTCTCCACCCCCTACGAGGCGCGGCCCCCCAAGCTCTGAGCACGCCCCACGAGGTGCAGACCCGGGGTGCTCACCCGCTCATCCGACGACATCCGAAAGAAGCGCCCCAGCGCCATGACCGAACGCACCCTCCGGACCGTCCTGCTGCGCGGCGGCGCCGTCTACAGCCCCGCCGACCCCTTCGCCACCGCGATGCTCGTCGAGGGCGAACACATCGCCTGGGTCGGCAGCGACGGAGCCGCCGAGGCGTACGCCGACACCGTCGACGAGATCGTCGACCTGGACGGTGCGCTGGTCACCCCCGCCTTCGTCGACGCCCATGTGCACGCCACCTCCACCGGACTGGCGCTCACCGGCCTCGACCTCACCGGCAGCCCCTCGCTGGCCGCCGCACTCGACGCCGTCGCCGCCTTCGTCGCCGCCCGGCCGGAGCCCGACGGCGTCCTGATCGGCCACGGCTGGGACGAGACCGGCTGGCCCGAGGGACGCCCGCCCACGCTCGCCGAGCTCGACGCGGCCGCCCGCGGCGCCGCCGTGTACCTGTCCCGCACCGACGTGCACTCCGCGCTCGCCACCACCGCGCTGCGCGCCCTCACCGAGGGCCTCGCCGACCGGCCCGGCTTCCACCCCGAGGGCCCGCTGACCCGCGACGCCCACCACGCCGTACGGCGGACCGCGCTCGCCCACCTCACCCCCGAGCAGCGCCGCCGCGCCCAGCGCGCCGCCCTCGACCGCGCCGCCGAGCTCGGCATCGGCGCCCTGCACGAGTGCGCGGGACCGGAGATCTCCTCCGAGCAGGACCTGGCCGCCCTGCTGGCCCTGGCCGCCGACGGCGACGGGCCCGAAGTGTTCGGGTACTGGGGAGAGTTGGGCGGAGCGGGCCGCACCGGCGTGGAGACCGCTCGGCGGCTCGGCGCGGTGGGCGCCGGCGGCGACCTCTTCGTCGACGGCGCGCTCGGCTCGCACACCGCCTGCCTGCACGCCCCCTACGCCGACGCCGAGCACACCGGCACCTCCTACCTGAGCGCCGAGCAGGTCGCCGACCACGTCGCCGCCTGCACCGAGGCCGGCCTGCAGGCCGGCTTCCACGCCATCGGCGACGCCGCCGTCACCGCCGTCCTCGACGGCGTCCGGGCGGCCGGGGAGCGGGTCGGCGCCGACCGGGTCAGGGCGCTGCGCCACCGCGTCGAGCACGCCGAGGCGCTGGACGCGACGTCCATCGCCGCGTTCGCCGAACTCGGCCTGACCGCCTCCGTCCAGCCCGCCTTCGACGCCGCCTGGGGCGGCCCGGACGGCATGTACGTCCAGCGCCTGGGCACCGAGCGCGCCGCCGCCCTGAACCCCTTCGCCGCCCTGCTGCGGGCCGGCGTCCCGCTCGCCTTCGGCTCCGACGCCCCCGTCACCCCGCTCGACCCCTGGGGCACCGTCCGCGCCGCCGCGTTCCACCGGACGAGCGAGCACCGGATCTCCGTCCGCGCGGCCTTCACCGCCCACACCCGGGGCGGCTGGCGGGCGCTCGGCCGGGACCAGGACGGCGTCCTCGTCCCCGGCGCGATCGCCAGCTACGCGGTCTGGGCCGCCGAGGAGCTGGTCGTCCAGGCGCCCGACTCCCGGGTCGCCGGCTGGTCCACCGACCCGCGCTCCGGCACCCCCGGCCTGCCCGACCTCACCCCCGGCCGCCCGCTCCCGGCCTGCCTGCGCACCGTCGTCCGGGGCCGCACGGTCCACCTCGCCTGAGCGACACCCCGCCTGGCGGCACCCCGCCCGGCGGTACCCCGGTCCGAAAACCTGGTGAACGGCGTGCCGCCGGTGCGTAGGTTGACCGGCATGAACGATCACCCGCTGGTACCCGCCGACTTCACCGTCCCCCGCGAGCTCGTCGCCGAGGGGTTCCGCCTGGAGCCCCTCGGCGAGCAGCACAACACCTCCGACCTCCTGGCCTGGACGTCGAGCATCGACCACATCCACGCCACCCCGGGCTGGACGGGCACCTGGCCGCCCGGAGAGGGCATGTCCCCCGAGCAGAACCGCGCCGACCTGCGCCGCCACGCCGCCGACTTCGAGCACCGCCGCGGCTTCACCTACACCGTCCTGGACCCCTCCGACGGGGAGGTGATCGGCTGCGTCTACATCTACCCGGACAGCGAGCACCCGTCCGCCACGAAGGTCAGCTCCTGGGTCCGCGCGGACCGCGCCCACCTCGACGCCCCGCTGTACCGCGCCGTCGCCGGCTGGCTCGCCGAGGCCTGGCCGCTCCGGGAGGTCCGCTACACCCCGCGCTGACGCCGGCCGGTGGCGGGGACCGGAACCCGACCTCACGGTTGGGTGTCATTCCGGGGTACCTTCTTCGGACAGCGTCCGAACAGTCGCCCCGCGCCCGCGGGGACGGCACCCAGAGAGATGGTGCGCCGGTGGCCATGCCCGTCACCCAGGAGCGGCCCGGAGCCGCACCCGAGACACCCGACGTGGCAGCCGCGCCCGGCCGGGCCGCCCGCGCCCTCGCGAAGGTCCGCGCCGGGCTGCCCCGCACCGGCCTCGCCGTGCTCGCCGGCCTGCTGCTGGCCCTGGCCTTCCCGCCGTTCGACCTGTGGCCGCTGTCGATCGCCGGCGTCGCGGCGCTCTCGCTGCTGACCCGGGGCCGCACGGCCCGCCAGGGGGCGTGGACGGGGTTCGCCTTCGGGCTGCCGTTCTTCCTGCTGCTGCTCAGCTGGCTGCGGGTGGTCGGCTGGGACGCCACCGTCGGGCTGTCCGTCATCGAGGCGCTGTTCCTGGCCGCGCTGGGCGCCGGGCTGGCCGTCGTCTCCCGCCTGCCCGGGTGGCCGCTGTGGGCGGCCTGCCTGTGGGTCACCCAGGAGTGGGCCCGCGACCGGCTGCCGCTCGGCGGCTTCCCGTGGGGGCGCCTCGCCTTCGCGAACACCGCGACCCCCTTCACCCCGCTCGCCGCGCTCGGCGGCGCCCCGCTGGTGACCTTCGCGGTCGCGCTCAGCGGCACCCTGCTGGCCTGGGCCGCCCTGCGGCTGCGCGGACCGCGCCGGTCGCCGCGGGCCGCCGCGCTCGCCGCCCTCGGGGCCGTCGGCGCGCTGTCCGGCGGGTACCTGGTCCCGGTGCCCACCGAGCCCGCCGACACCGTCAAGGTCGCGCTGGTCCAGGGCAACGTGCCGAACCCCGGCATGGACTTCCTCGGCCGCCCGATGATGGTCCTCAACAACCACGCCTCCGCGACCGAGCGGCTCGCCGCCGACATCAAGGCCGGCAAGGTCGAGCGCCCGGACCTCGTGATCTGGCCGGAGAACTCCTCCGACCTCGACCCCTTCACCGACCCGCTCGCCTACGAGCGCATCGACGCGGCCGTGAAGGCGATCGGGGTGCCCACCCTGGTCGGCACCCTGGTCGAGGGACCGGACGAGCAGCACGTCCAGAACGAGGGCATCGTCTGGGACCCGAAGACCGGCCCCGGCGCCTCCTACACCAAGCAGCACCCCGTCCCGTTCGGCGAGTACGTGCCGTTCCGCGACCAGCTCTCCAAGGTGATCACCCGCCTCCAGCGGGTCGCCCAGGACTTCTACCCCGGCGACCACAACGGCGTCATGCAGCTCGGACCGGCCAGGATCGGCGACGTGATCTGCTTCGAGGTCGCCTACGACGAGATCGTCCGCGACACCGTCGACCAGGGCGCCCGGGTGCTGGTCGTGCAGACCAACAACGCCACCTACGCCAGGACCGGCCAGCCCGAGCAGCAGCTCGCGATGTCCCGGCTGCGCGCCGTCGAGCACGGCCGGGCCGTGCTGATCGCCGCCACCAGCGGCATCAGCGCCGTGATCGCCCCCGACGGCTCGGTGGTCCAGCAGACCGAGGAGCTGACCGCCGCCGAGCTGTCCGCCACCGTCCCGCTGCGCGACGGCATCACGGTGGCCGACCGGGTCGGCGCCGTGCCCGAGTGGACGCTGGCCGTCGGGGGCCTGCTGGCCTGCGGCGCCGCCGTACTGCTCGGCCGCCGCCGGTCGCGCGCCGGAGGAACACCCGGCAGCGGCGAGTCGTTGGACCAGGTGGTGCCGTAGCCGGCCCGGACCTCCCGTGCGGCGCGCAGAGCACCGCTTGGAGTGGATTCGTACCGTGAGCCAGCAAGCTACCCCCGCCCGACCCGCTCCGCGCGGAAAGCTCCGGCGGGTGCTGCCGCTGCTGATCACCGCCTGGCTGGTGCTGGAGATCTGGCTGCTGGTCCAGGTGGGTTCGTGGCTCGGCGGCCTGACCGTCGTCCTGCTGCTCATCGCCGGCGCCGTGATCGGCGGCTCGCTGATCAAGCGGGCCGGCCTGAAGGCGCTGTCGGCGGCGATCGACCAGAGCCGTGACCCGAAGTCGCAGCAGCCCCAGACCGGCACCAGCCTCACCGTGCTGGCGGGCCTGCTGCTGATCGTGCCGGGCTTCCTGTCGGACGCCCTGGCGCTGACCCTGCTGTTCCCGCCCACCCGGGTGCTGTGGCGGGCCGCCGGGCGGCGCGTCGCCGACAAGGCGCTGCGCAGCACCGCCGGCGCCGGGGCGGACCCGTTCGCGGACGCGGTGCGCCTCCAGGAGCAGCTGCGCATCCACCGCCCGGACGGCAAGGTGATCCAGGGCGAGGTGGTCGAACCGGGTGTCGGCCCGCAGGGCCCGGACACCACCTACCGCCCGCCGATCAACGGCTGACACCGCTCGGCGACGGCCGGTGGCCCGGACCGGGCCACCGGGCCGTCGCCGTCCAAAGCGGTCCGAACCCGTCCGAAGCTCGACCGGACCCTCCCGGATCGGGACAGCGCGAAAGGGACCCTGGTGCCCAGGGTCCCTTTTCGGCGTGCTCCCGCTGGGGCGGGAGCGGGGTCAGGCGCTCTTGCGGGTGTCCCGCGGGTGCACCGCGAGGTTCATCCCGCCGGAGCGGAGCACGGCCAGCCGCTCGGCCAGTACCTCCTCCAGCTCCTCGCGTGTCCGGCGCTCCATCAGCATGTCCCAATGGGTACGCGTCGGCTTGGTCTTCTTCTCCTCCGGCTCATCACCGTCGAGGAGTACCGCCTCCTGGCCACAGAAGCGGCATTCCCAGGCCGAGGGGATCTCCGCCTCGACCGAGAAGGGAACCTCGAATCGGTGTCCGTTCTGACATGCATACTCGACGGTCTGGCGGGGAGCCAGATCGATACCGCGGTCGGTCTCGTAGCTAGTGGCCCCGAGTCGCGTGCCGCGGAGAGCTCGCTCGCTCATGAATCGTGCCTCCCGGGCTTATGGCCCACAGGACTAGTGGTCGCTGTTCTTCGTCGTTCGGTCAACGCTCGGCTTCCGACGAAGATTCCCGTCCGGGGACATGCGTCGTCTGTCGTGCCGCCCCTGTTTGTACCCACCGGCGCCCGATTTGTCACATCTGGCCGGTGATATCACCCCAGGTGTCACCTATTTCACATCTGGTGATCGGTCGGCCTTTCCGTGACGAGCGTACCGGGCGGGGCTCCGGCGCCGCTCCCCGACCCTCGCCGGGGAGCGGCGCCGTGCGGTCAGGAGACCGGACGCGGGCGAACCGCCGAGTGCTCCTTGGCGAGGTCGACGCCCGCCCGCAGCACCGGGGCGGGCTCCGCCGACAGTACCGGTGGCGGCCCGTCCGGGTGGGGCGGCACCTCGGCGGGCGCGGTGGGCGCGGCGGCCTCGGTGCGGGTGTCGCGGTGCGGCAGCAGGGCGATCACCGCCTCCCGCAGCTGGGCGGGCGCCTCCTCGTCCAGCGGGTCGACGGTGGCCGGCACCTGGAGGCGGACCGGCGCGCCGTTGCCGATCCGGGCGTAGCCCCGCCCGGCGGGGGCGTGCGCGGCCGGCACGATGTCCAGCGGCACCCCGAGCGCGGCGTAACCCTCCTCCGGTCCGGTCGGGCCGAGCACCACCCGGGCCCGGGTGGTGGCCCGGACGGTGTGGGTGATCCGGTCGCGGGCCTCGACGTCGTCGGCGATCACCACGGTGACCCGGGCGGCGCGGCCGTGCCGCAGCGGGAGCTCCAGCAGGTCCTGCGGATCGGGGCGGCCCTCGGCGTGGGCCAGCTCGCTGAGCTCGGTCGGGTGGTCCAGCAGCAGCCAGAGCGGCCGGGTGACGTCCTCGGGGACCGCCGTCCCGGAGTGCCGGGCCGCGTTCAGCGCGGCGAGTCGGCGCTCGGTCTCCTGGGCGGCCCACTCCAGCGCGGCCAGCGCCCCGTGCAGGCTGGTCTCCACCGTGTGGACGCCGGGCCGGTTGACCAGGCAGGCGTGCTCGCCGGTGCCGGCGCCGTCGATCACCACGAGGTCCCCGAACGGGAGCGCCTGGAGGGCGATCGAGCGGATCAGGCTGGAGGTGCCGTAGCCGGTCGAGCCGAAGGCCAGCAGGTGCGGCTCGGCGGAGCGCGGACCGGTGCGCCAGACCACCGGCGGCTGCTGGGTGATCACCCCGCCCTGGCCGACCGGGATGGTCCGGGCGCTGCCGTCCTCGTCGGTGAAGCCCAGCACGATCTCCCCGGGCGCTGCCACGAAGCGCTGCGCGGCGATGTCGGTGGGCAGCGGCGGCAGCGCGGAGATCCGCAGCTTGTTGGACTCCTCGTCCCAGTCGAAGCGGTACTCCCGCGCGCGGCCGGCCTTGCCCTGGACGACCTGCTCGATCCGGGCCCGGGCGGCGGGCTCGGTGTCGGTGAAGTACGCCGGGTAGGCGAGCTCCAGCCGGGAGAGCCGGCCCTCGCCGTCGAACTCCCAGGCGGAGAAGGCGTTCTTGTAGGCGCCCTCGTGGCGGTACAGCGGGTTGAGGTCGTCGGGCCCGGCCAGGTACGGGGTCAGCGCCGCGTACAGGGCGGTGAGCTTGATGTCGGCGACGTCCGGCTCGGGCGGGGCCGGCGGCGCCTTGGGGGCCCGGCCGACCCAGGCCGTGCTGGCCATCAGCGCCACCAGGGCGAACAGCAGCCCGTGCGGCAGCAAGTAGATCCCGAGCAGCATCGCGGCGACCAGGAAGACCGTCGGACCGCGGCGCTCCCTGGGGGTGGCCTGCCAGCGTTCCCTGGCCCAGCCGGCGTGATGGCGCAGGCCGCGGCCGATGACGGTCAGCGGCGCGAACATGTCGGAGGCGTGGTCGCCGGCCGTGCGGGCGAGGTCACGGCCCCTGGTGAGGTGGTCGCGGCCCTTGCTGAGGTGGCGGTTGAGCGGCATTCCTGGGCTCCCCGGGCGAGTGGGACGGTCGGGTTCGGGAGGGTCGGGTCCGGAAGGTCGGGTTCCAGCGGCTTCGCGGGTGTACGACGGAGCCCGGGGCGGTGGGATCCGCGCCCGGGCCCGTGCGGGGAGTGGCGGCAGGGCGTGTTTGCAAAGTCGCGTCGGACCTGGCGGGACTTTGCAAACACGCCCTAGAACTTGAGGCCGCCGAGCAGGCTGGCGAGGCTCGCGCCGCCCGCGGTGATGCTCGGAGCGATCGACGAGCCGGCCACGTAGAAGCCGAAGAGGGCGCAGACGACGGCGTGGGAGACCTTTAGTCCGTCCCTGCGGAAGAAGAGAAAGGCGATGGTGCCGAACAGGACGATGCCGGAAATCGAGAGGATCACGCTCTGCTCCTCGGTGAGGGGGACAGGGACAGTGTCACGGAAAGTGCCCTAATCGTGACAAAAAGTAATAGATGATGGAACGGTGCAAATGGGTGGTTCTTTCCGTCAATACCGGTCCGGACCTCCGGGGGAGGTATGCGAACCGCCCCGACCGGGGCCTCGCACCGCTCCGGACCGGCGTGGCGAGGCATTCCCGGTGGGTGGGCGGGAGGCTTCCGGGGGTGCCGGGAAGTTCGCCCGAACGGCTGCGCAACCTTCCCGCCCGCGTGTCGTGCGGGGGATGCCGCCATCCGGAATCCGGACGTGTACTGGTTCGTCCGGGTGCCCGGCCGCTACGGTGCGGTACGCGCAGCCGGCACCACCGCCACGACCTGTCGACCACCGAGGAAGGGTCCGCCATGACCGACGCCGCCACCCCGCAGTCCCCCGACGCCCCCGACGCCGAGGTGATCGCGCTGGCCGGGAAGCTGTTCGACGCCGCCCGCACCGGTGACACCGACACCCTGGCCGCCTACGTGGACGCCGGGGCGCCCGCCGGGCTCACCAACGACCGCGGCGACACCCTGCTGATGCTCGCCGCCTACCACGGCCACGCCGCCACGGTGGGCGCCCTGCTGGCGCGCGGCGCCGACCCGAACCAGGCCAACGACCGCGGCCAGACCCCGCTGGCCGGCGCCGTGTTCAAGGGCGCCGAGGACGTGCTCGCGGTCCTGCTGGACGGCGGCGCCGACCCGGAGGCCGGCACGCCGTCCGCCGTGGACACCGCCCGGATGTTCGGCAAGGAGGATCTGGTCGCCCGGTTCGAGGGTCGCTGACCGCAGGTCGTAGGCTTTTCAACCATGGAGAGCACCACGGGGACCACGACCGTCCAGAACGGCACCATCGAGATCCGCGTCACCGGCTACGGCCACCCGGACGCGCAGCGCCTGTCGGCGGAGGTGCAGGAGGAGTACGTCCGGCGCTACGGCGACGGCGACCTCACCGTCCTGCACCCCGACGACTTCGAGGCGCCGGCCGGGCTGTTCCTGATCGCCTACCTCGACGGCGAGGCCGTGGCCTGTGGCGGCTGGCGCGCCAAGACGGCCGGCCCGCACGGGCTGCGCGACGGCGACGCCGAGCTGAAGCGGATGTTCGTGGTCCCCACCGCCCGCGGCCGGGGCCTCGCCCGGGCGGTGCTCCGCCGGCTGGAGACCACCGCGGCCGAGGCCGGGCGCACCCGGTTCATCCTGGAGACCGGGACCGAGCAGCCCGAGGCGATCGCGCTCTACACCTCCGAGGGGTACGGGCCGGTCGAGAAGTTCGGCATCTACCGCGAGCACCCGCAGAGCATCTGCCTGGGCAAGGAGTTCACCGGCGCGGCCGCCGTCTGACCCGGCGCCCGCTGGGTAGGCTCCCGCCCGGCGGGGCGGGCCGACGGGCGGGGGAGCAGATGGACGAGCAGCCGCGGCGACCGGCGGGGCCGGGCAGTGGCCCGGCTCCGGCCGGGCTCGCCGGACTCGACGAACTCGGCGGCCCCGGCGGGGTGTTGGACCGGCTGGTGCGGGAGGCGCTGCCCGCGGTCGGAGCCGGCGCCGTCTGGGCCGTCGGCGACGCCGGCGGGGCGCGCGGCCGCGGCTGCTCCGGCGCGCTGGGGCAGGGCCCGTACGAGCGGCTCGCGATGCGCCGCGACACCCTGTTCGACCTCGCCAGCCTCACCAAGATCGTCGCGCTCTGGCCCTGTGCGGGCGCACTGTGGCAGGCCGGCCGACTGCCCCTGGACGAGCCCCTGGGGCGCTACTGGCCGGCCGCCGCCGACCGGCCGACCGGCGGGGTGACGGCCCGTCAACTGCTCACCCACGCAGCGGGGATGCCGCTGCGGACCAACCTGGAGGCGCTCTACGGCCGCGACCCGGAGGCCATCCGGACCGGCCTCCTCGCCGCCCCGCTGCACCGCCCGCCCGGCAGCGCCGTCGAGTACACCGACCGCGCCGCCATCATCCTCGGCCACCTGGTCGAGCACCTCGCCGGCGACCCGCTCGCCGAGCTCGCCGCCCGACAGGTCTGGCGACCCCTCGGCATGGCCGACACCCGGTTCGGACCGCTGGACCCGGCGCGGACCGCCCGCGCCGCGCCCACCGAGTACGAGCCGACCGCGGGCGGCCACCTGCGCGGCGTCGTCCACGACCCGTCCGCGCGCCTGCTCGGCGGCGCCTGCGGCAGCGCCGGCGCCTTCTCCACCGCCGACGACCTCGAACGGTTCCTCACCGCGCTGCTCGCCCCGCCGCCCGCGCTGCCCTGGGCGGGCCCGTGGACCGCCGAGTCCCTGCGCGAGCAGACCGCCCCACTGGCCCCCGCCCGCGGACTGTCCTGGCTCTGCGCCCCCGGCACCGACCCCGCCGAGGGCACCTTCGTCCACTACGGCTTCACCGGTACCGGGATCTGGATCTCCCGCCGGCTCGGCCGCTGGGCGCTGCTGCTCACCAACAAGGTCCACTACAGCCGCGAGACCCAGCCCCTCACCGACCTGCGCAACGCCCTCCGCCGGGCCGTCTTCGGCTAGGCCCTGCCCGGCCGATCTTGCCGGGCGCGCGACGCCGGGCATCCTCCCCCAGCCTTCGGCCGGGAGGTACCCCCAGCTGGACGCACGCCCGAATCACCCAAGTACGTCCAGTACGAGGGCGATCCGGGCGCACGCCCAGCCGGGCGCCCAACGCCGCGCGCTGATCCGCCAAGATCGACCGGACAGGACCTAGGCCCTACCTCGCCGGTGGTGCCCGGCCCACTCGATCGGGTGGATCCGGGCACGAACAGCCCTGCGCGGTACGGCCCTCCGGCAGAGTGGCCCTTCCCGGCCAAGGCCACCAGCGGAGGAGGCGCCGTGACCGACACCTGGCTCTCGGAGGAGGAATGGCTGGCCGGCATGGTCCGCGCCTACGTCGGCTGCAGCGTGCTGCTCACCGACCCGGACGGCCGGGTCCTGCTGCTGAAGGCCACCTACCGGGGCCGGTGGCAGTTCCCCGGCGGTGCGATGGACCCGGGCGAGGACCCCGCCGAGTGCGCCGCCCGCGAACTGCGCGAGGAGACCGCACTGGTCGCCCCGGAGCTGCGCCTGCTCGTCGTCGAGTGGCGCGAGCCCATCCCCCGGCAGGGCCGAAACGCCCACCCCGCCGTCCAGTTCATGTTCGACGGCGGCACCGTCCCGGCCGACACCCCGCTCACCCTGCAGGCCGAGGAGGTCGCCGACTACGGCTTCTTCCCGCCCGCACAGGCCGCGCCGCTGCTGCACCCCTGCGCCGCCGACCGGCTTACCCGGGCCCTGCACCTGCGCCGGACCGGCGGCACCGCGCTGCTGCGCTCCCCGGGCTACCTCGGGTAGCCCGGGGAGGGCCCGCGGATCAGAGCAGGGTGCAGAGCCGGACGAGCGCACCGCCGAGGTCCTGCTACGGCTGCTGGGCCCGGCCGAGGAGCTTGGCCAGGGCCTGCACCAGACCGCTGCCCGAGGTGTAGACGACCTCGTTCTCGTACCGCAGCTTGCCGTCCTCGTCCAGCTCCAGCCTGGTCCGCTCCTCGGCCTTCCCCTTGCTGAGGACGAGGGCCAGGCCCGCGATCACCAGTGCGCCCACCGCGATGATCTCGGTGACGCCGAAGACGAACGCCTTGTGCCCCACGGAGTCGAGCGCCTCCTCGACCGCGGGCCGCAGCTCCGGCGTGAGCGCCGCCGCCGAGAGCATGATCCGGGCCAGGTCGTCGACGTCGGCGAGGAGCCCGTACGGGCTCTGCTCCACCTGCGCCAGCAGCTCCCGCGCGGGCTCGTCCTGCGGGGCGTCGGCGGGCAGCAGGTCGTCGAGCGCGAGGACGGCCTCGAAGGCCTCCTCCCGGCTGAGTCCGGCGATCCGGGTCGCGAGGTCGGTGGCGTCAGTGGTCACGATGGTTCTCCTCGGGGTCACAGCCAGCTGCCCTTCAGTGCGAAGGGAGCCCAGTGGAAGGGGTGTTCGAAGCGTGCTCTGGTCTCCAGGAGCGCCGCGCGGTAGTGCCGGGCGAGCGGTCGGCCCGGCGCGGCGGTCCAGTGCGCGTACAGGGCCTCGACGAAGGCCAGCGCGGAGGCTTGGTCGACGTCCCAGAGCGGGGCGACGAGGGCCCTGGTGCCGCCGGCGAACAGGGCCCGCTCCAGTCCGATGCGGGTGCCGCCGGCACCGGGGCGGCTGCGCCCGGACGAGCAGGCTATCGAGACGACCACGTCCGGACAGGCCGGCGCGGTGACCAGATCGGCCGCGTCGAGCAGGAACCGCCGCAGCTCCGCCGCCTGTTCGACCGGCAGCGGGGCCGGCGGCAGCGCCGAGCCGTCCGAGACGCAGACCCCGCGCCCGTGCGCGGGCAGGGAGTTGGCGCCGTGCGCCAGCAGCAGCAGGTGCCGGACGCGGGGGAGCAGCTCCAGGCAGGCCGCCTTGGTGACGGCTGTCCCGTCGAGCCGGGAGGCCCCCGGCCCCAGCAGGTCGGCGAGGCGGCCGGCGGCGCCGCGCAGCCGGTCCCCGAAGTCCTGGCGGTCGCGTTCCTTCGGCACGCTCAGCACCGCCGCCGGGTGTCCGCCGGGCGCGGGCAGGGCGCCGGCGGCGAGGACGGACTCGACCACCTCGAGGTTGGGCCCGTAGCTCAGGCCGTTGCGCTCCAGCAGCAGCCGGCCGCCGGACAGGGTCGCCGCGTGGAGCGGGAAGCCGAGCAGCTCCGAGCTGGGGAGCAGCACCACGTGCTCGCCCTCGCCGGTCTGCTCGGCGACCGTTTCCCCGAGCCGCCGCAGGAAGTCCTCCAGCGGTGCGAGGGCGCGGCGCTGCTGGCGGGCGGTCACACAGCCAGGCCCGGCGCTGCGGTCGAACGCGGCGCTCAGGGAGCGGAGTTCGGGCAACCCGACGCCCAGGGGGACGGACCGCACCACTCCGTCGGAGCCGGCGGTCACCACCCGCAGCCCGTCGGGTGTCTCCACGAAGGCGGCCAGGGCGGCCGTCACCCCGCTCTGCCGGCTGCGCTCCAGCAGGGCCGCGGTCCGGTCGACGGTGCTGCGGCCTGGGCGCGCGGTCGGCGGTGGGGCGTGGCGGCTGCGGACCTCGCGGCCGTTCACGAACTCGAAGACCCGCAGGTACTCGCCCGGCGCGGCGACGCCGCGGGACTCGGCCTCCGTGAGGCAGGCGACCAGTTCGCGCTGGACCTCCTCCTTGTCGACGAGCCAGGAGCCGACCAGGTCCGGATCGCCCGGCGCCTGGACGATCCTGTCGTCCAGGGCGTCCAGCACCAGCCGGGCGGCCGACCACCGCTTCGCCGGGTCGGCGGGGTCCACCAGCAGGAACCGCTGCCACGGGAACTGCCAGGGAAGCCCGACGACGCCCATCAGCGGTTCGACGGCGGCCATCGCCGCCCGTGCGGCGTCGAGCTCGCCGCGCTCCCGGTGGTACTGGGACAGGCGCAGCACCGCCAGCGGGTTCGCGGAGCCCGCGCCGACCAGGTCGGTGAGGAACTCCTGGGCGGAGGCCACCAGGTGCTCCGCGACCGTGGCCCGGGTCGCGCAGTGCAGGATCGCCCCGGCGGCCACGGCCCGGGGGCCGCGAAGACCTGCGCTGAGCTCCCAGGCCTGCTGGAGCTCGTCGAGCACCGGCTCCTCCTCCACGGCCGCGCGGAGCTCGGCCAGCCTCGTCCGTATCCGCACCCGGTCGCCGACGTGGTTGGGGGAGAGCGGTACGGCGGCCGCAGCGCGCACCACCGCCAGGGCGGCCTCGCGCCGGTTGACCGCGAGATGGCACTCGGCGAGGCTCACCGAGTACCCGACCCGGGCCACCGAGTCGGGCGGCTCCTGCGCGATCGCCTCGGTGAGCAGGGCGACCGCCACGTCCACCCGGCCCAGGTCGCGCAGCACGATGGCGCGGTTGGTCCGCAGGATCCGGCGCTGGTACGGGGTGACACCGTCCGTCGCCGTCGCCGCCGCGGCCTGCGAGCTCTCGTACGCGGCGAGGGCCTCCTCCAGCCGTCCCTCGTACCGGAGCACGTTGCCGCGCTCGTTCTCCAGCGCGGAGCGCAGCGCGGGGGAGGGGCCGCCGCGCAGGACCCGGGGGCGGAAGCGCTCCAGCAGGCGGCGGACGAGGCGGAGTTCCCACACCTCGGCGAAGGCGGGGGCGATCCTGACCACCGTCCAGCCGAGCTCCTCGCCGCGCCCGGCCGCGGCGAGGCGGTGGCACAGCGTCCAGGCGAACTGTTCGGCCGCGGCGACGCGTCCGGCGGCGACCAGGGACCGGCAGCACGCCCCGGCCAGCAGCAGCCCGGGGCCGTCGGAGCCGTCAGTCTCGTCGGTCTCGTCGGTCTCGTCGTCCGCGAGCACCATGTCCAGCATCGTCGCGGTCAGGCTCGCGTCGTCCTTGTCGAGGGCGGCGAGCCGGAAGGGCAGGCCGCCCGCCATCTCGTCCCGGAACCGTTCGGCCGCCCCGACGTGTTCGAACCAGGCCGCGAAGTGGCGGTGCGTCTCGCTGTCGCGCCACCCCGGCATGGCCGCGTTCCAGGCCGCGGGGAAGGTGATCGTCCGCCGCAGGACCTCGGGGGTCAGCAGCGCGGCCGGATCGACGACGATCCCGGGCGTGCGGGACAGGGCGAAGAGCGTGAAGCACAGCGAGGCCCAGACCTCCGCCCTTGGGTTGGGCCGGCCGGCGAGGGCGTGGGCGAGGCTGTTGAGGTACTCGTACCGGTGGATCCGGTCCACCTCCGAAGGGTCCGTCAGGCTCTCCGGCCCGACCGCCGGACAGCGCTCCGCCAGCGCCGCCAGGACCTCCGGCCGCAGGCACTCGACCGGGACGCGGTGCTCCAGGACCTGCGGCAGGGTGGCGATCCCGCCGTGGTGGAAGGCGTAGGTGAAGGACCGGTCGACGAGCTCGACGACACAGGCCGTGAACAGCCGGGTGACCCGGGCGACCCGCTCGGCCGCCTCCCCGGCCCCCTCGCCGGGGGCGGTGATCCCGGAGCTGAGCTGGTACTCGGCGAGCAGCAGGGCCAGCGGTGTCAGCAGCAGCGGAACCCGCTCGTCCCGGTAGCCGGGAAGCTCGCCGTCGGTGTACTCCCGCAGCGCGCGGGCGAGCAGTGCGTCGGCCCGGCCGCGGACGGCATCGGCCAGCTGCTCCACCGAGTCGTGGCCGACGACCAGGGGGAGCGTGCCGTCCGCCAGGCGGGCCTGCTCGGCGAGGCGCGGCAGGTAGCGCTGCGGGAGCGCCCCGACGGCCAGCTCGGACCCGTCCCCGACCACCACGACGACCGGCGTCCGGACCCTGGTCCCGGCGCCGCACACCGGGCAGCGGTGGACGTTCAGCCGACCGGTGACCAGGTCGAGCACCGTCCGCGCATCACCCGGGAAGTGGAGGAAGCGGCGCAGGCGCGCGGTGGTGCGGACCGAGCACCTGCCGCAGACGATCTCCGTCTCCTGCCACGACGTCGCCGCCCCGTCCGTCCCTGGAATCGCCAAGCCGCCTCCCCGCCTCGTCCCCGACCGAGCCTATGGCCTCCGGTGACGGCGCGTCAGGGGCAGGCCCGAATCCCTCCGGCTGCTGTTCGACGACGGTGTCCACGGTGTCCACGGTGTCCCTGGCGATGACGGCCTCGGCGGGCAGCACGGCAGCGACACCTGCACCGTCGACGCCGGGGACACCACCACCGGCACGGGGCCGGAGCGGGACCCGGACCGGGACCCGGACCGGACGGGCTACGCTCCGGGGCCGAGGTCGGTCTCGGCCACGGCGATGGCGAAGCCGAGTGCCTCGGTGATGTGGGCGGCCGCCGACATCACGCGGGCGGTTCCCACGATCGGGGCGATGGCCACGAGGACGTCCTGGAGCTGGTCGACGGTCAGCCCGGACTCCATGGCGGGGCCGAGGTGAGCGAGGTAGGACATCGCCGGTGCGTCCATCGCGACGAGCGCGGAGATCCGCGTGAGGATGAGGGTGTCCTCGGGCATGCCGCACCGCTCGATCGAGTCGAGTGTCATGGCGGCGAGGGTGTCGAGGACAGGAGTTTCGGACGAAGTCGTCATGTCGGTCATCTCCTGGATCGGTCGGCAGAGCGACGCGGATCGGTGGCGGGAACGGGGGCTTCCCCGCGCCCTGCCTGTCCATCGACCTTAAGGACATTTCGCCACGGTCGCACTTCTGTGCGACCGGGGTGGCGCGGGGCGCCGGAGTGCGGCCGGCCGGGGCGGACGCGCCGGGCGGGGCGTCCTCCGGTACGGCCCGTCGCTGGCGCATCATGGGCCGGGCGGACGGAAGGAGACCCATGCCGGAGCCTGCCCCGAGCAGCCGCGGACGGCGACCCGCCGTCCCCTCCCTCCCCGGGCTCACCGTGCTCAGGGGGTACCGGCGCGACTGGCTGCGTGGAGACCTGCTGGCCGGCGGCACCGTCGCGGCGTACCTCGTACCGCAGGTCATGGCCTATGCCGGCGTGGCGGGCCTGCCGCCGGTCGCGGGGCTCTGGGCGATCCTCCCGGCGCTGGCCGTGTACGCCTTCGTCGGGTCCTCCCGGCTGCTGTCGGTGGGGCCCGAGTCGACGACGGCGCTGATGACCGCCACCGTGGTCGGGCCGCTGGCCGGCGGGGACGCCGGCCGCTACGCGGTGCTCGCCGCGACTCTCGCCGTGGTGGTCGGCGCGCTGTTCGTGCTGGCGTGGCTGGCCCGGCTGGGATTCGTCGCCGACCTGCTCTCGCGGCCGGTGCTGATCGGCTACCTGGCCGGGGTGGCGCTGATCATGATGGTGGACCAGCTGTCCAAGCTGACCGGCGTCGAGGTGGAGGGCGAGGGGTTCGGCCCGCAGCTGACCTACTTCGTGCGGCACCTCTCGCAGGCGGACACCGCCACCATGGTCCTCAGCGCGGCGGCGCTGCTCTTCCTCTTCGCCCTGGACCGCTTCCTGCCCGGGCTTCCCGGCCCGCTGCTGGCCGTTGTCGTCGGTACGGCCGTGGTCGGGATGTTCGGGCTGCAGGAGCACGGCATCGCGGTGATCGGTGAGATCCCGGC
The DNA here is from genome assembly GCF_042883905.1 of Kitasatospora sp. NPDC058170. Taxonomy (NCBI): domain Bacteria; kingdom Bacillati; phylum Actinomycetota; class Actinomycetes; order Kitasatosporales; family Streptomycetaceae; genus Kitasatospora; species Kitasatospora sp. NPDC058170. The sequence goes on from NZ_JBHVUV010000005.1 coordinate 206,384, forward strand.
CGGACTGCCCAGCCCCTCCCTGCCGGACCTGGGCGAGGTGCGCCGACTGCTTCTGCCCGCTCTCGGGGTGCTGCTCGTCGGCTACACCGACGTGATCCTCACCGCGCGGGCCTTCGAGTCCCGCGACCGGGGCGAGAAGCTGGACGCCAACCAGGAACTGCTCGCCCTGGGCGGCGCCAACCTCGGTGCCGGGCTCCTGCAGGGGTTCCCGGTGAGCAGCAGCGCCAGCCGCACCGCGCTCGCCCAGTCGGCCGGCGGGCGCACCCAGGCGTACGCGCTGGCCGCGGGCGTGGTGGTGCTCGCCGTCCTGCTCTTCCTGAGCCCGCTGCTGACGTACACGCCGTCGGCCGTGCTGGGTGCGCTGGTCGTGTTCGCCGCGATCCGGATGATCGACGTGGCGGGGCTGCGTCGGCTGAAGGGCTTCCGGCGCCGGGAGTTCCTGCTGGCGGTCGGCTGCCTGGTCGGTGTGCTGGCGCTGGACATCCTGTACGGGGTGCTGGTGGCCGTGGGGCTGTCGGTGGCGGAGCTGCTGAGCCGGGTGGCCCGCCCGCACGACGCCGTCCAGGGCCTGGTGCCCGGAGTTCCCGGCATGCACGACATCGACGACTACCCGCAGGCACGTACCGTCCCCGGGCTGGTCGTCTACCGCTACGACTCGCCGCTGTTCTTCGCCAACGCGGAGGACTTCCGCAGCCGGGCGCTGGCCGCGGTGGCAGGGGAAACCGATCCGGTCCGGTGGTTCGTCCTCAACACGGAGGCCAACGTGGAGGTCGACATCACCGCGCTGGACTCGGTGGAGGCGCTCCGGGCCGAACTGTCCGGGCGCGGCGTCGTCTTCGCGCTCGCGCGGGTCAAGCAGGACCTGCGGGGTGAGCTGGACGCGTACGGGCTGACCGACTCCGTCGGCGCGGACCGGATCTTCCCCACCCTGCCCACCGCTGTGGCCGCCTACCGGGCCTGGGCCCGGTAGGCGGGTGCGGCGCGGCGCTGTCGGGCGGCGAGCTTGCCCAGCTCCCACAGGAGCAGCAGCGCCACGGGGGCGAGCAGGGCCCAGCCGAACTGGGCGAGGGTGAGTTCGGTGGTGCCGAGGATGCGGCGGAAGGCGTCCGTCTGTGTCACCAGGACGGCGAGGACGAACTCGCCCAGGGCCGCCCGGTTCATCGGCCTGCTGTCGAAGGTGCCGGCGCTCAGGACGGTGGCGTGTTCGCTGCGGCATTCGTAGGCCGCCACGATCAGGCAGAGCGCGAAGGCGGTGAAGGCGATCGAGCTGCCGGTCCTCACGCTCCCGTAGTGGTGCTCGCCCAGTTCGATGAGCAGCAGCAGGAACACGGTGACGGCCAGTCCGCTGAGTCCGACGGTGAGCATGACGGACCTGGTCAGCAGCGATTCGCCGCGCGGGCGCGGGGTGCGCCGCATCAGGCCGGGGCTGGCCAGGTCGAAACCGAGGGCGAAGCCGAAGGGCGCGTTGACGACGAAGTGGATCCACAGCACCTGCGGTGGGGTGAACGGCTCGCCGGCGGCGATGTTGAAGACCGTCGCGCCGAGGAAGGTCAGGACGAAGGTGACCAGGAGCATCAGGACGAAGCGGATGTACTTGGTGAGGTTGTCGTAGAGCTTCCGCCCCTCCTCGACCGCGAACACGATGGTGGCGAAGTTGTCGTCGGAGAGGATCATCCGGCCGGCGTTCTTGGTGACGTCGGTGCCGCTGCCCATGGCGATGCCGATGTCGGCGGCCTTGATGGCGGGTGCGTCGTTGACGCCGTCGCCGGTCATCGCCACGACCTCGCCCTTCTTCTTCAGCGTGTCGGCGAGCAGCACCTTGTGTTCGGGCGAGACCCGCCCGAGCACGCCGATGCCGTCGATGCGGGCCAGCCGTTCCTGCTCCGGCAGGGCGGCGAAGTCCGCCCCGAGGATCGCCGTGCCGGGGATCCCGAGCTGGTGGGCGATGGCCTCACCGGTGGTGACGTCGTCGCCGGTCACCATACGGACCCGGATGTGGGCGGCCTGGGCGGCGGCCACGGCGGCCTTGGACTCCGCGCGCGGCGGGTCGACCATGCCGACCAGGCTGGTCATCCGCAGCTCGGTGACGAGCGCGAGCAGGTCGCCGTCCGGGTCGAAGTCGGAGGGGTCGAGGTCGCGTTCGGCGGCGGCCATGACCCGCCGGCCCTCACCGCCCATCCGCGCGGACTGGGCCTCGGCCCTGGCCCGCAGGTCGGCGTCCCACGGGACGGTCCGGTCGGCCGCGAGGGCGCTGGTGGCGCGGGCCATGACGGCGGGCGCCGCGCCCTTGACGAAGCAGCGCACCACCGGACGGCCCGCCGCGTCCACGGCCGGGGTGAAGACGGCCATCAGCTTGTACTCGGGGTCGAACGGCAGGGTGGCGAGCCTGGGGTGGCGCTCCCGGGTGGCCTCGATGTCCAGGCCCGCCTTGTGGCCGAGTACGAGCAGCGCCCCTTCGGTCGGGTCGCCGACCACCGTGCCGTCCACCAGCGTGGCGTCACTGGCGACGAGGTACGGCAGGACGGCGTCCTCGATGCCGGCCGAGGAGCCGGCGGCGTGGTGGATCCGCCCCTCCAGGCCGTAGCCGCTGCCCGAGACCGTGTAGCGGTCGGTCGGGCTGATGACCTCGACGACGGTCATCTGGTTCATCGTCAGGGTGCCGGTCTTGTCGGAGTTGATGGCCGAGGTGAAGCCGAGGGTCTCCACGGAGGGCAGTTCCTTGACGATGGCGTTGCGTTTGGCGAGGTTCAGGCTGCCGACCGAGAGGATCACCTGGGTCACGGTGGGCAGGGCTTCGGGGATGGCGGCGATGGCCAGCGAGACGGCGCTGACGAACAGCACGTCCCAGGCCTCACCGCGACTGCGGCCCAGGGCGAACATCACGACCATGGTCAGGCCGGCCGCCGCCGCGATCCACAGGGTCAGGGTGTTGAGTTCCCGGGTGAGGGGTGTCTGCTCCTTCTCCGTCGCCGAGAGCATTCCCGAGATCTTGCCGAGCTCCGTCCCGGCGCCCGTGCCGGTGATGACCAGGACGCCACTGCCGTGGGTGACCGGGGTGTTCATGAACGCCATGCTCGTCTGGTCGCCCGGACCGAGCGGGCCGTCCGGGAGGGTGTTCGCGTCCTTCGCCGCGGGCACGCTCTCGCCGGTCAGCGCCGACTCGTCGATCTGCAGCGAACTGGCCCGGACGATCCGGCCGTCCGCGGGGACGGTGTTGCCCGCGGCGATCAGGACGACGTCGCCGACCACCAACTGCTCGGCGGGGACCTCCGCCTCGACTCCGTCCCGGCGGACCCGGGCCGTCGTCTTCATCATCGACCGCAGCGCGTTCATCGCGCTCTCGGCCTTGCCCTCCTGCCGCAGGCCGACGACGGCGTTGAAGAGCGTCAGCACGATCAGCAGGACCGCGGTGCTCCACTCGCCGATCGCCATCGCCACCACGGCCGAGGCGACCAGGATGACCTGCATGTAGCTGCGGTACTGGTCGAGGAAGCGCAGCCAGCCGGGCCGCACGCTCTCCTCCGGCAGCGCGTTCGGCCCGTTCGCGGCGAGCAGGTCCGCGGCCCGGGCGGCCGGGAGCCCGACCTCCGGGTCCACGCCGAGCCGCGCCGCGACCTCCTCGGGCGGTGTCGCGTACCAGGGCCGCACGGCCGGACCTGCCGCCGACGGGTCGGTGTGCGCCGTCATCCCTGCACCTCTCCCACGATCCGGTTCCCCCGGCGGGCCGGCGGTCGGCCGCCGCTGCGCTCAGTCACGGTGTCCGGCGGCGTACGGGTCGCGCTCGGCGCCCTCCGGGGCCTGCGACTCCAGCAGCCTTTTGGCGACCCGCAGTTCCTTGCGGGCCTTCTTGCCGACCACCGGGTACCGGGGGTCGATCTCCATGAGCGTGTGCGCGAGGACCGCGGCGGCGCAGATGCGCGCGAACCACTTGCGGTCGGCCGGCACGACGTACCACGGCGCCCACGGGGTACTCGTGGCCGAGAGCATCTCGGAGAAGGCGTGCTGGTAGTCGTCCCAGCGCTCGCGTTCGCGGAGGTCCGCCGCCGAGAACTTCCAGTTCTTCTCCGGCAGGTCGATCCGCTTCAGGAAGCGCGTGCGCTGCTCCTCCTCGGAGAGGTTCAGGAAGACCTTCACGACGCGGAACCCGTTGTCGCAGAGGTAGCGTTCCCAGTCGTTGATCTCCTGGTAGCGGCGGGTCCAGACGTCCGGTCCCCTGGCGCCGTCGGGAAGCCGCTGCCGGTCGAGGTTCTCGGGATGCACCCGCACCACGAGCACCTCCTCGTAGTGCGACCGGTTGAAGATCGCGATGTCCCCGCGGGCCGGCAGGCGCCGCGCGTAGCGCCACAGATAGTCGTGGTCGAGCTCCTCGGCGGAGGGCACCTTGAAGCTGCTGACGTGCACGCCCTGTGGATTGACCCCGCTCATGACGTGGCGGATCGTCCCGTCCTTCCCGCCCGCGTCGATCGCCTGGAGACAGAGCAGCACACCGTAGGTGTCCTGCGCGGCCAGCTTCGCCTGGTACTCGGCGAGCAGGCCGACGCCGGTGCGCAGCAGCTCGGCGCCGTCCCGCTTCCTCATCCGGGCCTTGTAGCGCGGGTCGAAGTCCTCGGCGAGGTCCACGCGCGAGCCCGGCTCCACGCGCAGCGGCTCGATGAACTTCGCGATCCTTCTGGCCTGCTTGTCGGACTTCGCCTTGCCGGACATGGCCACCCCGCTTCCTCTCGGTCCGAGATGCTCAGGCGACCGAGCGGCCGCCGCGACGGCAGCCGCCGGACCCGGTCCGTCCCGGTTGGTCCGGTCCCGGGCGAGGTGCGGGCGCCCGGGGCGGTGGCCCCGACCGCCGGTCGGCCGACCTCGGTACCCACCACCCTTCGGCCGACCGCCGGGGCCGTCCATCCGGGTACGGCCGTCCGGGTGCCCCTCGGCGATCGCGGTGCCGCGCGCAGCGTCAGGGTCGGGTAGGGAACCGTGCCCGGTCCGGCCGCACGTCGAGCGGCACATGTGGGAGGCCAACGTCCGCTTCCTTCCGGCTGGTTGCCACTCCGAGAAGGCTCTGCGGAATCTCAAATCGGGCGGGAGGGTCTTGCCCTGCAAGACGGCGTAGGTGACGGTAGGCGTCCGGGGCTTTCACAGAACGCAACCCGAGTCGCGTCATTGGGGGAGATCAGCGTGACAGAGAACTCCGACTACGTCCTTGCGCCGCCGCTGCCCGGCCCGGAGGATCCCGCGGCACCCGGGCGGCGTGCGCTGCTCCGCTCGCCGCGCGTGCCGTGGTTGCTGCTGGCGTTGGTCTCCGTGTTCTGCGTCGGGTTCGCGGCGGTGGCGGGCTGGCTCTGGCTCCGTGAGCCCGATGCGGTGGACACCTCGCTGCACGTGGCTGCCGGGACGGTTCAGGCGGACCTGCTCTCCCCTGACGAGGTCAGCGCGCTGGCGGGGACCACGTTCGTGGCCGGCGCACGAGCCGGCGAGCCGGCCGCCGCTCTCGGAGCCGAGCCGTCGACGTGCGCGGCCGCAGTGGGGCCGGCCACCAAGGCCGTCTACGGGCAGGGCTGGACGACCTTCGTCTCGGCGACGTACGGCGATGCCGCTGGAGCGGGCGACTACACGGCGACCCAGGTCATCGGCATCTACCCGGAGGCGGGGGCCGCCGGGGCCGCGCTGCGCGTGCTGGCGGACGGGCTCAGGAACTGTCCGGCCGCCCAGCGCGCCGAGGCGGACGGCCGGAACTCGACATGGACCTACAAGACCGACACCGTCGCCCCGGAAACGGTCGTCTGGACGGCGGTCCAGGACGCGGGGGACGGCTGGGCGTGCTACCGCCAGGCCCGGGCCACCGGCCGGGCCCTGGTGCAGGTGGCGCTCTGCGAAGCGGGTGACGGCAGTTCGGCCGTGTCGAAGATCGCCGACCGGCTCGCCGCGAAGGTGACCCAGTGACCGGGCGCGGCGCGGTGCGGCGCCCGGCCGGCACCCGTGCGAGGGCCGCCATGGGACGCGGCCTGTGCCTGGCGCTCCTCACCGTGTTCGTGCCGGCGCTCGCAACCGGCGAGAGCACCGCGGCCCCGGCGGCAGATCCACCGGTCCCCGGCCTTGCCGCGCTGGCATCCGGCGCACCGGCCCCTGAGCCGCTGCGGCCGAGTCCGGCCTACCCCTCCGCCCTGAACAGCCAGGTCGCCGCGTTCAGCCAACAGGCCGCAGCCCTGCCGCAGCGCACGAGCGAACTCATGGGTGCTACCGAGAACCTGAGCCAGGCCACGGAGTCGTTGCAGGCGCGCTCCGCGGCGGCGGGTGAGGACGCCGCCTCCGTCAACGGCAAGGTCTCCGCTCTCAACGCCAGGTCCGAGGCCCTCAGCGGCCGGATCGCGGCGCACAACGCTGCTCCGCACGTGTTCCAACTGCCCGCGCAGGCCGGGGCGGCGAGCGCCTACGACGCGGAGAAGGCTCAGCTCGAAGGGGAAGCCGCCCAGCTCGGCGCGGAACGGGCCGGCCTCGAGTCGGAGCGCTCGCAGGTGGTCGCGAGGCAGCAGGAGCTCGCCAAGGACGCGTCGAAGGTCAGCACCGACGCGCTCGCGCTCGGCCGGCAGGCCACGGCGCTCCTTCAGGACATGCAGCAGCTCGGCTCCCAGCGCGAGCAGTTGCTCCAGCAGATGGCGTCGTCGAACCAGGCGGTCGTCAACGCTCCGGCCGGTCCGCCGGCCACGACCACGTCCATGGCGCAGGGCGCTGACGCGGCGCGGCCGCTGCGGCTCGCCGACCGCAGCCCCGCGGCGGCGGACGATCGTGACCACCGGCAGGCGGGCCGCAAGAACGCAGCCGTCGACGCCTACGCCCAGCAGCACGGTGTCAAGGTCATCAAGCGGCCCGTCGCCGCCTACCTGGCCCCCGACGCGGTCAGCCGCCTCCCCGCCGCGGACCTTGCCCGGCTCTCCCCCGTCGCCACGTACGACGCCCTGGTACGCAAGCCCAACGGCCACTACAAGGCATTGGAGGTGTGGGACCCGCGCGCCAGGCCCGGCAGCGGCCAGGAGGAGTTCAACTCCGCACTCTCCAAGGGTGCCCAGGCCGTCGCCGCCGGCGGTAAGGAGATCATCGACGAGGTCGAGTCCCTCACCACCTGCGCGCCCAACAGCTTCCCCGCAGGCACCCGGGTCCTGCTGGCCGACAACACCACCCGCCCCATCGAGACCATCCGCGCCGGTGACCTCGTCACCGCGGCGGACCCCACCGCCGGCCTCTCCGGACCGCGGGCCGTGACCGGCACCATCCACACCCCCGACGACCGCGACTTCACCGAACTGACGATCCGTCACGACGACGGCACCTCGGGCGCGATCACCGCGACCGACCACCACCCCTTCTGGGTCGACACCACCCGGGCCTGGACCGACGCCGCGGCGGTGCGTGTGGGCGACACGCTGCGCACCGACGCCGGTGCCACCGCCCAGGTCGCCTCGATCCGGCACTGGACCGGTCTCGCGCCGGCCTACAACCTCACCGTCGAGGGCCTGCACACCTACTTCGTGCTGGCCGGCGACACCCCGGTCCTGGTGCACAACGCCAACCCGGCGGACTGCGACAAGCTGACCTGGGAGATCCTCGACAAGCTCCCCGTCAGGCCCGACGACAAGGGCTACACCACCGGCCAGCCCGTGCTCAGGACCAAGAGCGGAACCGCGGGGCGCTGGGGCGGACTCGTCTACAGCGGTTCGTACATGGGGCAGGACAAGGCACTGGTCACCAAGATCAGCGACTGGCTGAAGGATCCCAGGAGCGGCGCCCCCAGGATCCCGACCCCGAACGCAGAAACCGTCTACCCGAGCTCCAACCACGTCGAGGCCAAGGTCGCGTGGAAGATGGCCGAGAACAACAAGACCGTCACGGACGCCGAGGTGATCATCAACAATCGGGGAGGAGTGTGCAAGGGAGATGGTCTGACGTGCGATGACGTAGTCCCCTTCATCCTCTGCGCCGGCCAGACGCTGGTGGTCATCTACCAGAAGCCGGACGGAAATCTGGCCGACCCCCACCCCATCCGCGGAAGAAGGAATTGCTGATGGTTCTTCGGATCGACTACGCGGGCGACAGGAAGTTCCCCGTCGGTGAAGCGGAGACCTCCCGGACAGTGGTCGAAGCCCTCGAATCAAGCAGCTTCGAGCGCAGGCCGGTGACGTTCGCCCTCATGGATCCCCCGGCCGAGTTCCCGGTGGCGTACCTCACCGTTTCGGTCAGCGCGGACCACAGCTGCGGCGCACTGGTCTGGTGGGCGAGCGGGAGCCTGCTGGAGAAGGGCGGGGTCTACGGGAACATCTGGCTCTCCGACAACCCGCAACCTCCGGTTGCCGACCCGGACGTGGTCTCGGACGCCTACACGGGACGGCGGCACGATCCCGCCAGCACCCTTCCCATCCACCGCATCAGGACCGCCGTCGAGGAGTACCGCCGAACCGGCACCGGAGCGCGCCCGGAATGCATCGACTGGGTGACCGGAGAGATGAACGGCCAGCGGCACGACAGGCCGATCGTCGAAGACTGACGGACCGCCGGGACCAGCGAGCGGTGGCCGATGACCGCCCCGTGCTGCGGTCGGGGCTCAGACGAGTGGCTGTGACCCCGCGGCCGCGGCAGCCTTCGGTTAACCCTTTGCCGAGGAGCCGGTGGACCGGCTACGTTCTCCCAGCCGTCCATGTTGATCCGGACCGGCGCTGTCGACGAGGAGGTGTGGAGCACATGCGCAGGAGTGCCCGGCAGGTGAGCCCGCGTACCGACCTTTGCCACCTCCTCACCACGGAGACACCTTGTCGTTCCGCATCACCCCACTGACCGACCCCGCCGACGGGGCGCACAGCCGGCGCCTTGCATGGCTGGCGTCCGACGCCGACTCCATCCCTGTCGGGGCGGCCTTTCTGCGCCTGTTCGACGGCGGACAAGAGCACCTGGCCGAACTGACCGTCCAGGTTCATCCCGTGGAGCGCCGCAAGGGCGTCGGTTCCCGGCTCCTCGACACGGCCGTGGCCGCCGCCCGGGACAACAGTCGGCGCTGCGTCGTAGCGCAGGCCGAAGCCGGATCGCCCGGTGACCTCTTCCTGTCGGCCGGCGGCTTCCGCAAGGTCCTCACCCTGAGGTACGCCCGCCTGCCCCTGGCCGGTGTGGACGTCGCCTCCCTGGCAGAGATCATCGAGCGTCCGCATTCCGGCTACCGGCTGGCGTCCTGGCAGGGAGCCGTCCCCGACGATCTCGCGCAGACCTTCGCCGACTCACGTCGCGCCATGGACGACATGCCCATGGAGGACACCGACCACGGCACCACGGCCTGGGACGTGGACCGGGTCCGGGCTGCGGCGAAGGCCGTCGAACAGCGCGGCGACCACCTGCACACCGTCGTCGCCATCGACACCTCCAACGGCTCGGTCGCCGGGTTCACCGAACTCGTCGTCCCCGGCAACGGCACGGGTGACGCCCAGCACTACGGCACCGGCGTCCTGCCCGAGCACCGCGGACACGGCCTCGGCCGCTGGATGAAGGCCGAGTCGATCCGACATGCTCACGGGCACTACCCGGACCTCGGCGGCCTCCTGACCGACACCGCCGACAGCAACACGCACATGCGACACATCAGTGACAGCCTCGGCTACCTGCCCACGCACACGACACTGCAGTACCAGCTCGACCTGTAGGGACGAGCGGACGGGCCGGACCTGGGCGTCACCTCGCCCGGCCCGTCGGCACTTTCACAACAGGCCCACGGCTCGATGCAGAAGTCCGGGGTCGGTCAGGCCCGCTCGCCCGCCGTCCGAGGGGCCGGCCGACGGTGTGTCATGAGCGGCCTGCTGACGGTGAACTCCCGGAAACGGCAAGCCGCTTCGGAATGGTAGGCGGCCCCGTTCCACACCAGGGTCAGCACCCGGTGGCAGTTCGGCGCCGCCACGTGCACCCAGGCCACCGGCACGTGCGCGTCGCTGCCGGCCAGCCGGGACATCGCCGGAATGAGTCCGATGCCCAGGCCGCTGCTGATCATGTCCTGGCTGGCGCCCGGCTCGTCGCCCTCGCAGGACAACCGCGGGGTGAGCCCCTCGGTGGCGAACATCCGGTCCAGCAGGGCGCGTTGCCAGTGCCCGCGGCGGGTGGTGACGAACGGCTCGTCGGCGAGCTCGGCGATCGTCACGCTCTTCCGGCCGTCCAGCCGGTGCCCGCGCGGCACGGCCAGCAGCACCTCCTCACGGAGCAGCTCTACCGACTCCAGGTCCGGGCCGTCCAGCGGCTGCGAGGCCACGCAGAAGTCGATCTCCCCCGCACGGAGTTGGCGGTCCATCTCGTCCACGGTCGACTGGAAGAGCCGCACCTCGGCGCCCGGGAAGGCGGCCCGGAAACCGCCCATCAGATGGGTGACGGTCAGCAGGGTCTCGGAGGCCACGCCGACCCGGCCGAGCCCGGTCTCCCGCGCCTCGCTCAGCGCCCGGCGCGCGTCGTCGAGCTCGCTCAGCGCGCGGTCGACGTGGCGCAGGAACACCACTCCGTACTGGTTCAGCCGGATCCGCCGGCCGTGCCGGTCGAAGAGCGGCGAGCCCAGCTCGGCCTCCAGCCGGGCGATGGTGCGGCTGAGCGAGGGCTGGGCGACGTTGAGCTCCTCGGCGGCGCGGCTGATGTGCTCGAAACGAGCGACGGCCTGGAAGTAGCGCAGTTGCAGCAAATCCACGGTTCACCTCTGCTTATGCCTCACGGGTTATCCACACATAACAGAACCGGTCTTGGAAGGCATAAGCAATCCTCGCCTAACGTCCTCGGTGGGGTTCGTCGCACAGGCGGTGGCAGCGCTCCTGCCCACCACCCGCACACGCGAAGCGAGGAATCCTCCCTTTCCCCCCCATCCCCTGTCCTCCCCTGTCCGCCTGCCGACCCGGAGGCCGACCGCCCCCCAGGAAGGTCGCATCATGAGCGCTGCGGATCTGGCCCGACTCCAGTTCGCGGCCACCACCAGCGTGCACTGGCTGTTCGTCATCCTCACCATGGGGCTGGTCCCCATCGTGGCGATCATGCACACCCGGGCCGCGTACACCCGGGACCCCGCCACTCGCGCGGTACGGGAACGCATGACTCGCTTCTGGGGCCAGCTCTACGTCATCAACTACGCGGTCGGGATCGTCACCGGCCTCGTCATGGAGTTCCAGTTCGGACTCAGCTGGAGCGGCCTGAGCAAGTTCGCGGGCAACGTCTTCGGCGCCCCGCTGGCGCTGGAGACCCTCATCGCCTTCTTCGCCGAGTCCACCTTCCTCGGCATGTGGATCTTCGGCTGGGGCCGGCTGCGCCGCGGCGTGCACGTCACGCTGATCTGGTTGGTCGCCCTCACCGCGTACGCCTCGGCGTTCTGGATCCTGGTCGCCAACGGCTTCCTCCAGCACCCGGTCGGCTACGAGGTGCGCGACGGCGCCGCCTACCTGACCGACTTCGGCGCGCTGCTGACCAACGCCAACGCCCTGGTGGCGCTCGGCCACCTCGCCCTCGCCGCGCTCACCACCGGCGGCATGTTCGTCGCGGGCATCAGTGCCTGGCACTTCGCCAAGGGCACCCGGGAGACCGCGCTGTTCCGCAGCTCGCTGCGCCTGGGCGTCTGGATCAGCATGGCGGCCTCGTTCTTCGTCATCATCGTCGGCAACCTGCAGATCCCCGTGATCGAGCGGACCCAGCCGATGAAGGCGGCCCTCCTGAAGGGCAGCGGCGTCGCCGAGGAGCAGGCGCGGCTGGTCGCCCAGCACGGCGCCGGGGACTACGTGCCCTGGCAGGGCTGGGTGAGGAACTCGATGGACCTGATGACGATCCTCGGCAACACGGTGTCGACCATCACGTTCGTCGCCGCCTTCCTGCTGCTGAAGGACCTGCTGGTGCGCAAACGCTGGCTCGCCTACTTCATGACCGCGACCATCCCGCTGCCCTTCATCGCCTCCGTCGGCGGCTGGGTGGTGCGCGAGATCGGACGCCAGCCGTGGCTCGTCTACGGGGAGCTGACCGTCGAGGACGCGCTCTCGAACGTCGGCAGGGGATCCCTGACGGTGTCCTGCGTGGTGTTCATCGCCGTCTTCACCGCCCTCGCGGTGACCAACTGGACGCTGATCGCCCGCTTCGCCCGCCGCGGTCCGGACGGCGCCCAGCTCGGCGCCGGCGAGCTGCCTGCCGGCGACCTGCCTGCCGACGACCTGCCCGGTGCGGGCGGCTCCGACGGGAAGCAGCCGGTCCCGGCCTTCTGAACCGGACCACCGGCCCCGCACCGAGATGAACTCCACCGACATGACGGAAGGTTGGTCCACATGAGCCTGGAGACCCTCTGGCTGGCCCTGCTCGGCCTGCTGCTCGCCGGCTACTTCACGCTCGGCGGCTACGACCACGGCGTCCAGATGCTGTCCCCGTTCCTCGGTACCGCCGGAGGTACCTCCAGCGGTACCTCCGGCGGCACCCCGACCGGTCCGCGGGAACGGAACGCCGCGCTCGACGCGCTCGCCCCGTTCTTCCTCGGCAACGAGGTCTGGCTGGTCGCCTTCGCCGGCGTGACGTTCGGCGCCTTCCCACACCTGGAGGGCAGCCTGCTGTCCGGCCTGTACCCGCTGATCGTGGCGATCCTGGTCGGCCTGGTGCTCGGCGGCGCCGCGGTCCAGCTGCGCGGCCGCTCCCGCGACCCCCGGGCCCTGCGCCGGTGGAACGCCCTGGTGGTGCTGGGCGGCGCACTGCCCGCCGTGTGCTGGGGCATCGTGGTCGGCCTGCTGCTGCACGGCGTGCCGCGCCGGGCGGACGGCTCCTTCCACATCGGCGCCGGCGACGTGTTCGCCCCGTTCGCGCTGACCTGCGGGATTGCCACCGCGCTGCTCTTCGCCGGACACGGCGCGGCATTCGTCGCACTCCGCTCGGAGCCCGAACTCGCCGCCACCGCACGGCGGATGGGCGCCACTCTGGTCGCCGCGGCCGGAGTCGCGGGCGCCCTCGCGCTGGTGCTCTCACTGTTCGGGGCGGGGGCCTCGATGACCAGGCCGGGCACCTCGGCGGTGCTGTTCGCCCTCGTCGAGGCGGCCCTCGCGGCCGGCTGGTGGCACCTGACCCGCGGGAACGACGCCCTGGCGTTCACCGCCACCTGCGCCGCGACCGCGCTGCCGGTGCTGCTGGTCGGAGCCGGCCAGTACCCCTACCTGCTGGTCGCGTCCTCCGGGGCGGGGATCACCGTCGCCGACGCCGTCGCCGACCGGGCCACGCTGAAGCTGCTGACCGGGTTCGGCGTGGTGGTCGTCCCGGTGATCCTCGCCTACCAGGCCTGGAGTTGGTGGGCGTTCCGCGGCCGGACCGGCCGGCGCCACCCCAACTACTTCTGACCCACCGCCGCCGGCCGCCCGCCACGCGCGGCACGCGGCCGGCGGCAACACCCGGGAGGGACCACGGGATGAAACCGGTCGAACACCGCCTTCGGCGCGAACTCCACGTGCTGCGCCACCACTTGACCACCTCAGTCGGACTCGCGCTGCTGGGCGCCGGACTCGTCGTCGGCCAGGCCGGCCTGCTGGCCGGCCTGCTCGCGGACGGCTTCGCCGGACACGGCCCGCGGACCACCGTCCTCGCCGCCCTCGGAACCGTCCTCGCCCTGCGCGCCCTGCTGGCCTGGGTCCGCGGCGCCCTCGCCCAGCGCACCGCCGCCGAGGCCAAGCGCGTGCTGCGTGACCGCCTCGCCGAACGCCTGCGGCGCACCGGCCCCCGGCGCCTGGCCGCCCGCCGGCACGGCGAGACGGCCACCCTGTTCACCCGCGGCCTCGACGCCCTGGACCCGTACGTCACGGGCTACCTGCCCACCATGGCCGCCACCGCCGTCGTCCCGCTCGTGGTCGTCGGATGGCTGTGGTGGACCGATTGGAGCTCCGCGCTGATCGTCGTGATCACGCTCCCGCTGATCCCGGTGTTCGGCGCACTCGTCGGGATGCACACCGCCCGGCGCACCGCCCGGCAGTGGCGGCTGCTCGCCCGGCTCGGCGGCCACTTCCTCGACGTGGTCGCCGGACTGCCGACGCTGCGCGCGTTCGGCCGTGAGCACCACCAGACCGGGGTGGTGCGGGAGATGGCCGACGCCCACCGCCGGGCCACCATGCGGACGCTGCGGGTGGCCTTCCTCTCCTCCCTCGTGCTGGAGACCGTCGCCACCCTGTCGGTGGCGCTGGTCGCCGTCCCGGTCGGCCTGCGGCTGCTGGCCGACGACCTGGACCTGCGCACCGCCCTGGTCGTCCTCTTCCTCGCCCCCGAGGCCTACCTGCCGCTGCGCGCGGCGGGCGCGGCGTTCCACGACAGCGCCGAGGGCATCACGGTGGCCGAACGGGTCTTCGCCGTCCTCGACGAGGAGGAGCCGACGGTGGCCGCCACCGCCACCGCCACCGCCGCCGTCCCGCCCAGCCCCGTCCCCGCCGGCCCCGGCCCTGTCCCCTGCCCCGACGCCCGGACCGCGCGGCTGCGGCTCGACGGGGTGACCGTCCACCACCCCGACCGCGCCGCGCCCGCCCTCGACGCCGTCTCGCTCACCGTCCACCCCGGCGAGCACCTCGCCCTGGTCGGCCCGAGCGGCGCCGGAAAGTCGACCCTCCTCGCGCTGCTCCTCGGCTTCGTCACCCCCGGCGCGGGCCGGGTCCTGGTCGACGGCACCGACCTCGCCACGCTCGACCCCGAGGCCTGGCTCGCCCAGGTGGCCTGGGTGCCGCAGCGCCCGCACCTGTTCGCCACGACCGTCGCCGACAACATCCGCCTCGGCCGCCCCGACGCGACCGACGCCGACGTCCGCGCGGCCGCCCGGGCCGCCTGCGCCGACGGCTTCGTCGACGCGCTCCCGCGGGGGTACGCCACGCCGCTCGGCGAGCACGGCGCCGGGCTGTCCGCCGGACAGCGCCAACGGATCGCCCTGGCCCGCGCGTTCCTCAAGGACGCGCCCGTGCTGCTGCTCGACGAGCCGACCGCCCACCTCGACCCGGAGAGCGAGGCCACGGTCACCCGGGCCACCGTCGACCTCATGCGCGGGCGCACCGCGATCGTGGTCGCCCACCGCACGAGCCTGCTGCCGTACACCGACCGGACCGTCACCGTCCGGGCGGGCGTCCTGGCCGCCGACGGGCTGGTGCCCGCATGACCCGTCCACCGCGCCCCGGAGCCCCCGTACCCCGGCTCGCCGCCACCCCCGGTTCCCAGCCCGCCACCGCCCCCGGTCCCCGCCCCGTCCTCCGTCTGCTGCGCCACCTCCTCCCGTACTGGCACCGGCTGCTGCCCGCTGCCCTCGCCGCCGCCGGCAGCGAACTCAGTGGCGCCGCCCTGACGGCCACCGCCGCCTGGCTGATCACCCGCGCCGCCGAACAGCCGCCGATCTCCGCCGTCGCCCTCGCCGTCGTCGCCGTCCGCGCCCTCGCCCTGGGCCGCGGCACCCTGCGCTACGCCGACCGCCTGCTCGGCCACGACGGTGCGCTGCGCGCCGTCGCCGACTTCCGCGCCCGGGTGTACGAGGCACTCGTCCCGCTCGCCCCGGCCTGCACCCCGGCGTTCCGCAGCGGCGACCTGCTGACCCGCCTGGTCGACGACGTCGACGCCGCCCAGGACCTGCTGCTGCGCGTTCTGCTCCCGGTCACCGCCGCCGGCCTGGTCGCGCTCGCCGCCACCGGCACCGCCCTCACCCTGCTCCCCTGGGCGGGACTGCTGCTCGGGGCGCTGCTCGCCGTGGCGGGCCTGCTGGTGCCCGCCCTGGTGCTCGCGCTGTCCCGCCGGGCCGCCCGCACGGAGAAGACCGCGCGCGCCGAACTCGCCGCACTCACTGTCGACCTGACCGAGGGCGCCGCGGACCTCGCCGCGTACGGCGCCTGCGGCCGCGTCCACGCGCGGGCGGGCGCGGCCACCGCCCGGATCGCTGCGCTGGAACGCCGCAGAGCCCTGACCACCTCGCTCGGCTCCGCCGTCGTCCTGCTCCTCCAGGCCACGGCCACGGTCGGCGTCACCTGGCTCGGCCTGAACGCCCACGCGGACGGCCGGCTGCCCGCCGTTCACCTCACCGTCCTCGCGGTGCTCGCCCTGGTCTCCTTCGACGCCCTGGCCGGCTTGCCCGCCGCCGCCCGCCGGCTCGCCGACGTCCGGGCCGGCGCCCGTCGGCTCGCCGACCTCATGGACACCTCGGCCCCGGTCAGCGACCCGGCCGACCCGGCCCCGCTGCCCGCCGGCGGACCGCTCGGCGTCGAGATCACCGACCTACGGGTGCGCCACCGCGCCAACGGCCCGGCCGCCCTCGACGGCGTCAGCCTGCGGCTGGCGCCCGGCCGCAGGGTCGCGCTCCTCGGCGCCAGCGGCTCCGGCAAGTCCACGCTGATCGCGGCGCTGATGCGGTTCGTCCCGTACGAGAGCGGCAGCATCCGGGTCGGCGGGCGCGAACTGCGCGACTGCGCGGGCGCCGACGTCCGCCGCGTGATCACCGGCGTCACCCAGGACGCCCACGTCTTCCACACCACGATCCGGGCCAACCTGCGCCTGGCCTGCCCCGACGCCACCGACGAGGCCCTGCGCGAGGCCGCCCGCCGGGCCCGGCTGCTCGACTGGATCGAGTCACTCCCCGAGGGCTGGGAGACCGTGCTCGGCGGCGACGGCGCCACCATGTCCGGCGGCCAGCGCCAACGCCTGCTGCTGGCCCGCGCCCTGCTCGCCGACCCGCCGGTCCTCGTCCTGGACGAACCCACCGAGGGCCTCGACCCGGACACCGCCGCCGCCGTCCTGGCCGACATCCTCGACGCCACCCGCGGCCGCACCACCCTCCTGGTCACCCACGACGACGCCGCCCTCGACGCCGTCGACGACGTCCTCACCCTCACCGACGGCCGCCTCGCCGCCACCTCTCCCACACGGGAGACGCCTGCGATCCGGTGACACGTGCAACGCCCGGGTGGGCAGCCGTTCGGCTCTGGTGCTCCAGTCCCGTCGGCCCGATGACACGGAACTCGGGTTGCGTGGGACAGGTCGGAGCGGGTCAGAGCAGGGTGCTCCAGTAGTACCAGAACCGGTTCAGGATCAGCAGGGCGATCACCGCCGCCCACAGGGCGGGCAGTGCCCAGTGGTAGCGGGCGGCCTCGCGCACCACCGGGCGCAGGCGTGGACCGACCGGGATCACGCCGGTGCGCAGATTGTGCAGCGTCGTGTACCAGAACAGCAGGATCACCGTGGCCCAGACCACCATGCAGTACGGGCAGAGCGCGCCGATCTCGTACAGCGCCTGGTCGATCAGCCAGTGGACGAAGACCACGCCGAGCAGGGTGCCCGCGTGCAGCCCCAGCCAGAACCAGCGGCGGTGGGCGGCGCCGGCCAGCAGCCCCGCGCCGATCGCCGCCAGCGCGGCGAAGGCGGCCAGGCCGAGCAGCGGGTTGGGGAAGCCGAAGACCCCGGCCTGTTCGGTGCGCATCACCGAACCGCAGCTGATCACCGGGTTGATGTTGCAGCTCGGGACGTAGGAGGGGTTCTCCAGGATGCGGAGCTTGTCGAAGGTCAGGACGGCCGAGGCGGCCAGTCCGAGCAGCCCGCCGAGCAGCAGGAGCAGGGCGAACGGCCGGCTCGCGCCGATCGGCGCGCGGCCGGACGGCGAGTCGTCGGCGGCCGCGGGGCGGGAGGGGTTCACGACGGTCGGGGCGGTCATGGCAGAGCACTCCGGTGGGTGTGAAGGGACCGGCCCGGCCGGGACGTCGGCCGGGCCGGTGGTGCTCACTACAAGCCCGCGGCCTGCTTGACCTGCGTGGTGAACTGCTCGGGCGTCACGGCGCGGTTGCCGCTGAACAGCGTGATCGGCTTGCCGTCCAGCTTCACCGTCGGCGTGCCGGTGACCCCGCTGCCGTTGAACGCCTCCGCGACCTTGGCCGCCCACGGCGCGTACGTCCGCTCGGTGACCGCCTTCACGAAGGCGTCCGACTTCAGCCCGGGCACCTTGTCGGCCAGCTCCAGCAGGTGGTTGACGTTGCCGAAGCCGTCCTCGCGCTCGTCCGGCTGGTTGGCGTACAGCACGTCGTGGAACTGCTTGAACTTGTCCACGCCCTCGTTCAGCGCGGCGCCGACGGCCGCCAGGGCGGTCCGGGAGCCCTTGCCGCCGAGGTTCTTGTCCAGGAACGCGGCCAGGTGGTACTCGACCTTGACCGTGCCGTCGTCGGCCAGCTTCCTGACCGTCTCGCCGTTGCTCTCCTCGAAGTTCTTGCAGACGGGGCAGCGGAAGTCCTCGAACACCTGCAGGGTGTGCGCGGCGTCGGCCTTGCCGTACACCACCAGGGTGCCGTCCGGACCGGAGGCGTTGGCGGGCACGACCAGGGCCGTCGGCTCGGCGGCCGCCGACGGGGCCGAGGACTTGCCGTCGCCGCCCGCCGCGTTGATCGCCAGCGCGGTGCCGCCCGCCAGCGCGAGCACGGCGACGATCGAGACGCCGACGACGATCCGCCGCCGGCGGCCGGCGGCCAGCTCCTCCAGGCGCTGCGCCTCCTGGATGCGCTCGCGGGCGCTGACGCGCTGGGACTGCTTACGGATGTTGGGCTGGTTCATGGGTGGGTCGACTCCTGTACGGGGCGCGCGGTGCGCGCGGGATCGCCGCCTCGGCGCGGCGCGCGGCGCGGGAGGGCGCCGGCCGTCGCGAGTGGTCTGGTCAGGAGGAGCGCGCTGCCTGCGGGCGTGCGACGAGGTCCGCCGCGGTGCCGGGGGACGTCGCGGAGACGGTCCGGGCCGGTCGGGGCTCAGCAGGCAGGCGCGAAGGCCGGCGGACCGCGCCGGGGCGCCGGGCTGAGGACGACGTCCTCGCGGCGCGGGAGCAGCCGGTCGGAGACCGGCAGCGGCACCCGCAGCACCGGCCGCTCCACCGCCGGGACCAGCAGCAGGAGCAGGGCCCGCAGCGGGGCCGCGAGCGACTGGCGCAGCGCGCGCAGGGCACGGGCCAGGCCCGACAGGGCGGCGTCGCCCAGGCGCAGCCAGGCGGCGGCGGCCAGCGCCACCAGCAGGTGCACGAGCAGGACGAGCAGCTGGGTGGCCGCGGGTGCGATCGCCCCGGCGTGCCCCAGCGGCCCGGAGAACAGCGAGCCGTCCACCGAACCGCCGCCGCAGACCAGCAGGTTCATGCCGCGCGCGGGGGCGTGCTCCGCCCCGAGGACCGGACCGCAGCCGGACTGGCCCAGGTTGAAGGTGGTGTTGAGCAGCAGCTCGATCGGTACCAGCACGGCCGAGATGTGCAGCAGCCGCCGCTCCCCGCCGGCCAGCGCGGTCGCGAGGAGGAAGACGACGGCGGTCGCGGCCGCCACCAGGTTGAGCGGCAGCGGGCGACCGGTGATGACGACCTGGCCCAGCGCGGACAGCGGCACGGCGAGCGCGGTGAACACCGCGGCCCGCAGGGCCCTGGTCGCGTGGGTGGAAGGCGTCATGCCCCGGAGTATGCCACGAGGCTTACCGCCCGCACGAGAGTGCCTCAGGAGTCGGCCCGCTCGCGGTCGAACAGGTTGCCCGTCGGCGGTCGTTCGTTCGCGGGGCGGGGGTGGGGAGTTCACCGGGGCGATGGGTTTGCGGCCGGGCGGCGCGCTGAAAGACCGTCAAGGGCTGCCGGACCGGGCGGAGGCGATCCGACAATCGGGCGATGGACCATGCCACCGGCCTGCCGACCCCGCCGGTGCCGCCGACGGCACCCGCGCCGCCGACACCGCACCTGCCGCACCTGCCGCATCCGCCCACGCCGCAGCCACCCCACCCGCCCGCGCCGCCGACGCTGCACCCGCCGCCGTACTGCCCGAACCCGACGGCCTCTCCCTCCGCCTCCGTGACCGCCTCCGCCACCCCCGCCGCTCCGGCGCCGCCACCACCCTCGGCCTCCGCAGCGCCCTCGCCGTCACCCACCCACCCGGCTCCGGTGGCCGACCCGTCGACCGCCCGCCCCGCACCCCCGCGGACCACGGCCGCGTCCTCGCCCGCACCCGGGAGGCCGACGAAGCCCGTCGGACCGCTCGCCGCCGCGCCCGCGCCGTGGCAGTCACCGAGCCCGGTCCCCACTCCCACCCCGACTCCCACCGTTCCCACCGCCTCGACGACCGCGACCATCGCCGTCGTCGCCGCACCCCCGCCGCCCGCCGCCGGCCCCGCCACGGCCGGGCTCGACCCGGTCGTCTGGACGGCCGTGCTGCTCCTCACCGCCCTGATCCCGGCCGCCCTCGCCGCAGCGATCGGCCACCACCCGACCCACCGGAGCCGCCGATGAACCCCGGCCCCCTGCTGAGCGCCGCCGCGGCCGTGGCGGTCGCCGTCACCGCCCTCGCCGTCGCCCACCGCTTTCGCCCCGCCGTCGCCGAGGGCGAGATCCCGCCCGAACCGCATGCCACCCTCGCCAGCATCGGCTCCGGCCTGCTCTCCGGCTTCATCCTCCTCACCAGCTTCCTGATCGCCACCGGCTGGGCCTCCCACACCACCGGGCTCGTCCCGCCCCGGGGCCTCTACGCCGCCGACCTCGCCGCAGGGGTGGCCGTCCTGCTCTACCCCGCCCTGGCGGGGCTCCCCTTCAGCCCGCGCTACATCACGGCGGTGTGCTTCTTCGCCGCCCTGGTCGGCTACTCGATGTCCCTGGCGATCCAACTGCGGCCGTAGGAGCCCGCCCCGGCCCCGAGCTGACGCCGGGTCAGGATGTCGGCGGGGGTGGGGAGCGGGCCCGACCGGATCAGCACACCCGCGAGGGCACCTCCCTGACTCCGCGCCTCGGGCCACCGCCCGGCGCGCCCCCGGCCACCGGCCGGCGGGCTAGCCTGGAAGGCGTTTCGAAGGCCCCGTCGAGAGGGTGAGCGCCGATGGCAGCAGCGGAGACCACCGTGGGCACCGTCCTGCTGGAGCGGATCGGGGCGCAGGCCGAGGTGCTGGCCGGGCTGGACGACGCCGTACGGGCGGACGCGCCGGACGCGGTGCACCGGATGCGGGTCGCCTGCCGGCGCCTGCGCAGCGCCCTGCGGACGTACCGGCGACTGCTGCGCACCGGTGCCGCCGACGGGCTGGTGGCCGAGCTGCGGTGGCTGGGCGCGGAGCTCGGGCGGGCCCGCGACCGGGAGGTGCTGGGCGAGCGGCTGGTCGCACGGGCGCGGGAGCTGCCACCGGAGTGCGGTCCGGACCGGGTCGTCGCGGCGCTCCGGCGGTGGGAGCGGGAGGAGTACCGGCGGGACTGGCCGGAGGTGGTCGCGGCGGTGGACAGCCCGCGCCGGCGCGCCCTGGGCGAGTCGCTGGCCGTGCTGCTCGCCGACCCCCCGCTGCGCGGGCGGGCCGGGCGTCCGGCGGGGCCGGAACTGGCCCGGATCGCGGCGCGGGAGCAGAGCCGGACGGCGGAGCGGATCCGGCTCGCGCTCGCGGTGCAGGGAGCCGGTCCGGAGCGGGCGGCGGCCCTGCACGAGGCGCGGAAGGCGGCGAAGCGGGCCCGGTACGCGGGGGAGACGGCGCAGCCGGCGGCCGGGCACGCGGCGCAGCGGTACACCGAGCGGATGAAGGCCGTGCAGGAGCTGCTCGGGGAGCACCAGGACGCGGTGGTGGCGGCCGCCGCGCTGCGCGAACAGGCCGCGCCCTCGGGGGAGCCCTTCGGGTACGGGGTGCTGTACGCGCGGCAGCTGGCGGACGCCGACGCGGCACGGCGGAGCCTGCCGGCGGTGTGGGCCCGGGCGGCGGAGCCCGCACTCGCGCATTTCCACGGCTGACGGCTGACGGCCGACGGCGCTGCCGAGCCCGATGTCGACGGTTCGCGGTCCGGGCGGACAGGACAGGCCTCAGGTACGGGGTGAGAGGCCCGCCGAGCGGGCCGCGGTGCGCAGCAGTTCGCGGAGCATCGCGGTGGTGAGTCGGCCGGTGTTCGTGTTGCGCGGGCTGACGTGGTAGCAGCCGTACAGCTCCAGCGGCGGGCCGCCGTCGGTGCCGGGCAGGGTGGCGTGGGCGCCGTGTCCGAAGGCCGGCCGGGGCCGGGGGACCTGCCAGCCGGCGGCGGCGACGGCCGGGAGCAGGGCCTGCCAGGCGAAGCCGCCGAGGGCGACGACGGTGCGGACGGTGGGCCGCAGCAGCTCCAGTTCGCGGGTGATCCACGGACGGCAGGTGTCGCGTTCGGCGGTGCTGGGCTTGTTGTCGGGCGGGGCGCAGCGGACCGGGTCGGTGATGCGGACGCCGTCCAGGCGCAGTCCGTCTCCGTGGCGGACGGACTCGGGACGGTTGGCCAGGCCGAGGTCGTACAGCGCGGCGTAGAGGAGGTCGCCGGAGGGGTCGCCGGTGAAGATCCGGCCGGTGCGGTTGGCGCCGTGCGCGGCGGGGGCGAGGCCGACCAGGACGAGCGGGGCGTCGGCCGGTCCGAAACCGGGGATCGGGCGGGCCCAGTAGTCCCAGTCCCGGTAGGCGCGGCGTTTGGTGCGGGCGGTCTCCTCGCGCCACTCGACCAGCCGTGGACACGCTCGGCAGCCGGTGACGACGCGGTCCAGCGCGGCCAGCCCGTCGGCCCGGGCGGCGGCCTCGGCGGGGTGGCGGGGGTGGCCGGGGTCGGCGGCGGGGCCTTCGTCGACGGGCTGCGGCATGGGGATGATCGTAGGGCTTCGAGGGCGTACGGCCCGGCCGTTCCGGCGGTGCTCCGGCAGGCGTAGCGTGGAAGCAGCTGCTCCGGCGGTCCCCGGCTGGGCCGGGTCGCGACGGCCGGGGCGCGGTGCTGGGCGCGAGGAGACCGCGATGCTGATTATCGATGCGGTGGTGGTGGCCATCGTGCTGGCGGCGATCTGGGCCGGGCTGAGCGTCCGGGTCGTCCAGCAGTACCAGCGCGGGGTGGTGTTCCGCTTCGGCCGGGTGCGTGAGCAGATCCGGGAGCCGGGGCTGGTCAGGATGCTCCCGGTGGCGGACCGGTTGCGCAAGGTGAACGTGCAGATCGTGACGATGCCGATCCCCGCGCAGGAGGGCATCACCCGCGACAACGTCACCGTCCGGGTGGACGCGGTGGTGTACTTCCGGGTGGAGGACCCGGTGAAGGCGACCGTCAACGTGCAGGACTACAACTTCGCGATCTCCCAGGTCGCGCAGACCTCGCTGCGCTCGATCATCGGCAAGAGCGAGCTGGACGATCTGCTCGCCAACCGCGAACCGATCAACCAGGGCCTGGAGCTGATGATCGACAGTCCGGCACTGGGCTGGGGCATCGAGATCGACCGGGTGGAGATCAAGGACGTCGCGCTGCCCGAGTCGATGAAGCGCTCGATGTCCCGGCAGGCGGAGGCCGAGCGGGAGCGCCGGGCGCGGATCATCACGGCGGACGGCGAGTTCCAGGCGTCGGCGCGGCTGTCGGAGGCCGCGGCGGTGATGAGCGCGACCCCGGCGGCGCTCCAACTGAGGCTGCTGCAGACGGTGGTGGAGGTGGCGGCGGAGAAGAACTCGACGCTGGTGCTGCCGTTCCCGGTGGAGCTGCTGCGGTTCCTGGACGCCGCGACGGACACCCACCGGCAGGCGCAGCCGGCGTCGGAGGGGTCGGTGGCGGCGGCCGAGGGCGTGCCGGGCGCGCTGGACGCGCCGGTGCCGGGCGTGGAGCAGCTGGAACTGCCGCCCCTGGAGGAGCTGCTGGAACGGTCGCCGCTGGACCCGCTGCCCGAGCCCTCGCAGAACGGCGGCGGCGCGGGCCCGGCAGCCCCGCGGACGGCGGCCTGAGCCCGGCGCTGCGCCGGGTGCGGCCCTCGTGCGGCCCGGGTGATGTGCCGGTGGTGCCGGTGACGTGCCTGGTGACGTGCCCGGTGGCGGCGCTCCCGGGACCGGACCAGGATGGAGTCACGGGAGTGGCAGGCAGGTCAGGAGGCCGATCATGACCAGAGCCGGAGACATCATGCACCCGGGCGCGGAGTGCATCGGCGAGCAGGAGACGCTCGCCGCGGCGGCCCGGATCATGCGGGAACGCGACGTCGGGGCGCTGCCCATCTGCGGTGAGAGGCAGAAGCTGCTGGGCATCGTGACCGACCGGGACATCGTGCTGAAGTGCGTCGCCGAGGGCCTCGACCCGGCGAAGGTGACGGCGGGCGAGCTGGCCCAGGGCCGGCCGATGACGGTCGAGGCGGACGAGGACGTGGAGCAGGTGCTGCGGATGATGGAGCAGCACCGGGTGCGGCGGCTGCCGGTGATCAACCACCCGGAGCACGAACTCGTCGGGATGATCAGCGAGGCGGACATCGCGCGCGGGATGCCCCAGGCGCGGCTCGCGGAGTTCGTGTCGGCGGTCTGCGCCGAGGAGACGCCGAGGTCGACGGAGGTGCAGCAGCCGCAGGGCGCGTAGTGCGTCGGCGCCGGCTAACCCCGGCAGCCGACCGTGGCGGTCAGGGCGGCCAGCCCGCCGGATCAGCATGCCCGTCCGCCGGCCGGTGATGGAGCCGCGCGGCCCTACCTCCCCTCGCGGAGCGCCCGCTGGATCAGCTCCGCGAGGTGCAGGGCCCGGCGGCCCTCGGCGAGTTGGGAGATCTGGGTGCGGCAGCTGAAGCCGTCCGCCAGCAGGACGGTGTCGGGGCCGGCGGCGCGGACCGCCGGGAGCAGGACCCGTTCGGCGATGGCGGTGGAGACCTCGTAGTGCCCCTGCTCGAAGCCGAAGTTGCCGGCCAGCCCGCAGCAGCCGGAGTCGAGCACCCGGTTGTGCAGCCCCAGCCGGGCCTCAACGCGGCGGTCGGCGGCGGTGCCGAGCACGGCGTGCTGGTGGCAGTGGGTCTGGGTGACGGCGTCGACGGGGAGGTGGGGGAGCGGGGCGTCGGGGGCGTACTCGTCGACGAACTCGGCGAAGGTGCGGGTGCGTTCGGCGAGCGGGCGGCCGTCGGGGCCGAGCAGCCGGGGCAGATCCTCGCGCAGGGTGGCGGTGCAGCTCGGGTCCATGCCGACGACCGGGGTGTCGGCGGGCAGCCCGGCGGCGGCCAGCGCGCGCAGGCTGCGGCGCACCACCCGCCGGGCGGCGCCGAGTTGGCCGGTGGAGTACCAGGTCAGCCCGCAGCAGACCGGCCCGTCCGGCAGCCGGACGTCGAAGCCCAGGTGCTCCAGCACCTCCACCGCGGCGCGCAGCACGTTCGGCTGGAGGTGGTCCGAGAAGGTGTCCGGCCAGAGCAGGACGGGCCGGGCGCCCGCCGGCGCCGGGTGCGCGGCGCGGTGGCGGCGGTACCAGCGGCTGAACGTCTCCGGCGGGAAGACCGGGATCACCCGCCGCCGGTCCACGCCGCCGAGCCGTTTGAGCAGCCCGGCGGCGGGCGAGCGGGCGATCAGGTTGGCCGCGCCGGGCGCCAGTGCGACGGCCCGCAGCCAGAGCGGCAGCCAGCCCATCGAGTAGTGCGCGACGGGCCGCACCCGGCGCCGGTAGTGCTGGTGGAGGAACTCGGTCTTGTAGGCGGCCATGTCGACGTGGACGGGGCAGTCGCTGGCGCAGCCCTTGCAGCCGAGGCAGAGGTCCAGCGACTCCCGGACCTCCGGCGAGCGCCAGCCGTCCGGGACGGCCTCGCCGCGCAGCATCTCGGCGAGCAGCCGGGCCCGGCCCCGGGTGGAGTGGCGCTCCTCGCCGGTGGCCATGTAGCTGGGGCACATCACCCCGGTGCTGGTGTCCACGCACTTGGCGACGCCCACGCAGCGGTGCACCGCCTTCAGCAGGCTGCCGTCGTCGTGTTCGTACGGCAGGGCGAGCGGCAGTTCGCGGACCGGCCCGGAGAAGCGCAGATCGGCGTCGAGCGGGCGCGGGTCGACCAGCGCGCCCGGGTTGAGCAGGCGCTCCGGATCCCAGATCCGCTTGAACTCACCGAACAGGTCGATGATTTCGGGCCGGTACATGCGGGGCAGCAGCTCGGCCCGGGCCTGGCCGTCCCCGTGCTCGCCGGACAGCGAGCCGCCGTAGGAGACCGCGAGGTCGGCGGCCTGCTCCATGAACTCCCGGAAGACCGGCAGGCCTCGGGGCTCGGCCAGGGGGAAGTCGATCCGCAGGTGGACGCAGCCCTCGCCGAAGTGCCCGTACGGGATGCCGTGCAGGCCGTGGCGGCGCAGCAGGGCCCGCAGGTCGCGCAGGTAGTCGCCGAGCCGCTCGGGCGGGACGGCGGAGTCCTCCCAGCCGGGCCAGGCCTCCCCGCCGCCGGGCAGCCGGGTGACGATCCCGGCGCCGGCCTCGCGGACGGCCCAGAGCTGCCGCTGCTGGTCCGGGTCGGTGACCACCGAGACCGTGGCGGTGCGCTCGCGCCGTACGGCGTCGGCGAGTCGGCGGGCGGCGTCGAGGGCCTCGGCCCCGGTGGCGCCTCCGGTCTCCAGGAACAGCCAGCAGGCGCCGTCGGGCAGCCGGTCCAGGGCGGGCGGGCGCGGGCCGGCGGCGAGCAGCGCGGCGACCAGGTCGGCGGCCATGCCCTCGACGGTCAGCGGGCGCAGTGGCAGCAGCGCGGGGACGGCATCGGCCGCGGCGCTCTCGTCCGGGTAGCCCGCCACCACCAGGGCGCGCGCGGGCGGCTCCTCGACCAGCCGGACGGTGGCGCCGAGCAGCAGCGCACAGGTGCCCTCGGTGCCGGTGAGCGCGCGGGCGAGGTGGTGGCCGCGCTCGGGCAGCAGGGCGTCCAGCGGGTAGCCGGAGGTGCGGCGCGGCAGTTCGGGCATGCCCTGGCGGATCACGGCCAGGTTCCGTTCGGTGAACTCCTGCAGGGTGTGGTGGAGTTCGCCCGCCCGGCCGGGGAGCGCGCGGAGCGCGGCGCGCTCGGCGGGGGTGAGCGCGCCGCCGACGGTGAGTTCGGTGCCGTCGGCGAGCAGCAGGTCCAGGGTCTCGACGTTGTCGGAGGTCCGCCCCCAGGCCACCGAGTGCGCACCGCAGGAGTCGTTGCCGATCATGCCGCCGAGGGTGCAGCGGCTGTGCGTGGACGGGTCGGGTCCGAACCGCAGGCCGTGGCGGCGGGCGGCGCGCTGGAGGTCGTCCAGGACGGCTCCGGGCTCGACCCGGGCGGTCCGCCGCTCCGGGTCCACGTCGAGCACCGCGCCCAGGTACCGGCGGAAGTCGAGGATTACGGCGCCCGGGCCGATCGCCTGCCCGCCGATGCTCGTCCCGGCGCCGCGCGCCACCACGGGCGTCCCGTTCTGCCGGCAGAGCGCGAGGGCGGTGCGGACGTCGTCCAGGTCGGCCGGCTTGACCACACCGAGCGGCAGGTGGCGGTAGTTGGAGGCGTCGTGGCTGTACACGGTGCGCTCGGCGGCGCCGAAGCGCACGTCCCCGCGCAGGGTGGCGGCCAGCTCGCGGGCGAGATCGGCACCGGCGGCGGCGGAGGGGCGGCTCACGTGGGTCCTCCCGGAGGCGGGGCGGGGTGTCCTTCGTACCGCCGCCGATCATCCCAGCCGGGCGGGTCCGGCCGCCTCCGGCCACCCCGGTGTGCAGCCGACGAAATGTCATATGGCACTCTCGACTGCCATGATCACTGACTCCCCGGCCGACGGCACCGCAGGACCCGGCCGCTTCCTCGCCCGGCTGCCGATCGGCGAGCGGCCGCCGCTGCGCGCCGACGGCGCCCACTCCTGGGACATCTTCCCGTACGACGGCGACCTCCGGATCAAGGTCCTGGACGCCCCCGAGCTGCCCGAGCCGCCCCGGCACGGTGACGGCGGACCGGACAGCTGCGGGCAGTGCGCCCGCCCGGACGAGGACTTCCTCTGGACGGACGCGCACTGGCGGCTGAGCGCCTCGCAGGCCTCCTCCGGGCTGCCCGCCGTCGTGCTGCTCCAGCCCCGCGCCCACCACGACCTGCTGGACCTCCCGCCCGAGCGGGCCGTCGAGATCGGCCCGATGCTCCAGCGGGTCGAGGCGGCGCTGCTGTCGCTCGGCGGGATCGGCCGGGTCCACGTCAACAGGTGGGGCGACGGCGCCTCGCACCTGCACTTCTGGCTGCTGGCCAGGCCCGAGGGCATGATGCAGCTGCGCGGCTCCACCCTCGCGCTGTGGATGGACGCCCTGCCGCCCGCCCCCGCCGAGGAGCGGGCCGACACCGCCCGCCGGATCGCGGCCGCGATGGCCGCCGACGGGGGCACCGCCCACGTGTAGGGTCCGCCGTCAGGCCGAGGCGCGGCGGCGGGCCGTGCCGGTCAGGGTCCCGCGGGCGATGTGCGAGAGCTTGGCCATCTCGAAGGCCGGGTAGGCGCCCCCGGCGAGCAGCGAGAACTTCACGCCCTCGCGCCCGCCGGGCCGCCGGTGCCCGGCCGGCTGGAAGCGGCGGTGGTGCTCGGCGGCGCGGTGGAAGAACTGCGGGCGCTCGGCGCGGGCCACGCACCCGGCGAGGTCGAAGACGAACAGGTAGTGCCGGATCATCCTGGTGAACAGCGCGTCGCGGGCGGCAGCCGAGCCGGGCAGGTCGGCCGCGAGCTCGTCCAGCAGGGCGAAGCTCCGCTCGTACTGGTCGAAGATGTCGAACCGGCTGCTGCCCGGCGAGCCGGCCGGGTGGACGGTCTCCCGGCGCCGCAGCTGGACGCAGGCGCGCGGCAGGACGGCGATCCGTCCGGCGGCCAGCAGCGCCTGGTGGGCGAGCGGGATCTCCTCGTACCGGCCGTCGGGGAAGGCGAGCCCCGCGTCCTGCCAGAAGCCGCGGCGCAGCAGCTTGTCCCAGGCCAGCGCGGGGGCGCCGAACAGCTCGGGGTGGTCCAGCGGCCCGAACGGCTCGGGCCCGGCCTCGGCCAGCAGCGACTCCGCGCCGCCCGGCCAGTCGCGCCCGCCGTGCCGCCGGGTGTGCCCGAAGAGCAGCAGGTCCACCGGTCCGGTCCGGTCGAGCCGGTCGGCGAGCGACCCGAGGCCGTCCCGGGGGAGCAGGTGGTCGGCGTCCAGGAACAGCAGGTACTCGCCGCGGGCCCGCGCGGCGCCCGCGTTGCGGCTGACGCCGACGCCGACGGCCGCGTTGAGGTGCAGTACGGACACCCGCGGGTGCCGGGCCGCGTACGCGTCGACGAGGTCGGCCGGGGTGCCGGGGGAGCGGTCCGCGACCACGATGACCTCGAAGTCGCGGAAGGACTGGGCGAGGAGTGAGTCCAGGCAGTCCGTCAGCTGTTTCTGCTGGTCGTAG
This sequence comes from Kitasatospora sp. NPDC058170, assembly GCF_042883905.1. Classification (NCBI taxonomy): domain Bacteria; kingdom Bacillati; phylum Actinomycetota; class Actinomycetes; order Kitasatosporales; family Streptomycetaceae; genus Kitasatospora; species Kitasatospora sp. NPDC058170. The sequence continues at coordinate 235,435 of NZ_JBHVUV010000005.1, forward strand.
GCGGGGAGTACGACGCTGATCAGGGGTGAGGGCATGAGGCCGGAGCGTAGGAGCGCCCGCGGGGGGTGGCAAAGCCCTGACGGTCTGTGATTGCGGTCAATACCGGCAAATGGGCTTCGTGTACGCCATATCTTCACCCCGTGCACCAGTCGCGTGCACGTCAGACGGTCGGCGGGCGGATACCGGAGGGCGGCGCGGACGGGCAGGAGCGGGCAGCCCCAGGCAGGCCGCGGGCCCGCAGCACACGAAGCGCTGCGGGCCCGCGGGGGAGTGCGGTGGATCAGGCGGTGTTGACGGACAGGTTCCAGAGCTGGTTGCGGTTGCCGGTGATGCAGTCCCAGATGTCGAGCGACCGGCCGTTGGTGTTGTCCCAGCCGGGGATCTCCAGGCAGCGCTTGGAGTTGGGGTTGAACAGGCTCCCGTCGCTGCGCAGGGTCCACTGCTGGCCGGGTTCGCCGAGGCAGTCCAGGACGGCGACCGACGAGCCGTTGTAGATGCCGTTGTCACGGACGCCGACGCAGTACCCGCCGGCGCGGAGCGTCCCGTCGGGGGCGAAGGTGAACTTCTGGCTCACCCCGTTCCAGCAGTCGTAGATCGCCACGTCGTGCCCGAGCATCGGCCCGTAGTGGTCGAGGCACTTGCCGCCGTCGTAGGCCGAGCGGACGTGGTAGCCGGTGGGCCGGTTCGGTACACCGAGCGTGATCGGGGCGCCGAAGCGGGCCAGCCCGTTCTCGGCCGCCGTGCCGGGGACCTGGCTGAGCCGACCGTCCGCGCCGGTGGCGTAGAGGTCGGGGAAGCCGTCGCCGTGGACATCGCCCGGCGACTCCAGACCGGGGTACTCGGCACTGGTGAAGCCGGGCGTGAGCGCGGCCTGCGGGGTGAGCTGCCCGGCCGCACCCGCGCCGTCCCACTTCTGGCTGACGTCGGCGGAGCAGTCCCAGATGATCAGGTGGTTGCCCGGGGTGTTCAGGCCGTCGGGGACGCCCAGGCAGCGCCCGGACACCGGGTTGCGCAGGGTGCCGGGGATGGTGCCGGCCTCCCACTTCTGGTTGTTGCCGCCGGAGCAGTCCCAGAGCACGACGTCGGAGCCGTTGTCGGTGCCCTCGCCGCGGATGTCGAGGCACTTCCCGAGGACGTGCACCAGCCCGTCCGCGCCCAGCGTGAACTGCTGGTTGGGGCTGCCGGCGGCGCAGTTCCACAGGAGGGCGGTGGTGCCGTTGGCGGTCCAGCCGTGGTCGACGTCGGCGCACATGTTCGCGCCGGCCGCGTCCTTGACGGCGGAGACCAGCGGACGGTGGACCGGGGCGTGCAGCGTGCCGGTGGGCGTGCCGTCGGCGCCGAAGGCCAGTGGGTAGCTGAGGACCGCGCCGGTGACGTTGTCGCGGGCCCACAGGGTGGGGGTGCCGCCCACGGTGCCGGGGGTGAGCAGGGTGACCCCGGACCAGTCGCCGTCGCCGAGGGTGACGCCGGCGCTCAGCCGGCAGCCGCCGGTGTAATCGCCCACGTAGAACCGCAGGAGGTTGTTCTCCACGGTGATCACGTTGGGCAGGCCACGCGGGTTGCCGTAGGCGCCCGGGGAGACCAGCTGGGTGATGTTGTCCCAGGTGCCGTCGATACCGCTCGCGCAGTTGCCGGACACGCCGAGCGGCATGAAGGTCCCGAGGCTGAAGTGGCCCGGAGTGCCGGCGGGGACGGCGGAGGCGTCGTTGAGGTAGGCGTAGAGCTTGTGGGTGCCCTTGTTGTAGGCGATCAGGTCGTCGACGCTGCGCTCGGTGACGGAACCGCGGTGGGCGATCAGGTAGTTGTTCCAGCTGTCGTGCTCGGGGCTCTGGCTCTTGGCCGAGGACACGACGGGCGCGGCGGTGACGTCCGCGTTGCCGGGCAGCAGGGTGAGGTTGCCCTGGGAGTCGGGGGCGAGGAAGTCGGGCGTGCCGTCGTCGCTCACGTCTCCCGGGATGACCTTGTTGGCCGGGTTCCAGGGGGCGTAGAAGTCGTAGACCGCGGCTTCGGGCTGGGTGTTGCCCGCGCCGTCCACGGCCCGGACGTACAGCCGGTGGGTGCCCCACTGGTCGCGGGGGAGGTTGATCGGGATGTCCGCGACGGCGGTGCCGTCGGCGTCGGGGGCGGCCTCCTTGAAGTTGGCGCCCACCGGCGGGATGTTGTCGTCCAGCGCGTACTGGAAGCCGCGCACGCCGCTCTTGATGCACGAGCCGCGGGTGCAGCCGCCGGGGGTCGGGTCGTTGCTGCTGACCGTGATGCTCACACCCTGGTCACCGGCGTGGGCGGTGGGCTTCAGGCCGCTGCCCAGCGGCGGGAAGGACTGCAGGGGGGTGAACTGCGCGAGGGACGGCGCGGTGAGGTCCACGTTGAAGTAGCAGTACGCCGACCCGGGACTGTCGAGCAGGCCGTCGGAGGCCCAGGCGTTCCAGCCGTACTGGTGGCCGTCGGAGACCCGGCCGCCGATGTTGGCTCGGCCCCAGCCGGCCGAGCCGATGGGCTCGCTGGCCCGCCAGGTGGCGTCGGACGGATTGCCGTGGCCGTCGTCGACCATGTTGTCCCAGGTGTGGAAGCCGACCACCAGGTTGTTGCCGGACATCGGCGTCGAGGCGTACGCGTTGAGCGTGATGTTCGAGGCGTCGCCCGCCAGGGTGGTCATGCCGATCCAGCCGGGCTGGCCCCCGCCACAGGCCGGGCCGGACGGGTTCTGCGAGGCCGGGCTGGTGTCCATCGAGTCCGGGGTGTTCGGGGCGATGTCGTACTTGGCCTGGATGTACGGGTTCTTGTTGAAGCGCATGAACCCGTAGTTGCCGGCGGAGCGGGTCTCGTCGCCGAACAGGCCGAGCGTCCACTGCTGGATCCCGCCCTGGGCGACCTCCCGCGCGGCGCCGGTCACGTCGAAGTTCACCGGCTGCTGGCTGCAGTAGGCGCTCTTGGGCCGCTTGGTGTCGAGGTCCTGGTGCCACCTCGGCTGGTTGAGCCAGTTCGTCCCGCTCCCGATGGCGTCCTTCATCCACTTCAGGGTGACGGGCGCTTCGGCGTTGCAGTCGTGGTTGGCGCCGTAGGTCTCGTAGAAGTAGGCCGTGGCCTCGGCGATGTACATCCGGCTGTTCAGCGCCGAGGTGTCGAACTCGTAGTACGAGCGCTCCATGCCGAAGCAGTTGTCCTGGTACTGCTGGTAGCCGGCGCCCTGCCCCTTGGGCTGCTCCTTGTCGAGCTGGGACCCGGGCGAGGGGCAGCCCTCCATGACCTGCACGAAGTGGTTGGTGCCCATCGGCGCGGTGGGCGTGAACGTCGGGTCGATGTACAGCGGCCAGGTGGTGCCCTCGCCGGCGAGCAGGCCGGCGTCGGGGGTGAGCGTCAGCGCGCCGGCCTCGGCCCGCACGCCGATCGGGCGGATCTTCGCGCCGTCGCCGGGACCGTCGGTGGAGGACGGCTGGGCGGGGCCCGCCGCGGGCTGCGCGGCCGCCTCGGCCGCGCCGGGCGCCGACTTGGCGGCGCGGCCCTCGGGCTTGGCAGCCGCCGCGGGAGCGGCGGTCGCCGAGTCCCACATCACCGGGGCCGGCGTGCTGAACACCGCCGTGCCGTCGGCCGCCCGCGCGGTCACGCCGCCGGCCTCGTCGGCGGAGACGGTGAGGTCCTTGGCCGAGGTGGTCAGCCGCAGCGAGGCGAGCCGCGGGTCGGCGGCGGCCTTGGCGTCCTTCACCACCAGGACCTCGCGCACCGCGCCCTGGTCGGTGACGTCGACCTGGAGGTCCACGCCCGGCAGCACCTCCGGGTACCGGGCGCCGGATCCGCTCACGGTCGGCTTCGGCAGCGTGACCGGGAAGGTGAGGGCCAGGCTGCGGCCGGCCTTGTCGGTCAGCGTGGCCAGCGGGCCGGTGCCGCCGCCGGAGAGCGCCACGCCCGAGGGGGTGGCCCGGGGTGACCAGCTGCCGTCCTGGTTGCGGGCGAGGCCGGCGTCGACCGGGGTCCAGGCGTCGGCCTTCCTGACCCGGGCGGCCTGCAGATGGGTCGTCAGGGTCACCTTGCCGTCCGGCTCGGCGACGGTGAGCGAGCTCTCGGTGGTCAACTCGTCGACCGTGACCGGCTTTCCGGTGGCCTTCGCCTTGAGCCTGGCCGCCTGGAGCGGGCCGCCCGGCGGCGGTGTCGGCAGCGCCTCGGGCCGCGTGCTCTGGGCCGGTTTGACGGCGAACGGCCGGTCGTCGGCGAATGCCGTTCCGGCGGCTCCCACAACAAGTCCGCCGAGAGCGGATATCAGTGCCAGACGGTGCGTCAGTCTACGTGTACGGCTTTGCCGGACACGGCGGGGTTCCCCCACGAATGGTCCCTTTCAGGATGGTTCGACCGGCCCGGCCCCGGCTGCGTGTCGAACGTCACACAGGCGGGCCGGAACCGGCCGCGGAGCGGCGGGTTCGGGCTTTGAACAGGGAAGGACCGGCGCGGAGCCTCGCGCCGCACCGGTCGACCGCGGGCAGGCTATTGCGCGGTTCGTGCCCGTGACAATACGGTTCCGGCGACCACGCACGATCGCCCGGGAAATTCACTGGATTCCGGGTGATGAACATTCATAGGCAGTTATCAAACGGGGGGTTGACGGTGCGCGCGAGGCTGCGCTGGTTCGGGTCCGATTCAGGCGGGCGCGGCTTTCGGCGAAGGGCGGTGACGGTCGCCGCCCTTACCGCGGCGCTGTCCCTCCTGGTGCCGATGGCGGGCGCCGAGGTCGTCGGCGGATACCACCACGATTACGACGAGAAGAGCTGGCCCTCGGACCCGCCGCAACCGCTGCCCAAGGTTCAGGGGCGCAACGGGGACGGTACCGGCCGTGTCGAGGCCAAGGTCCAGGCGGGCGCGCGCGAGCTGACCGCCGCCAAGCCGGGCCCCGCCCAGTGGCCGGCCGAGGCCACCGCCACCGTCAACCTGGGCGGGGCGGCCGCGAAGTCCGCCGCCGCACCCGCCGGCAAGCCCGGCGGGGCCGCGGGCGCGCCGGTACGGGCCGGTGCCACGCCCGTCCTGGTCGGCGCCGCGGAGCCCGGGCAGCTCGGCGCCCAGGCCCGCGACATCGCCGGGTCGCAGGCGCCGGTCAGTACGCCGTCCTCGGTCGAGGTGAAGGTCGCCGACCGGGCCAAGGCCCGGTCGGCCGGCGTGGACGGCCTGCTCGTCGGACTGTCGCGCGCCGACAGCCGCACCGAGGCCGGAAGCGTCTCGGTCGCCCTCGACTACGGGGCGATCGCCCAGGCCTACGGCGGAGGCTGGGCCTCCCGTCTGCGTCTGGTCGCCATGCCCTCCTGCTCCCTGACGACCCCCCAGCTGGAGGCCTGCCGCCAGCAGGCACCGGTGGAGTACCAGAACGACCAGGCCGGCCGGAAGCTGACCGGTACGGTCGCGATCCCGGCGGCGGGCGGATCGGACGGCGCCACGGGCGCCAAGGCCTTCGCCGCCCCCGCGTCGGACGCGCAGGCCTCCGCGCAGGCCGCGCCGTCGATCGCGCTGGCCGCGGTGCCGGACATCGGGGGCTCCCAGGGCTCCTACGGCGCCACCTCGCTCTCGGCGTCGGGCAGTTGGTCCCAGACCGCCTCGGGGGCCTTCACCTACAGCTACCCCGTGCCGCTGCCGCCCTCGCTGGCCGGTTCGGTGCCCTCGGTGGCCCTGAGCTACAACTCCCAGGCCATCGACGGCGAGACCTCGGCCCGCAACTCGCAGGCCTCGTGGATCGGTGACGGCTGGTCGTACAGCCCCGGCTTCATCGAGCGCTCCTACAAGGGCTGTGGAAACGCGGGCATCGACGGCTCCGCCGACCAGTGCTGGAGCGGCTGGAACGCCACGCTGTCGCTCGGCTCGCACTCGGGCGAGCTGATCCGCGACGCCAACGGTGTGTACCACCTGGAGTCGGACGACGGCACCCGGGTCGAGCGACTGACCGGTGCCGCCAACGACCTGTGGGAGGGCGAGTACTTCAAGGTCACCACGACCGACGGCACCGCCTACTACCTCGGCCTCAACCACGCGCCCGGCATCAGCTCCGACAACGCCACCAACAGCGCCTGGGCCGAGCCGGTCTACCACCCGAACAGCGGTGACCCGTGCTACACGGCGGCCAAGGGCAAGGCGTCACAGTGTGACAAGCAGCCCGGCTACCGCTTCAACATCGACTTCGTCGTCGACCCGCAGGGCAACCTGCAGCGCTACGACTGGGCGAAGGAGACCAACTTCTACAGCATGGGCTACGGCCAGGCGGCCAAGTCCGGCGGCTACGGCTCCCTGCAGTCGTACACCCGGGGCGGCCACCTGACGGGCATCTCCTACGGCTACAAGCTCGGCGACGCCACCGCAAGCCGGGAGCCCTCCTCCCGGGTCACCTTCGGCACCGCCGAGCGCTGCGTGGTCAACGACGAGCTCTGCAAGGCGTCGAACCTGAACACCTCCACGGCGAGCAACTGGCAGGACACCCCCTACGACCTCAACTGCCAGGCGGGCTGGCCGACCAGCGGGACCGGGCCGAACGTCTGCAAGATCGCCTCGCCGACCTTCTGGTCCACCGTCCGGCTGAACCGGATCACCACCGAGATCCGCACCGCCGCCGGGTGGAAGAGCGTCGACCAGTACGACCTCAAGCACCTGTTCTCCGAGGCCGGTGCCACCATCGACCCCGTCACCGGCACCGAGGGCGACACCAAGAACGCCGGCTCCCTCCAGTCGGTGCTGTGGCTCTCCGAGATCAGCCACACCGGCCTGGACACCAGCGCCGGCGACCGCGAGCAGGCGGTCACCCTCGACCCGGTGAGCTTCAAGGGCATCGAGGTCGACAACCGCGTGGACGGCCTGACGCCGGCCGCACCCCCGCTCTACCGGCCCCGGATCTCCGGCATCCAGACCGACACCGGCTCCTTCATCGCGGTCTCCTACCGCGACCAGGAGTGCTCCCGGAACAAGGGCACCATGCCGGCCTCGGCCGACACCAACACGATGGCCTGCTTCCCGGTGTACTGGACCACGCCCGGCGGCGGCGAGCCCATCGCGGACTGGTTCCACAAGACCCTGGTCGCCAAGGTCACCGTCTCCGACCTGACCAAGGCCGCCTCGCCCGCGCAGTCCACCTCGTACACCTACGGCGAGGACGGCCTGGGCGCCGCCTGGCACCGCGACGACTCCGAGCTGACCGACGACCGGTTCCGCACCTGGAACGACTTCCGCGGCTACCGCACCGTCAGCACCACCACCGGCGCGGCCCCGGACGCGATCACCAAGAGCACGGTGACCTACTTCCGGGGCATGAACGGCGACTACCTCGCCAACGGCACCACCAAGCGGCAGGTCTCCTGGAAGAACTCCGTCGACGCGGCCGCGGTCGACGACAACCCCCTGCTGGCCGGCATGCCGCAGGAGACGACGACCTACACCAAGTCCGCGAACGGCACGGCCGTCGCCAAGTCCATCCCCGACGTGCCGACCACCGCGGAGACGGCCTCCAAGGCCCGCACCGCCTGGGCCTCCAAGAAGACCACCCCGCCGCCACCACCGCCCCGTGACCTGTCGACCCTGCCGGCCCTGACCGCCCAGCGGATCACGGCCACCGGCAACCGCGAACTGTCGCTGCTGTCCGACGGCCAGACCTGGCGCACCACCCGCACGAACACGGAGTACGACGGCCTCGGCCGCCAGTCCAAGGTCCACGACCAGGGCGACGTCTCCGTGCCCTCCCAGCAGACCTGCACGACCGTCACCTACGCGGACCCGCCCACCGCCAACCCGATGATGCTGACCTACCCCAAGGAGAGCGTCAGCGTCGCCGGCCCGTGCGGCACGGCCGAGGGCACCGACCGGACGATCGGCCACAAGCGGTACGTCTACGACGGCAACGGCGACGTCGCCAACCCGGGCGCGGTCGGCGTCCTCGGACAGAACGGCACCTCGCTCGGCCTGCTCACCGCCACCCAGTCCGTGAAGTCCTACGACGGCTCCGGGCAGCCGGTCTTCCAGACCCTGGGCGCGCAGAGCCACGACCAGTACGGCCGCGTCGTCCGCGACGTGGACGCCGCGGGATCCGTCACCACCACCGCCTACACCCCCGCCACCGGCACCCTCGCCACCGAGCTGGCCACGACCAACTCCCTGGGGTGGACCGGGAAGAGCATCATCGCGCCCACCCGGGGCCTGGTCACCCGGGCCGTGGACGTCAACGGGCGGATCACCGACTCCACCTACGACGCCCTCGGCCGCCGCACCAAGGTCTGGACGCCCGGGCGCAACAAGGACGACGGCAAGAGCGCCGACCGGACCTTCGAGTACGCCGTCCACGGCAAGGGCGAGAAGCCGGACGTCTCCAGCATCACCACCGGGACGCTGCGCGAGAACGAGACCTACAGCACCTCGGTCGTGATCTACGACGGAATGCTGCAGGCCCGGCAGAGCCAGAGCACGCCGGCCAACAACTCCGAGGGACGACTGGTCAGCTCGGTCCGGTACGACAGCCACGGCTGGCCGGTCATCACCATCCCCACCTGGTCGGACCCGACCACCGCGCCCGGGTCGACCTACTTCGAGGAGACCGAGAACACCCTGCCCTCCGAGCAGGTCACGGTGTACGACGGCCTCGGCCGCCCCACCGCGCAGCAGATGTACGCCAAGGCGAGCCTGCTATGGCAGTCCACCGCGGCCTACCCGGGCGCCGACCGGGTCGACTCCACCCCGCCGCAGGGCGGCACGGCGACCACCACGTTCACCAACGCACTCGGGCAGACCACCTCCTCGGTCGTCCACGGCGGCCCCGGCATCGGCGACGTCACCACCAGCTACAGCTACAAGCCCGGCGGCGAGGTGTCCGCCATCTCCGACACCGTCGGCAACACCTGGTCGTACACCTATGACCTGCGGGGCAACCGGACCTCCCAGACCGACCCCGGCAGCGGCACCTCCACCGTCGCCTACGACGACCTCGGACGCGTCTCCACCAGCACCGACGGCCGCGGCCGCTCGCTGTCCTTCACCTACGACTCCCTCGGCCGGGTCACCGGACAGTACGACGGCACGAGCACGGCCGACCCGGCCAAGCTGCTCACCTCGTCCACCTACGACACGCTGCCCCTGGCCCACGGCTACCCGGCCTCGACCACCCGCTACGTCAACGGCGCCTCGGGCGACGCCTACGTGCAACGGGTCAACGGCTACAACACCGCCTACCAGCCCACCGGCACCACCACGACCATCCCGGCGTCCGAGGGCAGGCTGGCGGGCGAGTACACCACCTCCGCCGCGTACACCAAGAACATCGGACTGCTCGGCTCCATCGGCTACAACGCCGACGGCGGCCTGCCCGCCGAGACCCTCGGCTTCGGCTACAACAACCAGGGCGAACTGCTCCAGACCGGCACGGCGGACACCCCGCTGCTCGACCTGGCCAGCTACAACCCCCGCGGCCAGCTCCTCGAGTCCACCTACGGCAAGGCCGGCGGACTGCTGCGCACCAAGCAGACCTACGACGACGCCACCGGCCGGCTGACCACCAACCGGGTCAGCCTCCAGACCGCGGAAGCCAACCCGATCTCGGCGAAGACCTACGGCTACGACCAGGTCGGCAACCTCACCAACGTCGCGGAGCTGCAGTCCTCCGGCAGCACCGACCAGGCCTTCGACGTCCAGTGCTACCGCTACGACGGGCTGAACCGCCTCACCGAGGCCTGGACCGACACCTGGGGCGTCAGCAGCCCGACCGCGGGACAGGTGTCGCACTGCAACAACACCGACCCCGGCCCGGCGAACATCGGCGGCCCGGCCCCGTACTGGCAGAGCTGGCAGTACAACCTGCTCGGTGACCGTACCCAGCAGGTCAAGCACGACATCACCGGCGACACCTCGCGCGACGTCACCCAGACCAGCAGCTACCCCGGCGGCGGCCGCACCCCGGCGACCAAGCCCAACGCCGCCACCGCCGTCACCACCTCCACCGGTGCGGCGACCAGCACGGTGACCTCCGCCGTGCCGACCGGCTCCACGCCCAACTGCCTGGACGTCAACGGCGCGCGGACCGCGGACGGCTCCGCCGTCCAGTCCTACACCTGCAACAGCAGCGGCGCGCAGAAGTGGACCCGAGGCGCCGACGGCACCCTGCGGGCGCTCGGCAAGTGCGCCGTCCCCGAGGGCAACTGGGCCGGCGCCGCGATCGAGCTTCGGACCTGTGACGGCAGCGCCCTGCAGACCTGGCAGGACGGCGCCAACGGCGCGCTGGTCGACGCCGGCGCGAACCTCTGCCTAGACCTGCCGGCGTGGAACAGCACGCCGGGCACCCGGGTCGCGCTCTGGTACTGCAACGGCGAGGCGAACCAGCAGTGGTCCGTCACCGCCAACGCCCCCACCGGTCCGTCCTCCAACGCGACCCTGACCCCGCAGTACGACCAGGCCGGAAACACCGCCTCCCGGGCGAGCACCAACAGCGGCACCATCGCCTCCGGCCTGCCCTCCGGCACCACCACCCCGCTCTGCCTGGACGTCGACCACGGCTGGAACGCCGACGGCACGGGGATCTTCTCCTTCACCTGCAACGGCGGACCCGGCCAGCAGTGGACCGCCGGCACCGACGGCACCCTCAGGGCGGTCGACAAGTGCCTGCGCCCGGTGGGCGGCTCCGGCACCAAGACCGCGCAGCTGGAGCTGTGGACCTGCGACGGCAGCGCCGGCCAGGTGTGGCGCCCCGACGCGGGCGGCACGCTGGCCAACCCGGCCTCGGGCCTGTGCATCGACATCCCCGGCGCCGACAACACCCCCGGCAACCGGGTCATCCTGTGGAACTGCGCGCCGGGCAGCCCCAACCAGAAGTGGGACTCCGCCGACGGCACCCCGGCCCCCGGCGCCACCCAGACCTTCACCTACAACGCCGAGGGCCGCACCGAGACCGTCACCACCCCCAGCGGCGGCGTCAACCGGACGTCGACCTACCTCTACGACGCCAACGGCAGCCTGCTGCTCCAGCGCGGCCCCGACAGCACCGTCCTCTACCTGTTCGGCGGCGAGGAGCAGCTGACGCTCGACCGGGCCACCGACAGCGTCTCGGGCACGCGCTACTACTCCAACCCCGACGGCACCGTCATCGTCCGCTCCAGCAGCGGATCGCTGACCTACCAGCCGACCGACCTCCAGGGCACCTCCGGCCTGCAGATCGACGGCGCCACCAGGGCGGTCACCCGCCGCGCCTTCGACCCCTACGGCAGCCCGCGCGGCACCGTCCCGCAGTCCTGGGCCGACAACCACGGCTACCTGGGCAAGCCCACCGACGCCACCAGCGGCCTCAACCTCCTGGGCGCCCGCAACTACGACCCCGCCCTCGGCCGCTTCCTCAGCGTCGACCCGGTCCTGATGGCCGGCGATCCCAACCAGATGGGCGGCTACGCCTACGGCAACAACAACCCGGTCAACCTGAGCGACCCCAACGGCCTCTGGCCCAGCTGCGGCTGGTGCAAGAAGGCGGGGAAGTTCGTCGCCGGAGCCGTCGACAGCGCGGTCGGCTGGATGGCCGAGAACAGCCCGTACGTGGCGATGAACAACGCCGCGAACGAGATGAGCAAGGAAGCCGGGGTCCCGCTCTTCGGGCCCACCTACTACATCGAGCCGACCGCCCACCCGATGGCCGACACCTTCGGGATCCCGCACGACGACCCCTACTACGTCGCCGGTGAGATCGTCGAGACCGTCGTCGAGATCGCGGTGGACGGAGTCGGACTCGTCAAGGCCGGGGCGAAGGGCATCCGGCTGGCGGCCAAGGCCATCCAGGACGCGGGCGGCGTCCGCAAGGCGGTCGGCAACCTCTTTCCGAAGAGCCCCAAGCCGTCGGGTCCGAAGGGTGGCGGCTCACCCTCCGGGCCGAGTACTCCCCACCAGGAGCCCGCCGCCCCGAAGGTCCACCAGGCCGACCCCAAGGCACCGGCCACGCCCAAGGCCGACCCGTCCCCGCCGCACGGCACCACCTGCAGCTTCACGCCCGAGACCCCGGTCCTGATGGCCGACGGCAGCAGCAAGGCGATCGGCGACATCAAGACCGGCGACCTCGTCCAGGCCGCCGACCAGGAGACCGCCACCGAACAGGGCGCCCGCGCCGTCACCGCCACGCTCGTCCACGAGGACAAGGAGCTGATCGACCTCACGGTCCGGACGGAGTCCGGTACCGAGAGCACCGTCCACACCACCGCCGAGCACCCGTTCTGGGACGACACCACCCGCACCTGGGTCCCCGCGGCCGACCTCACCGAGGGCCACACCCTCAAGACCACCACCGGCACCCCCGTCCGCATCACCGCCGTGCGCCCCTTCTCCGGCGCCCAGCAGATGTACAACCTGACGGTCGCCCAGCTCCACACCTACTATGTGCTCGCCGGCACCACCCCGGTCCTGGTCCACAACATCTGCCCGACGCCGGGTCCCGCGCCTGAGGGTTCTACTCTTGAGGAGTTCGCTGAGGCGAATCGTGGGCACAACAAGGCCTCGACGCCGGACTTTGTCACTGAGTACACGTCACCGAGTGGCAAGCGCTACTACGGGCGGACCACCGGGGCTGACAGGATCACGGATATCGAACCTGGATCGGCACTCGATGACACGCTCGGGTCCAGGTTCCGTCGGTCCTGCTCGGAGGTCTGCGCGTTGAACGAAGCGCAGACGGCCGAAGGGGAATCAGCCCTGATCGGAGGCCATTTCCGGACCCTCAGGGTTCGGCCCGTAGGATCGCCCTATCCGAGCGGAACGCTGGCAGATCCTTGCGACATCTCATGTGAGACATTGATAAAGCAAAGGGTGTACGGAACCTATGACAAGGTCCCTTAGCGGTGGTGATGCCGATGTCAGGACTGCCTTGCTCGCCGCAGGGTGGTTCGAGGGCAGGCGCTACGAAACGGCTACCTGGAGGCGTCAACTGGTGGCTGCGGGCTTCGAGATCAATGATCTTGCCGTGCGGGTCTGGTCTGAATTCGGGATGCTACGGGTTGTCAGTTCTTCGCTCAGGGAGCAGGGCTGCTCGATCGTCGTTGACCCTGCCGATGCTTGCATCGACACCATGGACGAGGCCGCGGAGATTGCCGGGAGGCTGGGGCAGAACTACTCGCCGCTGGGCATGTGGTCAAGCCAGTTCAGGGCGTATATCGGGGTCGATGGGCACACGATTGCCATTGGACCCGCATCGCTGTGGAACCTAGGCGACAGCTTTGCCGAGGCGCTCAAGGCAACCGTTCTGGGCCGGCCTGGCGTGGACCGACCCGAGTCCATCGACTGGCTGCCGTAGAGCGATCCACTCGGACAGTGACATGAGGGCCGAGCAGGCCCGGTAGGGCCAGAACTGGCGGAGCACCCGGCGAGCGTTTGCCGGGTGCTCCGCCAGTTTCGGAGGGTGCCAGCTGAAGCGCCGGGCCTTCGAAGTGAGTCAGGGGCGTGTGGTGCGACGCCCTCGGATTAGTCGGCTTAGTACCAGTGGTGGCTCTGCCAGAAGGCCCAGGCGCCGCAGGGGCTGCCGTAGCGGGAGTTCATGTAGTCGAGGCCCCACTTGATCTGGGTGGCGGGGTTGGTGCGCCAGTCGGAGCCGGCGGAGGCCATCTTGGTGCCGGGGAGGGCCTGGACCAGGCCGTAGGCGCCGGAGGAGGCGTTGACGGCGAGCGGGTTCCAGCTGCTCTCGTGGGACACGATGTTGCTGAAGCACTGCAGCTGGCCGGCCGGGACGATCTGGGCGGCGATCTCGCGCGGGCTGCCCGAGTAGGTGGGCTTGGCGTTGAGCGCGGGGCGCTGCTGCGAGCGGGAGGCGGCGGCCTCGGCGTCGGCCTTCGCCTTGGCGTCCGCCTGGGCCTTCGCCTCGGCCTCGGCCTGTGCCTGGGCGGCGGCCTGGGCCTGCGCGGCGGCAGCGGCGGCGTCCGCCTCGGCCTGCGCCTGCGCCTGCGCAGCGGCTGTAGCCGCAGCAGCCGAAGCAGCGTCCGCCTGGGCCTGCTCCGCCGCCGCTGCGACCGGCTGTCCGTCCACGGAGACGCCGGCCGCCGGCGCGGCCGCCGGGGCGACGGCGTCGGCGCTCTGCGGGATGGCGAGGGCGGCGGTGGCCGCGCCTGCCACCACGAGGGTGGTGATGCCGGTGATCAGGGAGTTGCGGCGGGCATGGCTGAGCTGCATGGAGCGGACGATCCTTTTCCGTCGGGGCCGAAACCGGAGGCGCGGGCGCATCCGGTACGGGCTCGGGGGAGCAGGCCCGCAGTGCCGTCGGTGACGGCCATGCACCCCGGCCGGTGAGGGCGGGGCGGGCGGGATGCGCGGCGGACGGGCCGGTCCGCGCTGCCTGGCGACTGGACATTCTTTGCAGAGCCCGGAGCGGGCGGCAAAGGCAACCGCTACTACCGCCGGTAGTGGCCGTGCCGGCCCCGAACGCCGAAGCGCCCGGCCGAGGCCGGGCGCTTTGTGGTGATTTGACCGATTTGGGGGATCCTTGGCCGGATCCGGCCTGCCGCCGTCGATCGGGAGGCGAAAACGCGGTGGTGGCCTGCGGTGTTCGGGGCCGGTGGGCCGCACCCCGACGGGCCGGGCCCGGGTGGGCCGCCCCCCGCCGCCCGCCGGGAGGCGGGCCCCGGCGGGTCGGCAACTATCGAGGGCAGTAGGTGCCGAAACCCCTGTGGGCGGCCTCACAGCCGCAGCCGCCTACGGTCGACGCACCGTGACCGGTCGATCACGGCGCTGCGGTGGTTCAGCTGCGCCGGTACGGATTCTGCTCGGCCGGGGCCTGCGGCTGGGCGTAGGGATTGCCGTCGTAAGGGTTGGCGGCGTACGGGTGCGCGGTCTGCGGCCCGCCCGCGTACGGGTTGCCGGGGGCCGGCTGCTGCCCGTAGGTGCTGCCGTAGGAGGCCACGTCCGGCACCGGCGGCTGCCCGCCCTCGTCCGGCCGCCCGTCCGGCTCCTCGTCGTGCTCCTGCGCCGCCTCCCCGTCCTCGACCGGCACCAGGTCGCGCGCCAGCAGGGTCGCCCCGGCCACCGCGCCCGGCATGGCCAGGACGGTCACGAACGGGATCAGGAACCCCAGGATCAGCGGCACGCCGAAGCCCAGCGCCAGCCCCAGCCGGGCGCGCAGCAGACGGATCCGCTCGCGCTGCGGCACCCCGCGCCGCTGGAGCCCGACGGCGGTGAGCTCGACCGTGAGGAAGAACCCGGACACCAGGAACCCGGCCACCGGCACCAGCGTCTGCCCGACCACGGGGATGAACCCGCAGGCGAACAGCAGGATGCCGAAGCCGAGCACCCGGACCAGGACGTAGAGGCTGTCGCGCGCCGAGATCCACAGCTCGCGCCAGAGCGGGACGTCCGGCGGGGTGGGCGCGCCGCCCTCGGTCTCGTCGACCTTCTCGCAGAGCGACTCGTAGAACGGCTGGCCGACCAGCAGGGTGACCGCGGTGAAGGTGATCACCGAGATCAGCAGTCCGCCGCCGAAGACGATCGCGGCGAGTGCGGTACGCAGCATGCCCTGCCAGGGGGGGCCCCAGTCGTCCGCGAAGGGCGTGACCCACTCGGCGAGGTCCTCCGACCAGCCGCCGAGGAACACCAGCGCGACCACGTACCCCGCCAGGGTGATCAGCGCGGGCAGCATCCCGAACGCCCACCAGCGGCCGTGCCGCCCCACCCATTTCTGGCCCTTGGCCAGATACCCCATCCCCGCCACAAGATCTCGCATAGGGGAAAAGGTAGAGGGTGCCGGTCGGGAGGTCATATCCGTCCCGTCATGATCCGGTACCGAAGCCGGCCCGCCTCACCGCCCCACCGCCTCACCGCCCCACCGCCGGACCGGCGGCAGGAGAACGACGCCGGGCCCGGGAGCCTCCGCAACGGCTCCCGGGCCCGGCGTCCTGGGACGGCGGTGCGGACGGCTCAGGCAGCCGCCTCCGCCGCCCGGCGGCGGCGGCCCACCACGGCCGCCGCCGTCAGGACGATCGCCGCGGCGACCAGCGACAGGTACATCTGCTGGCGCCCGTCGGCGTCGGTGAACATGTACGCCATCACGAAGCCGATCATGCCGATCGCCGTCCACGTCAGGTACGGGTACAGCCACATCCGCACGGTCAGGCGCTCCGGCTGCTCGCGCTCGATGATCTTTCGCATCCGCAGCTGGGAGAAGCAGATCACGAGCCAGACGAACAGCGCCACCGCGCCCGAGGAGTTGAGCAGGAACGAGAAGACGGTCTTGGGCGAGGTGTAGTTGAAGAACACCGCCACGAAGCCGAAGACCACCGAGGAGAGGATCGCGACCCGCGGCACGCCGCGCTTGGTCACGGTGGCGAAGGCCTTCGGGGCGTCGCCGCGCTGGCCGAGCGAGTAGGCCATCCGGGAGGCGGTGTACATGCCGGAGTTGAGGCAGGAGAGCACGGCCGTCAGCACGATCACGTCCATCACCTGGCCGGCGCCGGGGATCCCGACGTGCTCCAGCACCGCGACGTACGGGCTGCCCTTGACGGCGGCGGAGTCCCACGGCAGCAGGGTCACGACCAGCAGGATCGAGCCCAGGTAGAAGATCCCGATGCGCCAGATCACGCTGTTGGTGGCCTTGCTCACGGCCTTCTCGGGGTCCTCGGACTCGCCGGCGGCCAGGGTGACGATCTCGCTGCCCATGAAGGCGAAGACGACGGTCAGCATGCCGGTGAACACCGCGCCCACCCCGTGCGGCAGGAAGCCGCCGTGGTCGAGGAGGTTCTCCGTGCCGACCGCGTGGGTGCCGGGGAGCAGGCCGAACGCGGCCAGCACACCGATCACCAGGAAGGCGGCGATCGCCACCACCTTGATACCGGCGAACCAGAACTCGAACTCGCCGTAGGAGGCGACCGAGAACAGGTTGGTCGCGGTGAGCACGGCCATCACGATCAGGGCGAACGCCCACTGCGGCACGCCAGGCACCCAGTTGTGGAGGATCTTCGCACCGGCGGTGGCCTCCACCGCGAGCACCACGACCCAGAAGAACCAGTACAGCCAGCCGATGGAGAACCCGGCCCAGCGGCCGAGCGCCCGGTCCGCGTACGCGGAGAACGAGCCGCTCTGCGGGTCGGCCGCGGCCATCTCGCCGAGCATCCGCATCACCAGCACGACCAGCACACCGGCCAGCGTGTAGGAGAGCAGGATGCCGGGGCCGGTGGACGCGATGCCCGCGCCGGAGCCGACGAACAGCCCTGCGCCGATCACGCCGCCGATGGCGATCATCGACAGGTGCCGGTTCTTGAGCCCGGCCTTGAGGTGGGCGTCGCCGCCCTGGCCGTGCTGACCGGCGCTGCCGTGCTGACCGGCCTTGCCGGACTGCTGGGGGACGGCGTCGGCCGGCGGCGATCCGGCCGAGGTGGTGGTTTCCGCACTCATGGAGGGTGTGCCTGTGCCTTTCCAGCGCGGCTTGCCCTCGGCTCGTACGCCGGAGGGTGGGGGACGGACCCGCGCAATGCGGTGCAACTTAACTTCTACCTACGAGTATCGGAACAAGGCATCGGAAACTGTCCGCTCAGCGGACACAAAAGGCCTGGTCAGGGCAGGTGCGGCAGGATCCGGGAAAGCTCAAATCTGATGCAGCGTCAGGCGCCCCGACGGGCCCGGGGGCCGTCGTCGGGGTTCGTCGGGGCGCCGTACATACTGTCCGCGTGATGATCGTCCTCGTGGTGCTCGGCGTGCTCGCCGTCCTGGCCGTGCTGGCCCTCGCGCACTGGTACCTCTGGCGGCGCCTGGTGCGCGACGTCTCCGTACCGGGCGGGTGGTGGCGGCGCACCGGGACGGTGCTCGCCGTGCTGCTGCCGCTGCTCGCGGTCGGCGCCCTGGTCGGCGGGCGCTCGCTCCCGCTGGCCGTCGAGCGGTGGCTGGCCTGGCCCGGGTACCTCTGGCTGGCGGTGCTGCTCTACCTGCTGCTCGCCCTCGCGGTCGGCGAGGCCGTCCGCCCGCTGCTGCTCCGGCTGCCGCGCCGGGCGGGCACCCCGACTTCCGTCCAGCCCGAGCCCGAGCCCGAGCAGTCCGAAAAGTCCGAGCAGTCCGACGAGCCCCAGCAGGACGAGCAGCAGGACGAGCAGCAGCCCGAGCAGCCCAAGAACAGCACCGCCGCCGCGCCCTCCCCGGAGCGCCGCCTGTTCGTCGCCCGGACGGTGGCGATCGGCGCCTCCGGGGTGGCGGCCGCGGTGGTCGGCAACGGCGCCTACGGGGTGCTGCGCGGCCCCCGGCTCAAGCAGGTCACCGTGCCGCTGGCCACCCTGCCCGCGCGGGCGCACGGCTACCGGATCGCCGTCGTCAGCGACATCCACCTGGGCCCGATCCTGGGCCGCGCGCACACCCAGCGGATCGTCGACACCATCAACGGCGCACAGCCCGACCTGATCACCATCGTGGGCGACCTGGTCGACGGGTCGGTCCCCGAGCTCGGCCGCGCCGCCGAGCCGTTGGCCCAGCTGCGGGCCCGCGACGGCGCGTACTTCGTCACCGGCAACCACGAGTACTTCTCGGGTGCGGCGCCCTGGGTCGACTTCGTCCGCGAGCTGGGCGTCCACCCGCTGCAGAATGCCCGCGTCGAGCTCGCCGGCTTCGACCTGGCCGGCGTCAACGACCTCGCCGGGCGGACGGAGGGCGACGGCCCGGACTTCGCGAAGGCGCTCGGCGACCGCGACCGCTCCCGCACCTCCGTGCTGCTCTCCCACCAGCCGGTGACCGTCCACGACGCCGTCCGGCACGGCGTCGACCTCCAGCTCTCCGGGCACACCCACGGCGGCCAGCTCTGGCCCGGCAACTACCTGGCCGAGCTCGCCAACCCCACCGTGGCCGGTCTGGAGCGGTACGGCGACACCCAGCTCTACGTCACCCGGGGCGCCGGGGCCTGGGGCCCGCCGGTCCGGGTCGGGGCGCCGTCCGACATCACCATCGTCACCCTGGCCTCGCTCCAGGCGTAGCCACCGCGGCGCTGCTCCCGGACGCGGGGGAGCCGACCGCAAGGGAGCCGGACACGGCGGAGCCGGGCGAGGGAACCTCGCGCCCGGCTCCGCCGTGTCCGGCAGCACCCGCCCCGATCAGGGCGTCTCGCCCTCGCCCTCGGTGTCGATGTGCGGCAGGATCCGGTCCAGGAAGCGCGGCGTCCACCAGGCCTTCGGGCCGAGCAGCGTCATCACCGCCGGCACCATCAGCAGCCGGACGATCGTGGCGTCGATCAGGACGCTGACGGCCAGCCCGAGACCCATCATCTTGATCACGATGTTGTCGCTGACGATGAACGCGGCGAAGACGCTCACCATGATCAGCGCGGCGCAGGTGATCACCCGGGCCGTGATCTCCAGCGCGTGCGCGACGCTGCCCCGGCTGTCGCCGGTGCGCAGCCACGCCTCGTGGACCCGGGAGAGCAGGAAGATCTCGTAGTCCATGCTCAGCCCGAAGACGATCGCGAACATCATCATCGGGACGTAGCTCTCGATCGGCACGGTGCCCGAGACGCCGAGCGCCGGCCCGCCCCAGCCCCACTGGAAGACCGCCACCACGACCCCGTACGAGGCCGCGATGGAGAGCAGGTTGAGCACGGCCGCCTTGACCGCGATCAGCAGGCCGCGGAAGACGGCCAGGATGATCAGGAAGGCCAGCCCGACCACGACCGCGATGATCAGCGGCAGCCGGCTGGACACGATGTCGAGGAAGTCCACCTGGGCGGCGGTCGTCCCGGTCACGTAGGTCTGGGCGCCCGTCCCGCTGACGGCCTGCGGCAGGACGGTGTCGGAGAGGCGGTTCACCAGTTCCGTGGTGCTCTTGTCCTGGGGCGCCCCCGCCGGGATGACGGTGTTGAACAGGACGGCCCCGTCCGGGCTGGTCTGCAGCGGGGTGGCGCTGGCCGCGCCGGGCACCGCGGTGAGGGCCTGCTGCAGGGAGCTCTGCAGGGCCGGCCGGGCGTCCGCGGCCACCGCGCTCTGGTCGACCACGACCGTCAGCGGGCCGTTGGAGCCGGGCCCGAAGGCCTCGGACATCAGGTCGAAGGCCCGCCGGTCGGTGAAGGTGGTCGGGTCGGCACCGTCGTCGATGTGGCCGAGCTGGATGGAGAACAGCGGGATCGCCAGGATGGCGATCACGATCACGCCGCCGGTGAGGAACCACCAGGGCCGGCGCTCGACCCGCTTGGCGTAGCGGTGCCAGGTGCCGGTGATCTCCTCGCCCGGCGCGGCGCCGGTCTCGGCGACCGGTTGGCGGACGGTGAACCGGTCCATCCGGCGGCCGATCAGGCCCATCAGGGCGGGCAGCAGGGTGAGTGCGCCGAGCACCGCCGACACCACCGTCACCCCGGCCGCCAGGCCCAGTTTGGCGATGAAGGTCACCCCGGAGACGGAGAGGCCGGTCAGCGCGATGATCACGGTGCAGCCGGAGACGAGGACGGCCCGTCCGCTGGTGGCGACCGCCTGCCCGGCGGACCGCACCGGGTCCACACCGTCCATGAGGTTCTGGCGGTGCCGGGTGAGCAGGAAGAGCGCGTAGTCGATGCCGACGCCGATCCCGATCATGGTGGCGAGGGTCGGCGCGACGGTGGCGAAGGTGGTCGCCGCGGCCAGCAGCCCCAGTACCCCCAGCCCGACGATGGCCGCCACCAGGGCGGTGACCAGGGGCAGGCCGGCCGCGATGGCGCTGCCGAAGCCGATCAGCAGCACCACGATCGCCACCGCGAAGCCGATTGCCTCGCTCGTCCGGTCGTCGGCGGTCGGCCGCGCCAGCTCGCCCAGCGGGCCGCCGTACTCGACCTGCACCCCGGCGTTGCGCAGCGGGGCGACGGCGTCGTCCACGCCGGTGAGGTAGTCGTCGCCCAGGGTGGTGGGGTTGGTGTCGAAGCGGACGGTGATGTAGCCGGTGAGTCCGTCCGTGGCCAGCGGCCCGCCGGGCGGGCTGGGCTGGCCGGGCGGCGGCAGCGGGCTCTGCACGCTCTGGACGTGGGGCAGTGCCTGCAGCGACGTGATCGCCTGGCCGATCTCCCCCGCGAAGCCGGTCAGCGGCTGGGCGTCGTGCAGCACCACCTGGGAGCTGGTGCCCCCGAGGGAGGGCACGTGCGCCTGGAGCACGTCCTTGCCCTGTGCGGACTGGGTGCCGGGCAGCGAGAAGTCGTCGGAGTACTCGCCGCCCACCGACCGGTTGGCCACCTGGATGCAGGCGAGCGCGACCAGCCAGAGGGCGATCACGATCAGGAAGTGGCGTGCGCACCACTCGCCGAGCGAGCGCAGTGCGCCGGGCCGGGCCGGGGCGGTGGGCGCAGGGGGGGATGGCGGCATGGGCTCTCCCGGGGCGTGGAGTTGACGGGCAGTCACCCAGCACTGGGCGGAATGATCGAAACCTGATGCTAGGTGGTGAAATGTCCCAACCGGCGGGGACACGTCGCCCGTGGTCCGTTCGGGGCGGTCCGGCGCCGCTCGGCCGGACAGGGCCTAGAGCGCGCGCACGTCGAGCAGCACGATCCGGCGCCCGTCCGCGGGCCGCCCGGTCAGCCGGGCGGCCAGGATCCGCGGGATGTCGCTCTCCTGCGAGTACCCGGGCACCAGCGTGACGTCCGCGCGCCGTACGCCGGCCCGGCCGGCCACGGTGTAGGTGACGCGGTAGGCCGTCCACGCGGGCGGGGGAGCGCAGTCGCGCCGGGGGTCGGATCCGGACACCGCCGCCACCTCCTCGTTCGCTCCGCATTCTCCTCCCGGACCGGCCGGGGCTCCTCCCGGAGCAGTGCGGCCTCCCCCGGACCGGCACGGCCTCCTCCCGGACCGGCCGGGGTGCGATCGTGTGGCCGATCGGGGTTAATCCGGGCAGAGTGGGAGATCTCCGGTAGGGGGACCTCCGGGAAGGGGCGACCCCATGCAGACCACCTGGAAGGGGACGATCAGCTTCGGGCTGGTCAGCATCCCCGTTCACCTGTACTCCGCGACCCAGGAGCACGACGTCCCGCTGCACCAGGTGCACGCCAAGGACGGCGGCCGGGTGCGGATGAAGCGGTACTGCGAGCAGGAGGAGAAGGAGGTCCCGTACGCGGAGATCGCCAAGGGCTACGAGTCGCCCGACGGCCGGACCGTCACCCTGAGCGACCAGGACCTCGCCGACCTGCCGCTGCCCAGCAAGAAGATCATCGACGTGCTGGCGTTCGTGGACGCGTCCGAGATCGATCCGTTGATGTTCTCCAAGGCGTACTACGTCGGCGTGGCCGACAAGGCCGCCGCCAAGCCGTACGCGCTGCTGCGGGACGCGCTCACCGCGTCCGGGCAGATCGCCGTCACCAAGATCGCGCTGCGGACCAGGGAGTCCCCGGCCGTGCTGCGGGTGCACGACGGCACCCTCGTCCTGCAGACCTGCATCTGGCCCGACGAGGTCCGCCCGGCGGCCGGCATCGCCCCCGAGGAGGAGGTCGTCGTCCGGCCGCAGGAGCTGAAGATGGCGCGGTCGCTGATGGACACCCTCTCCGAGGACTTCGACCTCGCCCAGCTCCACGACGACTACCAGCAGGCGCTGCAGCAGGTCATCGAGGCTCGGCTGCAGGGCGTCGAGGTGCCCCACGAGGAGGACGCGGGCGAGGCGCCGGACAACGTCATCGACCTGATGGAGGCGCTGCGCAGCAGCCTCAAGGAGGCCAAGGGCGGCCGCCGCCGGTCCGCCGGAACCAGGTCCGAGTCCGAGCCCGAGCCCGACGCCGAGGCGGCCGGGCCCGGAGCCGCGGAGGAGGAGCCCGAGCAGCCGGCCCCCCGCAAGCGTGCCGCCGCCAAGAAGGCCGCACCCGCCAAGAAGACCGCGACGGCCAAGGCCGGGACCGCCACGGCCAAGGCCGCCACCGAGAAGAAGAGCACCGCCCGGAAGACCACCACCGCCAAGAAGTCCGCCGCTCACCGCACCGCCTCGTGAGCGGCGACGGCCCGCCACCCCTCGGAAGCCTGGAGGCGATCCCGATGGACCTGCTGACCTACAAGGAGCTCGACACCGGCCCCGACGCGCCGGAACACCCCGGCTGGGCGCACCGCGCCTGGCACGGCCTGCTGAGTGTGGGCCCGACGACCGTCCTGTTCCTGCTGGCGCTCTCGCTCGGCCTGGGCATGGCCGCCGCCCAGATCACCCTGCTGCCGGTGCTGGTGGTGTTCAGCATCGTGTGGGCCGTGACCCTGGTGGCCCTGATCGGGGTGATCGCCCGCTGGGTGACGCCCGGCCGGGGCCGGCACCGCGTGGCGGCCTGACCTCCCCGCCCCTTCCCGTCGCCCTTTCCCGTCCCATCTCTCGCTCTCTCCCGTCCCCGCCGGGCGGGAGGCCGTTCCCGCTCCGGGTCCGCCCTCCCGCCCGGCGGGGGTCGTTCAGGACGGCCCGAGCCACACCGTGGTGATGTTGCAGAACTCCCGGATGCCGTGCCCGGACAGCTCACGCCCGAACCCCGAGCGCTTGACGCCGCCGAACGGCAGCGCCGGGTGCGAGGCCGTCATGCCGTTGAAGAACACGCCACCCGCCTGGATGTCCCGGACGAAGCGCTCCTGCTCGGCCTCGTCGGTCGTCCAGACGTTGGAGCTGAGCCCGAACGGCGTGTTGTTGGCGAGCGCCACCGCCTCGTCCAGGTCCGCCGCCGGGTACACGGTGGCGACCGGGCCGAAGGTCTCCTCCAGGTGGATCCGCATCGCCGGGGTGATGCCGGTCAGCACGGTCGGCTGGTAGAACCACCCGGCGGCCAGGTGCTCCGGGAGCCCGTCCGGCCGGCCGCCGCCGCACTCCACCCGGGCGCCGTGCGCCCGCGCGTCCTCGACCAGCTCCGCCAGCTCGTCCCGGCCCTGGCGGCTGGCGAGCGGGCCGACCTCCGTCGCCTCGTCCATCGGGTCGCCGACCCGCAGCGCGCCCATCGCCGCGGCGAATGCGGCGGTGAACCGCTCGTACACGTCGGCGTGCACGATGAAGCGCTTGGCGGCGATGCAGGACTGGCCGTTGTTCTGCGCCCGGGCCCGGACGGCGGTGCGGACGGCCGCGTCCAGGTCGGCGCTGGGCAGGACGACGAAGGGGTCGCTGCCGCCCAGCTCCAGGACGGCCTTCTTCACCTCGTCCGCCGCGGCCGAGGCCACCGCCCGCCCGGCCGGCTCGCTGCCGGTGAGGGTCACCGCGGCCACCCGCGGGTCGCGGACCACCGCCTCGACGGCGCCCGAGCCGATCAGCAGGGTCTGGAAGCAGCCGGCCGGGAACCCGGCCCGGTGGAACAGCTGCTCCAGCGCCACCGCCGTGCGCGGCACGTTCGACGCGTGCTTCAGCAGCCCCACGTTGCCCGCCATCAGCGCGGGCGCGGCGAACCGGACCACCTGCCAGAACGGGAAGTTCCACGGCATCACGGCGAGCACGACGCCGATCGGCCGGTAGCGGACGTAGGCGCGGACGGCGCCGGAGTCTGCGACGTCGGCCGGGCTCGGGTGCTCGTCCGCGAGCAGGGCCTCGGCGTTGTCGGCGTACCAGCGCATCGCCTTCGCACACTTGGCGGCCTCGGCGCGGGCGGCGGCCAGCGGCTTGCCCATCTCCTCGGTCATCGTGCGGGCGAGGGCCTCCAGATCCCCGTCCAGCAGGTCGGCCGCCCGGTGCAGCAGCGCCGCCCGGTGCGCGAAGGAGGTGGTGCGGTACGCGTGGAAGGCGGCCTCGGCGCGGGCCAGCCGCTCTTCGATTCCGGCGGCGTCCAGCGGCTCGAAGGGCTGCAGGGTCTCGCCGGTCGCGGGATTGATGCTGGCGATGGGCATCGGGGCTCCCAGGGGTGGTCGGGATCGGGGGTTCTTCCTTCTTCCCCACCCTCTCCGACAACCACTCCCCGGGCACGCCGGAGCCGCCCGGCGTGTCCCGCCGGGCGGCCCCGCCGCCGCGCCCTACTCGGGCAGCGACTCCACCCGGGCCGCCGCCTCCCGGGCCCGGGCACCCGCCCGCGTCCGGGCAGCCGTGATCTGCCGGTTCGGGAACCGGTGCAGGTACTCCGCCTCCAGCTGCCCGGTCCGCAGGGTGTGCCGCTTCAACGCGTCCTCCGAGCCGTACAGGAACGTCTCGTGCCGCGTCCGGTGCAGCTGCTCCAGCTCGTGCAGCAGGACGTCGTTGCCCAGGGCGTGCGGGGAGATGCCCTCGGGCCTGCTGTGCGGAGCGTCGGGGTGCCGCATGTCCGTTACCTCCTCGGCGGAAGCCCCCCGCCTTCCCGGTGCCCCCCGTGCGCTGCGATACACCCATGCTCGCCGCCCCGGCCCGCCCGCGCCACCGACTGCTGCGACCGCTGCCCGGGTGCCGCGGCGCCCGGCCGACGGTGCAGCGCGGGGGTCGGCGGCGGGGGCGGTCGAGCGGGGCCGGTCGGGCGGGGGCGGGAGCTGCCGGTGGGGCAAGTGGATCAGGTCATAGGATGATTTATCGACCTTCCTCCTACGACCCCGGAACCGAGAAGACCCCCCATGCCGCTGCCCAAGGCCGAACTCCACCTCCACATCGAAGGCACCCTCGAGCCCGAGCTCGCCTTCGCCCTCGCCGCCCGGAACGGGATCACCCTCCCGTACGCCGATACCGAGGAGCTGCGCCGCGCCTACTCCTTCAGCGACCTCCAGTCCTTCCTGGACCTGTACTACGCGCTGATGGCCGTACTGCGCACCGAGGAGGACTTCGCGGACCTCGCCGACGCCTACCTCGCGCGGGCGGCCGAGCAGGGCGTGCGGCACGCCGAGATCTTCTTCGACCCGCAGGCGCACACCGCGCGCGGGGTGCCGCTGGGCACGGTGGTGGACGGGCTCACCCGGGCCCTCGCGCGCAGTGAGGAGCGGTACGGGATCAGCACCCAGCTGATCATGTGCTTCCTGCGGGACGAGTCGGCCGAGTCCGCCCTGGAGACCTTCGAGGCCGCCCGCCCGTACTTCGACCGGATCGCGGGCATCGGCCTCGACTCGGCGGAGGTCGGCAACCCGCCCGCGAAGTTCCGCGAGGTGTACCGGCGGGCCGCGGCCGCCGGCCTGCGGCGCGTCGCCCACGCGGGCGAGGAGGGACCGGCCGCCTACATCACCGAGGCGCTGGACGTCCTCGGCGTCGAGCGCATCGACCACGGCCTGCGCTGCCTGGAGGACGAGCAGCTCGTCGCCCGGCTCGTCCGCGAGCAGATCCCGCTCACCCTCTGTCCGCTCTCCAACGTGCGGCTGCGCTGCATCGACACCCTCGCCGACCACCCGCTGCGCACCATGCTGGACGCCGGGCTGCTGGTCACCGTCAACTCCGACGACCCCGCGTACTTCGGCGGCTACGTGGACGACAACTTCCGCGCGGTGCAGCAGGCCATGGCACTGGACGAGCCCACGCTGCGCCTGCTCGCCGCCAACTCCTTCCGCGCCGCCTTCCTGGACGAGCCCCGCCGCGCCCGGCTGCTCGCGGAGGTCGCCGCCCACGAGTTCGGGCCCGCCCGCGGCTGACCCCCCGGGAGTCGACGGCCCCGAGCGGGGAGGCGCGGGCACGGCCGCGCCTCCCCGCTGCGGCGAGTGATCCACATCACGGGAACCCGCCACCGCTCCCCGGACAATGGAATGACGTGAACCATCCACTGCACGACCGGCTCCGTGCCGGGGAGCCCGAAGCATTCCGTGAACTGTTCCGCGACCACGCCCGGCTGGTCCACCGGCACGCGGTGCGCGTGACCGGGGACTGGGCGCTCGCCGAGGACGTCGTCTCGCTGACCTTCCTGGAGGCCTGGCGACTGCGCGGCAAGCTCCGCGACGAGGGCGACAGTCCGCGCCCCTGGCTCATGGGCATCGCCGTGAACGTGCTGCGCAACGCCACCCGCGCCGCCCGGCGCCACGCCGGCGCCATGGCGCGGCTGCCCGCGAACGATGCCGTCCCGGACTTCGCCGACGAACTCGTGGGCCGGATGGCCGACTCCGAGCAACTGGCCGCCGCCCAGCGGGCGCTGGCGCGCCTGCGGCGGTCCGAGCGCGAGGTGTTCGCGCTGTGCGTCTGGTCCGGGCTCGGCTACGCCGAGGCGGCCGCGGCCCTCGGCGTGCCGATCGGCACCATCCGCTCCCGCCTCTCGCGCGCCCGCACCAGGCTGCGCAAGCTCGCCGACGAGGAACTGCGCACCGCACGCGGAAAAACGGAACCGGCCCCGCCCTCCGGACAAACACAGAGCAGCCGCATCCCTGCGGCCAGGTCGCACGAGGAGACGTACCGATGATCCGCAACACGCAGCGGCGCGACGAACCGCTGGACCACGCGGAGCTGGCCCGTCTGCTCCCCGCACCTGCCGATCCGCACGTGGCGCCCGAGCGCCTCCTGCTGCTTGAGGAGCACTTCATGGACGAGGTCCACCGGACCCACCCGGACACCGCCTCCGCACCTGTCTCCGCACCCGCCGCCGCCTCCGCACCCGCCCCGGCGCGCCGCCCGCTGCGGCGGGCCGTGTTCTTCGGGACACCCGTCGCCGCGGCCGCCGCCCTCGCGGCCGTCGTCGCCCTCGCCGGCACGCCGGGCCCCGCCGGGCAGCGCGAACCGCGCCCGGTCAAGGCCCCCGTGGTGCAGGTGGAGGCCGGAAGCACCGTCCAACTCGCCTCCACCGTCCGGGCGATCGCCGCGGCCGCGCAGGCCAACGGCACGCCGCAGCCGAAGCCGGGCCAGTTCATCTACGTCAAGCGCCAGGTCTCCTGGGTCTCCACCCGCCACGACGCCGATGCCGGCACCATCACCACCTGGGTCCAGCCGCTGCACACCCGGGAGGTGTGGAAGTCCCCCGACGGCTCCAAGGGCTGGCTGGACGAGCCCGGTTACCAGGACGAAGGCGGCATCACCCTCGACAGCGACAGCCGGCCGAACCACCTGACCTACCAGTGGCTCGCGGAGCAGCCCGCGGACGCCGGGCAGCTGCTGAAGGCCGTGTACGGCACGGTCAGCGGCCCCCGCGACCGCGACCAGCAGGCGTTCAACGAGATCGGCGCCATCATCGGCGAGCAGCTCGTCCCGGCCCAGCTCGCCGCCCCGCTCTACCAGGCGGCCGGCGAGATCCCCGGCGTCGTCGTGGTCGAGCACTCCCAGGACGGCGCGGGCCGCGACGGCATCGCCCTGGCCCGCCTCGATCCGCAGACCGGCGAGCGCATCGAGTGGATCTTCGACCGCACCACCTACCAGTACCTCGGCAGCCGCGGCGTCCAGGTCACCGCGCAGGACGGCATCCAGCCGGGCACCGTCGTCGAGCGCACCACCGTCGTCGAGCGCGCCGTCGTCGACGCGAAGGGCCAGCGCCCCCGGGCGGGCGAGGCCAACGCCTGACCGGCCGAACCGGCCCGGTCCGCAGGGCTGTTGCCCCGCGGACCGGGCCGGACCAGGCCGGGCCGGACCAGGCCGGACCGGTGCAGGCCGGCCGGGGCGCCGCCCGGTCGCGCCCGGTCGCGGACGGTCGTCATAGGCGGAAGGGGTTGCCTCCCTGACCGGCGATCAGGTACCAGGCCGTGGCTCCGGTGTGCGGGGCGGCGTAGTAGATGTCGCCCTCCCCGGTTGTCAGGCCGTCGCTGGAGGCGGCGACGATCGAGGAGCCGTCGGCGTTGGGTGCCATGGACTGGGCGTCCTTCAGGGTCTTCTGGAGGACGGCCGCCTTCGCGTCGTCGCCGACGGCCTGCCGGGCGTGGTAGGCGGCGAGGAGGTGCGCGGTGCCCTCGAACCAGACCTTGGAGGTGTCGGCCTTGGCGAAGCTGACGCCCTGGAAGGGGCCGTCGGTGGCGGCCAGGTTGGTCGCCGCCCAGTCCACCGAGCGGGAGAAGACCGGGTCCAGGGTGGCCAGATAGCTCCAGGTCTGGACGTCCTCGGGGACGCTGTCGCGGTTCTGGGTGACACCGTCGGTTCCGGTGCCGGTCCACAGACGCCCGTCGTCGGCCTGCATCCCGCGCACGAAGGCGAATGCGTTGTCCGAGCGGGACTTCCAGGCCTGGTCGCCGGTGAGCTGTGCGAGCATCGCGAAGAACGCGCCCACGTCGATGTTGTGCTCCGTCGCCTTCCACTCACGACGGATCATCTCGGCGCCGGTGCCGGTGTTGTCGACGTAGCCGCCGGTGTACCCGCCGAGCCCCCGGGTGTCGGCGGCATTGGTCTGGATCCAGTTCGCGGCCTTCAGCGCACCGTCGAGGAAACGCTGCTCGCCGGTCTCCCTGTACAGGCGCGAGAACGCCATGCCGGCCCAGGCCATGTTGCCGGTGTAGACGGAGAAGCTGCCCACGTACGGGTTGCCGGTGCTGGTGACGAAGGGGTTGGGCTCGTAGGAGGCCCGGATCCTGCCGTCGGGCACGATGTCGTGATCCTGGGCGTAGAGCAGGCTCTCGCCGAGCCGCTTCGCCCGCTTGAGGTCCCGGCTGCCCTTCTGCAGCATGGAGGTGATGATGACGGCGTTGTCGTAGGTGAACGAAGCCTGGTAGCCGTCGGGGCCGAACTCGGCACCGGGGGCGAAATGGCCGCCGGTGTAGCTCTGGGGCACCGTCATGCCCAGCGCGAGGTACTTGTCCTGCGCCGCGGCGAGGGAGCCGAACGCCGCGTTCATGGACGATCCCGGCGCGTTGTCCACGACGGACCCGGGGCACAGTTCGGCCTCGGCCGGTGTACTCGGGACGGCCGGATCCGGCGAGCACAGGCCGGACGAGGGAAGGTGGCGGGTCAGGATGAGCGCGAGGATGTTCCTGAGCGTATCCGCCGTGAAGAGCTGCGCGTGGTTGGAGCCCGCGTCCAACGTGTAGTCGGCCCCGGTCAGATAGCCGCCGCTGAGGGCGGACCAGCCCTGGATGACCGACTGGTGGTCGGCCATGAACATCTGACCGCCGGTCAGGAACGTTCGGCGGACCGTGGTCTCGATCATTCTGTTCCGGGCCGCCTCCGGGAGGGCGGTGGCAAGGATCAGGAGATCGTTCCTGAAGGCGGCGGGGTTCGTCGACTGCCGGTCGGCGATCCGTGAGACCGCGCCGCGCAGGGTCCACTCGTCCAGGCTGAAGTTGAAGGGATTCGGACGAATTCCGTCGGGGCCCGGTTCGGGGCCCATGTTGGCATAGGTGTCGCCGTGGTCGAGGCGCACCAGGGTCGCCGGGGCACGCCCGAAGGCCGAGTTGAAATCCATCTGCAGTGGATTGAGGTTGTGGAAGTAGAAGAACGTGTCCGTGGCCGGGCGATAGAAGCCCATCATGTAGACATTGGTCCTGTTGAAGACCAGCTCCACGTCCTCGTCGTACTGATAGCCGAGGTTTCTGACCGAGACCCTCGCCATTCCTCCCGCCGACAGCAGGCGAGGTGAGACGCTCGCCTGTCCGGATCGCGAGGTGGAGGGGGTGTGGTCGTCGTACATCCCCTCCCGGATCCGGTTGACGACGTCCCAGTACGACATCGCGTACATGCCGCGCCTCGTCGTCTCCGGGTCCGGCGCGGCATGGGCGGGGCGATCGAGGACGCTGACGGTCAGCGTCAGCGGAAGGGCCAGCAGGAGCAGCCAGCGCACCAGGATGTTGCCGCCCGGACGCAGCCGCGGCGCAGCTGCGCCGACCGTCGTGCCTACCACGGGACCACGTACTCGAGAGTCGCGAGCGGCGCGCTGTTGGACTCGGTCTTCCCGCCCTCCCAGTACGCCACCGTGTAGGTCTGCCCGGACTGCATCCCGTTGTCGCCCGCGGGAATCACCGCGGCGCCGAACGAGGCGCAGCGCGCCTCGTCGTTCGGGCACACGTAGTCCCAGTCGATGCGGGCGGAGCTGTTCAGCTGCCCCTGCTTGTAGATCCCCACCCAGTCGTTGTTGGCCTTCGGGTTCCGTCCGGGCGGCGCGAGGTACATGACCACCAGGCCGGTGTCGGCGGGATTGAAGGGGTGGATCCCCTTCTCGATGATGTCCGCCGTGGTCCACGCCGCGTCCAGCAGGTGGAAGCCGACGGTGGCCGTCCCCCCGGCGGCGGCGGTCATCCGCCGGCCTTCGGGGCCCGGCGTGCCGTTCTCGGCCGAGGTGAGGTACTGGGCCCCGAGCATCACGCCAACCGTGCAGAATATCGCAGTGATGACGGGGAGGGATTTTCTGAGTTTTCCTCGAAAGGGCTTCACGGAGAGTCTTCTCTCTGAATTCGCGAAATCGCGAACAATCGGGATCAGAAACAAAACCCTGTGCGGGGCGTCGGGTTCGGCGAGGGATTCCGAGGGCGCGGTCGCTTAGGGCGGGAACATCACACCAGGGCCCGTTCGTTGCCCGCAATGACTCTCCGGGCACCCGCCCATGGCTGATCGGGCACCCTCCGCCACCCGTCACCCGGTTCTGCACGGCACCCCGAACAGGCCGCGCACACCGTCCAGTACCAGGGCGCTGAGGCTGACACCGGCATCGGCCGACAACGCACAAGGCCCGGCGCCGCGCACACTCTGCGCGGCCCCGGGCCTTCGTCGTAGCGGGGACAGGATTTGAACCTGCGACCTCTGGGTTATGAGCCCAGCGAGCTACCGAGCTGCTCCACCCCGCGTCGGTAGACCCGACTGTACGCCATCGCAGCCCGCAGGAGAAACGCGATACCTCGCCCGGCAGAACCCGCGCACCACAGCGCCCGGCACGCCACCATGCACCATCGCCGTCTCCGAGGATTCCCGTCCGCCGGAGCGGGTCAGAGCAGGGTGCGCCAGTAGTACCAGAAACGGTTGAGGATCAGCAGTGCGATCACCGCGTACCAGAGCGCCGGTACCACCCAGTGGTAGCGGGCGATCTCCCGGACCGCCGGGCGCAGTGAGCGCGGGGTCGGGATGACGCCGGTGCGCAGGTTGTGCAGGGTGGTGTACCAGAACAGCGGGATCATGGCCGCCCACACCACCATGCAGTAGGGGCAGAGCGCACCGATCCGGTACAGCGCCTGGTACATCAGCCAGCTGACGAAGCCGGTGCCGAAGAGCGTCCCGGCCTGGAGGCCGAGCCAGAACCAGCGGCGGTACGAGGCCCCGGCCAGCAGCCCGGCGCCGATGGCGAGGACGACCGCGAAGCCGATCAGGCCGAGCAGCGAGTTGGGGAAGCCGAAGGCCTCGGCCTGGTCGCTGCGCATGATCGAACCGCAGCTGATGATCGGGTTGATGTTGCAGTTGGGGACGTAGGACGGGTCCTGGAGGAGCTTGATCTTGTCCAGGGTGAGGACGATCGAGGCGAACAGTCCGAGGCCGCCGGTGATCAGCAGCAGGACGGCGAACCGGCGCGGCGGCGCGGCGACGGGGGCCGTCACCCGGTCACCTTCTTGACCATGGCGGTGAACTGCTCGGGGCTGACGGGCGCGCCGTTGCCGAAGACCTCCAGCTTGGTGCCGTCCAGCCTGACGGTCGGGGTGCCGGTGACACCGCTCTTGTCGAAGGCCTTGTCCACCTGGTTCGCCCACGGCGCGTAGGTGCCGTCCTGCACGGCCTTGACGAAGGCGTCGGTCTTCAGGCCGGGGACCTGCCCGGCGAGGTCGAGCAGCCGGCCGGTGTCGGCGAAGCCGTCGTTGCGCTCGTCCGGCTGGTTGGCGTACAGCACGTCGTGGAACTGCTTGAACTTGTCGACGCCCTCGTTCAGCGCGGCACCCGCCGCGGCCAGCGCCGTGCGCGAGCCCTTGCCGCCGAGGCCCTTGTCCAGGAACGTCGCCAGGTGGTACTCGATCTTGTACGTGCCGGCATCGGCCAGCTGCTGGATGGTCTTGCCGTTGGTGGTCTCCAGCTGCTCGCAGTACGGGCAGCGGAAGTCCTCGTAGATCTCCAGGGTGTGCGGGGCGTCGGCCTTGCCGTAGGTGATCACGGTGCCGTCCGCGCCGCTCGCGTTGGCGGGGACGACCAGCGGGCCGTTCGCGGCGGCGTCGCCGGATCCGGAGGAGCCGCCGACGGCGAAGGCCACGCCCGCCGCGAGGGCGAGCACGGCGGCGGAGGCGGCGCCGACGATCGTCCGGCGGCGGATCTTCGCGGAGCGCTCGGCGCGTGCGCGCTCCTCGCGCAGCCGCTCGGTGGCGGCGCGGCGGGCGGCGTTCCTGCCGGTACGGGGGGAGGAGTTGCTCATGGTGGGTGTCGTCCTGTGCTCTCGGTGCGAAACGGTGCGGGCGCGGGGCCGGCCGAGAGGGAACGCGTTCTCAGCAGGCCGGGGCGAGCACCGGCGGACCACGCCGGACGGTGGGGCGGAGCAGGACGTCCTCGGCGGGCACCCGTTCACGGCTGGCCCGCGGGAAGGGCACCCGGGCGAGCGGACGGGCCGGGACGGGCGCGGCGAGCAGCAGCAGCCAGCGCGCGGCGGCGGGCAGGAAGTGCCGGCCGAACTCGCGCAGCGTGCGGACGGTCCGCGCCAGTCCGGTCAGGGCGGCGTCGGCGCGGCGCAGCCAGAAGGCGCCGACCAGCGCGATCGCGGAGTGCAGGGCCAGGAGCAGCAGCACCCCGACGGCCCGGGACGCGCCGTGGCCCAGCAGGATACCGCCGAGCGAGCCGCCGCCGCAGAGCAGCGGCTCGAAGCCGCGGGCGGTGCCGGGCGGCAGCGAGGGGCAGGTCGTCTGGGCCAGGTCGAACAGGGCCGCGAGGCCGAGCTCCAGCGGCAGGAAGACCGCCGCGATCCGCCCGTACCCGCGCTCGCCGCCCGCCAGCGCGAACGCCACCGCGAAGACGGCGCCGCCGGCCAGCGACAGCGTGCCGACCGGCAGTGGCCGGCCGGTGACCAGCACCTGGCCGAGCCCGGCGAGCAGCACGACCAGCGCGGCGAAGACCGCCGCGCGGAGCGTCCTGGTGG
This sequence comes from Kitasatospora sp. NPDC058170, assembly GCF_042883905.1. Taxonomy (NCBI): domain Bacteria; kingdom Bacillati; phylum Actinomycetota; class Actinomycetes; order Kitasatosporales; family Streptomycetaceae; genus Kitasatospora; species Kitasatospora sp. NPDC058170. Next base: position 269,111 of record NZ_JBHVUV010000005.1, read on the forward strand.
CCGGGCCGGCCTGGCTGTCGTTCATGGCATCCGAGTCTGCCACAGGTTGAAACCCGAACCATCGGGTCGGAGGTCCGTTGTGAAGATCCTCACGATGGCCCTGACCAGCGCTTATGCGCTCCCTACCGGCGGGTCGGCGGGCTCCGCCGACGCCTCGACCCGGGCCTCCACCAGGCCCCGGAAGAGCTCCAGGTCGGCCCGGACCGCCCGCTCGACCGCCCCGGCCAGGGCGAAACCGCGCGGACCGCCGAAGGCCTCGTGCACCGCGTCCGGGTCGTACTCCAGCCTGATCTGCAGCCGGGTGTGCGCTCGGTCCAGCGCCCGCAGCGCGAAGGCCCCGCTGAGCCGGAGGTCGTCGCCGGTGCGCCAGGACATCACCCGGCCCCGGCCGCGGTCGGTGATCTCGGTCTCCACGTCCCGCTCGGCGCCGTCGATCTCCACCCCGAGGTGCGCCAGGTTGCGGCCGTGCGGGTACGCGCTGCGCACGCCGCCGACGAACTGCGGGTAGTCGTGGACGCGGTGCAGCTGCTCCCAGGCGGCCAGGACGGGGGCGTCGATGTCGATCTGTTCCTCAAGCGTGCTCATGGCGGGTGGGAGCCTCCTCGTCGCGTCCGGACATCCTCGCGTCCGGACATCCTCCAGCCTGCGCCTCTCGGGCACCGGCGGGCAAAGGCGGGCACGACAGGGGAGGGGAGCCGGGGAGAGCCGGGGCGGGGTGCGGCGTGCGGCGGAGCCGGCCGGCGGGCGGATGGTGGAGGGCTGCGACAGACTGGGCCCATGCCGGAGCTGCCCGAGGTCGAGGCCCTCAGCGCCTTCCTGTCCGAGCGGCTGACCGGGCGGGTGATCGCCAGGGTCCAGCCGGTGGCGATCAGCGCGCTCAAGACCTACGACCCGCCGGCGACGGCGCTGGAGGGTCTGACGGTCGGCCCCGTCACCCGGCACGGCAAGTTCCTGGACATCGAGGCCGGCGGCCTGCACCTGGTGATCCACCTGGCCCGGGCCGGCTGGCTGCGGTGGAAGGAACAGCTCCCCGTCGAGCCCCCGCGACCGGGCGGGCGCAACCCGCTCGCCCTGCGGGTGCGCCTGGACGGCGAGGCGGGCGACGGCTTCGACCTCACCGAGGCGGGCACCAAGAAGGGGCTCGCGGTGTACGTGGTGCGGGATCCGGCCGAGGTGCCCGGCGTCGCCCGGCTCGGTCCGGACCCGCTGGACCCGGGCTTCACCCTGGCGGACTTCACCGCCCTGCTGCACGGCGAGCGGCGCCGGCTGAAGGGCGTCCTACGGGACCAGGGCGTGCTGGCGGGTGTGGGCAACGCCTACTCGGACGAGGTGCTGCACGCGGCGCGGATGTCGCCGTACAAGGTGGCGTCGACCCTGACGGAGGAGGAGACGGCCCGGCTGTTCGAGGCGCTGGGCGGCACGCTCCGGGAGGCGGTCGAGCGCTCGCGGGGCCTGGCGGCGGGGGAGCTGAAGGCCGAGAAGAAGAGCGGCCTGCGGGTGCACGGCCGGACCGGGCAGCCGTGCCCGGTCTGCGGTGACACCGTGCGGGAGGTGTCGTTCGCGGACTCCTCGCTGCAGTACTGCCCGACCTGCCAGACCGGGGGCAAGCCGCTCGCGGACCGCCGGATGTCGCGACTGCTGAAGTAGCCGAGGTGGCCGAGGTGGCTGAAGCAGCCGAGGCAGCCGAGGCAGTCGAAGCGGCTGAGGCGGCGGCCGGAGCCGGGGGTGCCTCCCCCGGCTCCGGTGGCGGCTACTTCTTGCGGGCGACCGCGCCCCAGTAGTAGGCGGCGGTCGGGTCGGCGGGCGGCTCGCCGTCCGGGCGCCAGGCCATGACGGGGGAGACGCCCGGCTCGATCAGCTCCCAGCCGTCGAAGAACCGGGTGACCTCCTCGCGGCTGCGCGGCACCAGCGTCATCCCGCCCTGGCGCGCGGCCTGGGCGACCTTGTCGACGCCCTCCGGGTCGAAGTCCTGGGTGGGGTGGGTGAGCGCGATGCAGCTGCCGGACGGCAGCGCGTCGCGCAGCTCGGCGACCTTGGCCCAGGGGTCGTCCTGGTCGGCGATCAGCATCAGCACGGCGATCAGCAGCAGGCCGACCGGCTGGTCGAGGTCCAGCGTGGAGGTCAGCGCCGGGTCGGCGAACAGCTCGGCGGGCTTGCCCAGGTCGGCGTGGATGTAGGTGGTGTGGCTGCCCGGGGTGCTGACCATCAGCGCGCGGGCGTGGGCCAGCACGATCGGGTCGTTGTCCACATAGACCACGCGGGTGCCGGGGCTGACGGCCTCGGCGATCTCGTGGGTGTTCGGCGAGGTGGGGATGCCGGTGCCGAGGTCGAGGAACTGGCGGATGCCCTGCTCCTGGGCCAGGAAGCGGACGGCGCGGCCCTGGAAGGCGCGGTTCTCCTTGGCCATCGCCTTGATGCTGGGGATCGCCTGTTCGATGGCCTGTCCCATGGCGCGGTCGGGCGGGAAGTTGGTCTTTCCGCCCAGCCAGTAGTCGTACACGCGTGCGGAGTGGGGGGCGCTGGTGTCGACGCCGAAACGTTCCCACTGGCTCTGCTCGACGGGGTCGTTCCCGGGCTGGTCGGAGAAGTCCTGACTTGACGTCATGGCCACGTCCTCTAAAGACAGATCATCACACTGGTTGTCACGCTGGAGGGGCCAGCGTAGCGGTCCCGTCCGGTTGTGGTCGATCGGTGCCGGGGCGGTCGCGGAGGCGGTCGCGGAGGTGGCTGCGAGGCTGGGCCGTCGGAGTGGTGATCAGGGCCGTCGGTGTGGCCCGCGGGACGCTGTGGGCGGGGCGGGGGATGCATGAAGAATGTTGTCGGATCGTCAGATTACTTCGCGCAGATTGCTGCTGGTCGCGGCCGGAATGTCGCTCCTGGGGGCCGCCGGCTGCCGCAACCCGCTGGGTGGCGGCGGTGGTGACGGCGAGGCCGCGCCGGAGGCGCCGCCGGGCGCCCCGACGGGGTCCGAACCGGCCTCCGCCCCGGGCGGAGCACCCGCCGCCGTGCCCTCCTCCACTGCCCCGCCGACCCCCACCTCCGCCCCCGCCTCCTCGTCCGCGCCCGCCGCCGCGTCCTCCGCCGCCCCCTCCGCGGTTCGGGCGGTGACCGCGGCCGAGAGCAAGCCGGTCTACGAACTGGACGCCGCGCGGCGGGTGGTGGCCCTCACCATCGACGACGGGCCGGATCCGAAGCACACGCCGATCGTGCTGGCGCTGCTCCAGCAGTACGGGATCAGAGCCACCTTCTTCCTGATCGGCGAGAACGCGGCCGAGCACCCCGCGCTGGTCCGCGAGATCGCCGACCGGGGCCACCACATCGCCAACCACACCTGGACCCACCCCGACCTGCGGGAGTTGTCCGAGGGGAAGGTCCGCGACGAACTGGAACGCACCTCCGACCTGCTCCACCGGGCGACCGGGCGGGCGCCGACCTGGTTCCGGGCGCCCGGCGGGGACTGGGGTTCGAGCTCGCTCAAGGTGGCCGCCGGGCTGGGGATGCGGCCGATGGCCTGGTCGGTGGACCCCCGGGACTGGGCCCGGCCGGGGACGACGGTGATCACCGACCGGGTGCTGAAGGACGTCCGGCCGGGTGCGATCGTGCTCAACCACGACGGCGGCGGGGACCGTTCGCAGACGGTGGCCGCCCTGAAGGCGTACCTGCCGGTGCTGATCGACTCGGGCTACCGCTTCACGGCTCCGCCGTCGTGACGGGGGCGCTTCTCCCGGTCGCCGCAGGGCGCCGTTCCGCGGGAGGCGGCGGCCGGTCGGTAGCGGTTATTTGGGTTAAACCACCCGAAAGGATGGTTTGGGAGAACCGTTTCTGCTGATTTTGGGCCTCTAGGGTGATCTCGCATCAATTCCCCAGGTACCACCGGGTACCGCCCTGAAAGGGCTCATCCGCCATGCGTCTCCGCAACGCCGTGCTCGCCGCCGCCAGCGCGCTCGCCCTCGCCCTCGCCGTCCCCGCCTCCGCGACCGCCGCGGGCGGCGAGTTCCGCTACAAGTACCGGAACTTCCTGGGGGAACAGCTCGGCGCGCTCTTCGACCCGGCCGGCCGCGCATGCGTCAACCTGCCGGAGGCCGGCCGCAACGAACCGGCGTACGCGCCGAACAACCGCACCAACTCCACCGCCACGGTGTTCCCCGAGTTCGACTGCGAGGGGGACACGTACTACGTCCTGCGGCCGGGCGGGCGCGCCGGGGACCGGCTGCTGGTCCGCTCGGTGGTGTTCTCCTAGTGCCGCGAAGGGGTGCCACCCGTGCCGCGTAGGGAGGCGGACGTGCTGCCGGAGGGCGGCGCGTCCGCCAATTCGCTCCGGGCGCGGGACAATTCGAAGATTGGTTGAGACCATTCCGGTGAAGCGGCCGTGAACGGCGGCCGGCAGCGTGCACCACGACACCGGGGGCGGCCTTGCCGATTCGACCAGCCGGGCTCTCCGCCCGCACCAGCAGACTGCTGATCATCGCCGCCGTCCTGGTCCTGGCGGCGGGGTTCGGCCTGCACCGCGCGCTCGGCGGCGGCGAGGGCGACGGCGGCCTCCCACAGTTCGAGGACCCGGTCGGACCGCGCACCGGCGCCCGGATCATCCCGGCGCCGCTCTCCGCGACCGCAGGCACCGGGCCCTCCTTCGCACTCTCCGCGCAGACCGCCGTCCGCACCGGCACCGGCGGCACGGAGGAGCAGCGCGCGGAGGTCCGCCGGACCGCCGAGCAGCTCGCCGAGGCGCTGCGCCGCCCGACCGGCTTCCCGGTCGCCGTGTCGGACGCCGAGCCGGGCGGACCGGCCGACGGCATCGTGCTCGCCCTCGACCCCACAATGCCCGAGGAGACCGGCCCCGAGGGCTACCGGCTGACGGCCGGCGGCGCGACCGCCCGGATCACCGCCCGCACCCCGGCCGGCCTCTACCGGGGCACCCAGACACTGCGTCAGCTGCTCCCCCCGGAGATCGAGAGCCGCACCCCCGTGGCCGAGCCGCCGAGCTGGCGGGCCGCCGCCGTCGACATCACCGACCGGCCCCGCTACGCCTACCGGGGCGCCATGCTCGACGTCGCCCGGCACTTCTTCACCCCGGACGAGGTCAAGGGCTTCATCGACCGGCTGGCCCTGTACAAGGTCAACCACCTGCACCTGCACCTGACCGACGACCAGGGATGGCGGATCGCCGTCCCCGGCCGCCCGGAGCTCACCGCGGTCGGCGCGACCAGCGAGGTCGGCGGCACCCCGGGCGGCTTCTACACCGAGGCCGACTACCGGGAGATCGTCCGCTACGCGCAGGAGCGCTACCTCACCGTCGTCCCCGAGATCGACCTGCCCGGGCACAGCAACGCCATCCTCGCCGCCCACCCCGAGCTGGACTGCGACGGCAGCGCACGGCCCTGGCCCTACACCGGGATCGAGGTCGGCTTCAGCATGGTCTGCGCGAAGGACGAGCGGACCTACGCCCTCACCAAGGATGTGATCACCGAGATCGCCCGGCTCACCCCCGGCCCCTACCTGCACCTCGGCGGCGACGAGGTGCGCAAGCTGGCGCCCGAGGACTACCGCGAGTTCGTCCGCCGGGTGAGCGCGCAGGTGGTCGCCGCCGGGAAGATCCCGGTCGGCTGGAACCAGACCGCGCCGGCCGCCGGCCCGGGCGGGGTCGGGCTGCTGCAGTACTGGGACGGCAAGGGCGGCCGCGACCAGGAGATGAAGGACGCGGTCGCGCGCGGCGCACAGGTGATCATGTCCCCGGCCGGCCGGACCTACCTCGACATGAAGTACGACGCCTCCTACCCCCTCGGCCTGCGCTGGGCCGGGACGGTGGACGTCTGGTCCGCCTACTCCTGGGACCCGGACACCGTGGTGGCGCTGCCGCCCGGCGCGGTGCTCGGGGTCGAGGCGCCGCTGTGGACGGAGACCCTGAGCACCCCGGCCGAGCTGGACCGGATGCTGCTGCCCCGGCTGCCCGCGATCGCCGAACTCGGCTGGTCCGACCGGTCCGCCCACGACTGGCCGCGGTTCCGGCAGCGGCTCGCCGAGGAGGGCGCCCGCTGGGAGGCGGCCGGCTTCGGATACGAGAAGCGCTCGGAGGTGCCCTGGCCGAGCCCGAAGCGCTGAGCGGGCCCGAAGCCCTGAGCGGGCCCCGACGCCCCGCCGGGCGGCCCGCCCGGTGGGGCGTAGCGTGGCTGGGGGGAGGGCTTTTCGCGGACGCCCGGCCGGGGCCGCGGGAGGGAGAGGCCGGTGCCGGGCCACGCGTGATCCCGGTGACGGAGGAGGAACGATGGCCGTACGGGAACCGGACCCGGTGAAGCAGGAGGCCTTCGCGGGTCGCATGGTGCAGGTGCTGAACGATGCCTGCCTGGGATTCATGGCCAGCGTCGGCCACCAGACCAACCTCTTCGACACCATGGCCGGCCTCGACGCCTCGACCAGTGCGGAGATCGCCGACGCCGGCGGGCTGGACGAGCGCTACGTCCGGGAGTGGCTGGGCGCCATGGTGGTCGGCGGCATCGTCGACTACGACCCGGAGCACCGCAGCTACACGCTGCCGCCCGAGCACGCCGCCTCGCTGGTCCGGGCCGCCGGGCCGGAGAACATGGCCGGCCTGATGCAGTACCTCGCGCTGATGGGCGAGGTCGAGCAGCGGGTGGTGGAGTCCTTCCGGCAGGGCGGCGGCGTGCCCTACACGGCGTACCCGCGGTTCCAGGCCCTCCAGGCGGAGGAGTCCGCGCGGGTCTACGACCTGGCCCTGGTCGACGGGATCGTCCCGCTCGTCCCCGGGCTGACCGAGCGGCTGCGGGCCGGGATCGACGTCCTCGACATCGGCACCGGACAGGGCCACGCGGTGAACGTGCTGGCCGGGGCGTTCCCGGCGAGCCGGTTCACCGGCCTGGACATCGCCGAGAACGGCATCGCCGCCGCCCGCGCCGAGGCCGCCGCGCTCGGCCTGGCCAACGCCGACTTCGCGGTCGCCGACTCCGCCGAGCTGGCCGGACCCTACGACCTGGTGACCGCCTTCGACGTGATCCACGACCTGGCCCGCCCGGCCCGCACACTGGCCGCCGTCGCCGGCGCGCTGCGCTCCGACGGAGTCTTCCTGATGGGCGACATCGCCGCCAGCAGCCTGCTGGAGGAGAACATCGAGCACCCGCTGGGCCCGGCGCTGTACGCCCTCTCGACCTTCTACTGCATGACCGTCTCGCTGGGCGAGGGCGGCGAGGGGCTGGGGACGGTGTGGGGCGAGCAGACCGCGCGGCGGATGCTCGCGGAGGCCGGGTTCGGCGCGGTCGAGGTCGAACGGGTGGAGGGGGACGAACTGAACCTGTACTACGTGGCCCGGCCGGACGGGCGGGTAGCCGACGGGGACGGGTGACCGGCAGAAGGGCGCGGGCAGGACTCGCCGACGGCTCGTCCCGGGCGTAGGTTCGAGGTGTTCGAGGTGTCCGCACGGAAGGCACCGGCGCATGCTCGAACTGCGGATAGGACTCCTCGGCGGTTTCCGGGTCCGGGTCGGCCCGCGGGAGGTCGCCGACGGCGACTGGTACCAGCGCAAGTCCCGGGACCTGGTCAAACTGCTCGCCCTCGTGCCCGGCCACCGGCTGCGCCGCGAGCGGGCCGCCGCCGCGCTCTGGCCCGAACTGCCGCCGCCGGCCGGCGCCGACCGGCTCCTCCAGGCCCTGGACGAGGCCCGTCGCACCCTCGACGCCCACCCCTCGGCCCCCCACCGCTACCTGGCCCCCGGCGACACCCCCGCGCTGCGCCCGGAGCTGGTCCGGGTGGACGTCGAGGAGTTCGAGCAGGCCGCCCTGCACGCCCGCCGCAGCCGCGACCCCGCGGCCTACGAGCGGGCCGTCGCCCGGTACCGCGGCGACCTGCTGCCCGAGGACCGCTACGAGGGCTGGGCGGTCCGGCGGGAGCAGGCCCTGCACGCCGAGTACCTGGCGCTGCTGGTCGAACTCGGCGGGCTGCGCGGGGCCCGCGCCGACCTGGACGGCGCCGCCGCCGTGCTGCGCCGGGCCGTGGCGGCCGACCCGCTGCACGAGGAGGCCTCGCTCGCCCTGATGCGGGTGCACGCGCTGGCCGGGCGCCGGCTCGCGGTGCTGCGCGAGTACGACCGGCTGGCCGCCGCGCTGGAGCGGGAACCGGACGGCGGCGGGCCCGGACCCGCCGCGCAGCGGCTGCGGGAGCGGGTCCGCACCGGCCGGGAGGTCCGGGCCGAACGTGCCGGTGAGCTCTGGGAGCGGATCGGCGACCTGCGGATGCGCTCCGGCGACACCGCCGGGGCCACCGCCGCGTACGGCTGCGCCCTGGAACCGGCCGTGGTCGACCTGCCCGCCTCGCCGGGGCTGACCACCCCGGCCGCACTGGTCGTGGTGGCGCGCGGCGGCCTGGTGCTGCGGGCGGCGCGCCTGCACCGCAAGGCGGCCGCCGCCCGGCTGGCGGACGGCGACGGCGCCGCCGCCGAACCGCATCTGATCGCGGCCGAGAGCGTGCTCGCCGGAGCCGGCGGCGACCCGGCAGAGACCGGCCGGCTGCTCGGGGTACGGGCCGCCTGGCTCGCCTCCACCGGCCGGGACGTGCCGGCCCTACGCGCCGCCGAAGCCGCACTGGCCGCCGCCGAGGAGCACGGCACCCCCGAGGACCTGATGGCGGCGGACGAGGCGCTGGCCCGCGTGCACCACGCCCGGGGCACCTGGCGGGAGGGTCTGCACCGCGACATCGAGCGGCTCGGCGCCGCCGCCGGGGACGCCAGGACGGACCGGCTCTTCGAGCTCCACGGCTGCCTCGGCCAGTACCAGCTGGTCGGGGACGGGCTGAGCGAGGGCGTCGAGGACTACGCCCGGCGGACGCTGGACCTGGCGATCGCCCGGGGCGCGCGCCGGGCCGAGGCCTTCGCCTGGTGTCTGCTCGGGGAGTCGCTGCTGCTGCGCGGCCGCTGGGACGAGGCACCGGGCTGCCTGGAGCACAGCGCCCACCTGCACGAGGAGCTGGGCGGCCCCGGCGGTGCCCTGCCCTGGCAGCGGCTCGCGGAGCACGCCGCCGGGCGCGGCGACAGCGCGGCCGCGGCCGACTTCCTGCGCCGGGCCGCGGCCGCCGCCGCTGCCGCACCGCCCGGGCGGCACTCGGTCGGCCGGCTGTACGCCACGGCGGCCTTCGACGCGGTCGAGCGCGGGGAGCCGGGCGAGGCCGTCCGGTCCGCGCGGGCCGCCGCCGCGGCCGCAGCCCGGTACGGCGAGTGCCCGACCTGTACGGCGCTGCTGTACCCGGTGGCGGCGGAGGCCTTCGCCGCCGTCGGCGACGCCGGGGGCGCGGCCGAGCACGCGGCGGCGGCGCAGGACGTCGCCGGGAGGTTCGAGAGCTCGGCGTGGCGGGCGATGGCGCAGTCGGCGCTCGGCTCGCTGGCGGCGGCGAAGGGCGACCGGGTGGGGGCCCGGGCCGGGCACCTGGCCGCCGCCCGGCTGTACGAGCGGGCCCGGCAGCCGTTCTGGGCCGCCCGGGAGAAGGTGCGGGCGGTGACCGGCGTCCCGGGGCCGGCGGACCTCGCGGGTGCGGGTGCGGGTGAGGGCGCGGGCTCCGCACCGGGTGCGGGTACGGCGGCGGATGCGGCGCTGTGCGGGGAGGCGGCGGCGGTGTTCGAGGCGCTGGGCGCCCGGCGGTCCCTGGAGCGGCTGCGCGCCGCTCCGGCCGGAGCGGGCGGGAGGCCGGGATGAGGAGCTCGCGGCGGAGCCGGGGATCCGGCGCACCAGGTGAGGTGGGACGAGATGGGACGGGACGGGATGGGACGAGAGGAGAGACGACCATGACCGGCAACGGTTACGCACACCCCGAGTCGCTGGTCCGCACCGAGTGGCTGGCCCAGCACCTGGACGACGGCACGATCCGCGTCGTCGAGGTCGACGAGGACACCACCGCGTTCGAGCAGGACCACATCCCCGGCGCCGTCGGCTGGAACTGGACCACCGACCTGCACAGCCCGGTGGGCCGCGACTACGTCGACCGCGAGGGCGTGCAGCGGCTGCTGCGCTCGGCCGGCGTGGAGGAGGACACCTCGGTGGTGCTGTACGGCGGCAACAACAACTGGTTCGCCGCGTACGCCTACTGGCTGCTGCGGCTGCGCGGCTTCGAGCAGGTGCGGCTGCTGGACGGCGGGCGCAAGAAGTGGGAGCTGGAGCAGCGCGAGCGCACCCCGGAGGTGATGGACTACCAGCACACCGGCTACCGGCTGCCCGGACCCGAGCACCCCGAGGTACGGGCGCTGCGCGACGAGGTGCTGGCCAAGGCGGAGGTCTTCGCCAAGCCGGGCTCGGACGCGGTGCTGGTGGACGTCCGCTCGCCCGCCGAGTACCGGGGCGAGGCGCTGGCCCCGCCGCATCTGCCGCAGGAGCAGGCACAGGTGCCCGGGCACATCCCCGGCGCGGTGAACATCCCCTGGTCGCAGGCGGCCAACGAGGACGGCACCTTCCGCTCGGCGGAGGAGCTGCGCGCCCTGTACGGCGGGCAGGGGGTGGAGCCGGAGCGCGAGGTGATCGCGTACTGCCGGATCGGCGAGCGCTCGGCGCACACCTGGTTCGCGCTGACCGAGCTGCTGGGCTACCCGCACGTCAAGAACTACGACGGGTCGTGGACCGAGTACGGCTCGCTGGTCCGGGCGCCGGTGGCGGTGGGGGCTTAGGGCTTGTCCGAGGGCCCGCACCCGGGTGCGCGTTACGGTGAGTTTCTTCGCATGAACATTTCATAACGGAGGCGTGGAGCAGGGCCGAACGGGACAGGGATCGAGCCGGATCACCCCAGTGATCGGCACCATCCCACCGTCCCAGTGACCCTGGAGGACCACCGTGCGCAAGAGGCTGATCGTCTCTGCCGCCAGCGCTGTCGCCCTGCTCCTGGCCGTTCCCGCGTCCGCCGCCCAGACCGGGCCCGGTGCGGCCGGCGCCGGGGACGCGTACTACCCGACCTACGGCAACGGCGGGTACGACGTCTCGCACTACGACATCCGGTTGAAGTACCAGCCCGCCACCGACGAACTGGAGGGCACCACCACCATCCTGGCCACCGCCACCCAGAACCTGTCCCGGTTCAACCTCGACTTCGCGCTCGACGTCAAGCAGGTCCTGGTCAACGGGCGGGTGGCCAAGTTCGCCGCCACCGGGGAGCAGGAGCTGGAGGTCACCCCCGACCGGCCGCTCGCCAAGGGCGCCCAGGCGACCGTCGTCGTCCGCTACGCCGGGATCCCGTCCAAGGTGAAGCGCTACGGCTTCACCGCCTGGCTGCGCTCGCCCGACGGCGGCGTGGCGGCCGGCGAGCCCGAGTCCGCCTGGTGGTGGTTCCCGAGCAACGACCACCCGACCGACAAGGCGACCTTCGACGTCTCGGTCCTGGTGCCCGACGGCAGCCAGGTGATCAGCAACGGCATCCTCACCGGCCAGACCTCCCAGGCCGGTTGGACCAGGTTCAGCTGGCGCGAGAACAAGCCGCAGGCCACCTACCTGGCCACGCTCGCCGTCGGCAGGTTCGACATCAGCACCGACACCACCCCGAGCGGCCTGCCCGTCTACAACGCGTACAGCAAGGACCTCGGCGACAACGCGGACGCGGCCCGCGCCAGCGTCGAGCGCACCGGCGAGCTGGTCGACTGGCTGAGCGGCTACTTCGGCGAGTACCCGTTCAGCTCGGTCGGCGGCTACGTCCCGAACGTCACCGCCGGCTACGGCCTGGAGACCCAGACCCGGATCTTCTACGGCCCGCGGCAGTTCGCGCGCGGCGCCAACACCTCGGTCGTCGTGCACGAGCTGGCCCACCAGTGGTACGGCGACAGCGTCTCCGTCCAGCGCTGGAGCGACATCTGGCTCAACGAGGGCTTCGCCCGCTACGCGCAGTTCCTCTGGTCGGAGCACGAGAACGAGGGCACGGCGCAGGAGCTCGCGGACTACGTGTACGCCTCCCACCCGGCCGACGACACGTTCTGGACCATCAAGCCGGGCGACCCGGGCGCCGACAACCAGTTCGCCGGCGCCGTCTACGACCGGGGCGCGGTCGCCGTCCAGGCGCTGCGCAACGCGGTGGGCGACGACGCGTTCTTCCGGATCCTGAAGGGCTGGCCGGCCGAGCGGAAGTACGGCAACGCGACCATCCAGCAGTTCCAGGCGTACGCCGAGCGGATCTCCGGGAAGCAGCTCGGGGACCTCTTCACCACCTGGCTGTTCACCCCGGCGAAGCCGGCGCTCTCCTCGGCCGGTGTCCCGGGGGCGGCCGTCACTCCGGCCGCCAAGGCGCCGGCGCAGGCTTCGGCACCCGCGCAGCCGCAGGAGCCGCAGGAGCCGAAGTCGTGGAAGGCGATCCAGCAGACCAACACCGTGCACGAGGCGCACTGACGCCCCGTCGGCGGTGCGGGTGACGTGCCCGTGCCCGGCCCGCAGCGCGCGGGCCGGGCACGGGCACGAGCACGGTCAGGCGTGGCCGAGCGCCAGGGCCTCGGTGAGGACCAGCTCCTCGACGCCGAACAGGAAGCGCTCGATGTCCGGGCGGGGGAGCACCGCCGGGTCGGCGGTCATCGAGAGCCGGAGCGCGTCGGGCGTCTGGAGGGCGTCCAGGGCGTAGGAGAGCCCGGGGCGCGGCTCGAAGTCGACCGGCCAGGTCAGTGTGGTCCTGGCCCGGGCCTGCGCCAGCGACTCCCCGGCGGGCGGGATCGCCGCGTCCTCGTCCTCCGGCCGCAGCGGCGGTGCCAGCTCCCGGGTGTCGTTGACGATGCAGGAGCGGTCGGCGAGCGGGACCTGCTCGGTGGTCAGCTTCTCGATGTCCTCGTCCAACAGCTGCTTGTCGTAGTACGCGTGGCGGTAGGCGGCGATCGTGGACGCGTGGGTGCGGCGGACCAGGGCGGCGAAGTCCTGTCCGGCGTCGGGCAGATGGAGGATGCTGTCGCCCGCCACCACGCTCACCGCGTGCGTGAGGCCGGGCAGGAAGCGGTTGTTGACGATGACCTGGAGCACCGGATCCGGGTGGCCGGACAGCCGGGAGGTCATCGTGGCCACCGCGGCCAGCAGGACGGAGGCGGAGCTGGCCCGGTGGCCGGCCGCGACCAGGTCGACGGCGCGGAGCAGGGCCGGGGAGCTCAACTCGGCGTTCGGGAAGCGCCGGTCGGGGTCGGCCCCGGCCGGGAGCGGGAAGAGCCGGGGCGGGCCGACGCGCAGCTTGCGCAGGGCGTGCTGCCGGGCGTTGGAGTCGCGCCGCCGGCCGCGGTCGGAGGTCTGGAACTCGGCCTCCTCAAGCGGCTGTTGGCTGGGCCGCAGCTCCCTGATCCGCTCCGGTGAGCTGCCCAGGACGAGGTCGGTGAGGTCCATCACGAGCTGGCGCATGCCCGTGCCGTCGACCGCGGTGTGGGACAGCACCAGCGTCAGATGCCGTACCAGGCCCTCGGATTCGACCAGGCCGACGCGGATCGGCCACTCCTCGGCGCAGTCGAAGGGCAGCGCCGCCAGTTCGTCGTGCAGGGCGCGGCCGGCCTCGTCCGCCTCCTGCCGGCCGCCGCCGCACGGTCGGGAGTGCACGGGCAGCCGCCCGGCGGGGTCGACGGTCTGCCGCAGCGTGCCGTCCTCGTCCCGGTGCAGCCGGGTGTGCAGGGAGTCGTGCAGGTGGAGCAGGTGCCCGAGGGCGTCGAGCACCGCGGGCACGGGAACGCCCGGGTCCACGGGGGTGGCCACCGTGATGTTGTAGCGCGGCGCGTCGGCCGGCGCGAGCCTGCTCACGGCGGTCCAGATGGCCCGCTGGCCCCAGGTGGCCGGTCCGGTGCCGGACCGGCCGGACGAGAAGGCGATCTCCAGCTGCTGACTCGTGGTCACCGTATGGCTCTCCGATGTGCGGTTCCGGGCCGGGCCGGGTGCCTGGCCCTGGAGGTTGGTCGGTACGCGGTGCCGGGTGGAACGAGTGTGGCGTACCGTCCCGCCCGCGTCGAGACTGGGAGCCCCGGGGTCTCGGTATGTGGCCGGGACCCGCGGGTCGGGAGGTGCGAGTCGGGAGGTGCGAGTCAGGAGGTGCGGGCCTGGCGCCTCAGGCCCGGCAGGTCGGCGGCCGGCCGTGGAACCGGACCATCTCGGCGAACAGCGCGCCGACGTCGAGCGGGTCGCCGGGCGGCGCCCCGCGGAGCTCGGCGTAGGCACGGTGCAGGTTGGGGACGAGCCGTTCGGAGTCGACCAGCCGGGCGAACTCGCCGAGCTCGCAGCCGCGGGCGGCCTGGAGCGGGGTGAGTCCGGCGGCCAGCCCGTCCCGGGCCACCTGCAGCACCCACCGCAGGTAGCGCTCCGATTCGTCGAACACCTCGGGGCCGCCCACCGGTCCGTGGCCGGTCACCACCGTCCGGGCGCCGAGGGACCGCAGCCGCTCGATCACCGCGATCGACTCGGCGACCGAGCCCATCGCGCAGAACGGCGTGACCCCCGACATCACGATGTCCCCGGTGAACAGCACGCGCTGCCCGGGCAGCCAGACCACCGTGTCGTCGGTGGTGTGCGCCGGTCCCGGGTGGATCAACTCGACCACGGTGTCGCCGACATGGAGCGTCACGCCGTCGCGGTAGGTCAGCGTGGGCAGGGACAGCTCGATGTCGCCCCAGCACACCTGCGGCCACAGCGTGGTCAGGTGCAGTCCGGCCGCGGCCATCTCGCTGCGGGTGCGCTCGTGGCCGATCACCAGGGCCTCGGGGAAGACGAAGTTGCCGAACGCGTGGTCGCCGTGGAAGTGGGTGTTGACCAGGTACTCCGGCATCGTCGGGGACACCGTTCGGACGGCCTCCCGCAGGCGGCGGGCCCGGGCCTCGGTCGCCGCGGTGTCGATCAGGGCCGTCCGGCCGCCCGAGACGACGAGGCCCGCGTTGTTGATGCACCAGCCGCCGCCCGCCTGGACGTAGGCGAAGACCCCGTCGGCGACCTCCTCCAGCCGGCCGTCGGTGCGGGGGTCGGTGGCTGCCTGCTCGGGTGCGGTCACGGGATTCTCCTGAGAGGTCCGGATGGTTCGGGCGGGGCCGTTCGGACCCGGGTCCCACCATCGCCGCCGGGCGTCGAGTACCGCTCGAACACCGGGGCCGGGCCCTCCCCCTCGGCCTCCATGTGCAGGTAATCGACATATCTCGGTTGATGACATATGGTCGGCACATGGCGGCCCGTCAACTGCAGTTGTCGGCAAGCCTTGTGACCGCCGCGCCGGCCTGCGCCCTTCGGCAGGGCCGCGCGATCACCGGGGTCGTCCGGGCTGTCCGGGCCGCCCCGGCGGTCCCCGGCCGCCTCCGCAGGCCGGGTCGGGCCGCTCGCCGCATGTTTCCCGGCGGGTGGCCGACCCCCCGCGGGCCACCACCACCGATCCCGTACTCCATGGGAGGACCGCAGTGCACCACCGTTCCCGCACGCCCAGGGCGCTCGGCGTCGGCATAACCGCCGCTCTGAGCCTGGTCCTGGCCGCCTCGCCCGCCCTGGCCGGACCGGCCGTCGACCCCGACCCCGTCCCCGGCCTGGTGGCCGGCGAGGGCACCGCCACCCCGCAGTTGGTCACCGGCCTGTCCGACGCCGCCCCCGGCAATCCGGCCGACGCCGCCCGGGCGTACCTCGCGGCCCACTCGGACCGGTACAAGATCGACCCCGGGCAGCTGGCCGAGATCGGCACCGAGCGCGCGGCCGACGGCCGGCGCACCGTCAGGTTCGAACAGCGCCACGGCGGACTCCCGGTGCTCGGCGCGCAGTACCTCGTCCACCTGGTCGGCGACGGCGCCGAGCAGCGGGTCGAGTCGGTCGGCGGCAAGTACTTCACCGGGCTCACCGCGCCGACCACCCCCGCCGTCCCGGCCCCGATCCTGCGCGAGCGGGCGCTCGACGCCGTCAAGGACCCGCGGGCCCGGGCCGGGGCCGCCGTCGAGGACCACGGCCTGGTCGTCCTGCCCGGCGGCGCCGGCCGACTGGCCCAGCACTTCACCCTGCGCGGCAGCGACCCGGCCACCGGCGACCGGGTGGTCCGCGAGGTCTACGTGGACGCCACCGTCGGCGTGGTCGCCCTCGCCCACGACGCCCGCGCCCCCTACTCGGTGGGCGGCGGCAGCGCCGCCGGTGCCGCGGCCGGTGCGAAGGCCGGGGCCAGGGCCGCCGGCAGTCCCGCCGCCCGCGCCGAGGCCGACACCGACGGTCGCGGCGGTGCCGTCGCCGGCGCCGCCGCCGGGGTCGAGCCCGCCACCGGTACCGCCCCGGACCTCTCCGGCCGCTCCGTCAAGGTGAACATCGGCCGCCTCCCGGACGGGAGCTACCAGCTCACCGACCTCACCCGGTCGGCCGCCATCACCACCTACGACGGGGCCGGCCGGGACTCCGACGACTTCAGGGGCGGCATCCCCGCCGACAGCGCCCCGGCCCACTCCGCGGGCCCGGACTTCCCCGCCTCCACCGGCACCAGCGGCGCCACCGACGCCCACGTCAACGCCGGTACCGTGTACGACTTCTACCGCAACCGGCTCGGCCGGGAGGGCCTGGACGGCAAGGGCGGTCCGATCACCTCCGTGGTCAACGTGACCGCCGGCGGCCAGTCGCTCCCGAACGCCTACTGGGACGGCTCGAAGATGGTCTACGGCAGCGGCGACGCCAAGTACCGCCAGTTCGCGGTGGCACTCGACGTGGCCGGGCACGAGATGACCCACGGCGTCATCGACCACACCGCCAAGCTCGCCTACGTCGGCCAGTCCGGCGCCATGAACGAGGCGCTGGCGGACTACTTCGGCAATGCCATCGAGGTGACCGCCCGCGGCCAGTCGATGAACGACCCGAAGGCCGCGCTGCTGGGCGAGTCCCTCTGCCGCACCGGTACCCCGGAGGCCTGCGCGTCACGCCGGCTCGACGACCACCGCACCACCGTGACCGACTACGTCGGTGCGGGGATCAGCGTCGACAACGGCGGGGTGCACCTCAACTCCACCATCTTCGGCGGGGCGTTGTGGGACATCCGGCGCACCCTGGACCCGCTGACCGCCGACCGGCTGGTCTACCGCGCGCTGACCGAGTACCTCACCCCGCTGGACGACTTCGTCGACGGCCGCAACGCGGTGCTCACCGCCGGCCGGGCGCTCAACCTGAACCGGGCCCAACTCCGCGCGGTGGAGAAGGCGTTCGACGCACACGGGATCCGGGCCGGCTGGCAGAGCCGACTCGGCCTGGACAGCCGCCCGCTGCTGCGCGACATCTCCACCTCGATGGCCGCCCCGGCCGCCGCCAACGGCCGCTGGGTGATGATGTCCAACACCGAGACCCTCAGCAAGACCGCCCTGTTCACCGGCGCCACCAACGGCTCCGGCACGCCCACCCGGCTCAGCCCGGAGGACGGCCGCTACCACGGCTGGGCCGCCACCGACGGCAAGTCCGCCGCCTGGGTGGCCATCGGCCCGGACGCCCAGGGCGTCTTCGGGATGGAACTGCTGACCAGCCCGCTGTCCGGCGGTCCGGTCCGCAGCCTGTACCGCTCCGCGAACCAGCAGCCCGGCGAACTCGGTGTGTCCGGTAACGAACTGGTCTTCCGGACGACCGACTACACCACGGACCGGACCACGATCCACCTCTACCGGGACGGCACCCAGGCCGCGGAGATCCCGCTGCCCGCGGGCCACTCCGCGGGGAGCCTCACCTTCAAGGACGGCACCATCGCCTGGTCCGAGCAGTGGGCCGTCGGGGAGGACTTCGTCCTGGCGCCGACCGTCTACTCGATCGCCGCCGGCAAGGTCACCGCCCAGTACCTGAACAGTGTCGGGCCCGGGGGCACCGACACCCTGCTCGCGGGCGGGCGGCTGCTCTGGAGGGAGACGCCCATCGACGGGTCCAAGCCGAGCTCGATCCGCTCCGGCGCCCTGGACGGCTCCGGTGTGACCGACGTGCTGCCCGCCGACTCGCCCGCCGCCGTGCGCGGCCTCTCCTTCACCGCCTCCGACCAGGCCGTCACCTTCGAGCAGCCGGGCAGCAAGCCCAGCAGCGGCTGGACCAACGCCGCGCTGCCCAAGCTCTGGCAGCTCCCGATCACCGGCGGCACCCCCCAGCGGCTCTCCTGCAACCGGGGCAGCCAGATCTACGCCGCGGCGGACCAGGGCACCCGGGTCGTCTGGCTGGACGCCACCGCAGGCCGCACCGACCTGGTGGTCCGCGACCGCCCGGCCGGCTCCTGCTGATCCCCGCCGACCCGCGGCCCGGCCGAGCCGCAGCCGTGGCGGTGCCCGGCGGGCGGGCGGCTCACCTGGGCGGGTGGCTCACGCGGGCCTGCGGGCCGAGGTCGAGACCAGGGTGTAGGACAGCGCCTCGAAGCCGGGCCTGCGGACCAGGGCGCGGAACCGCTCCAGCTCGTCGAGCGTGAGACCGGCGGCGAGCAGGGGCTCCTGGAGCTGGCGCGAGTTGATGTCGTGGAGGCGGGCGCCGCCGTCGTGGGACCAGCTCTCGGCGTGGACGGCGGTGTGCACCCCGCACAGCCCGAGGCCGGTCATCTCCGCGTGGACCCGGCGCCCCCAGTCCAGGTCGGCGCCCCGCTCGCCCAGGACGGCGAGGACGGCGTCGACGACCCGGGCGAAGAGCTCGCGCTCGGACGGGTCGGCGGGGGTGAGGACGGAGAGCGGGCTGCGGTCGAACTCCTCGACCAGCAGCACGCCGCCGGGCCGCAGGGCGCCGGCCAGGGTGGCGAGCACCGCGCGGCGTTCGGGCAGGTGGAGCAGGAGCAGCCGGGCGTGGATCAGGTCGAAGGGCCCGCCGGGCGGCGGCTCGTGCCGGACGTCGTGCCGCAGGACGCGCACCTCCGCGGCCGGCCCGGCTTCCCCGGCAGAACCCGCGGATTCGGTGGACCCGGTCAGCCGGGTCGGGTCGAGGTCGGTGGCCGTCACCGACCCCTCGGGGCCGACCAGCCGGGCGAGCAGCCGGGCGACCGAGCCGGCGCCCGCCCCGACCTCCCAGCAGTGGGCGCCCGCCGGGACCCCGAGCCGCTCCAGGTGGGAGGCGGTGATCGGGTCGAGGGCGGACTCCAGGACCCGGAGCTGGTCCACGGCCTCGTCGGCCCGGTTGTCGAAGGCGTAGTGCGCGTCGGTTGGCATCAGTGCGACTCCTGCGGTGCTTGGCGGGGCGGGGCGAGGGCGGCGAGCACACGGGCCGGGTCCCGGCGCGCGGCGGCGCCGTCCAGTGCGGTGGTGACCCGTCCGGCGCCGAGCACGGTGATCCGGTCCGCGATCGGGAGCACCTGGGCCGGACGCGGGGCGGCGAGCAGGACGGCCAGTCCGTCGGCGGCCAACCGGCGTGCCAGGTCGAGGACGTCGGCGGCGACGGCCGGGGCCAGGCCCTCGGTGGGCTCGTCCAGCAGCAGGACGCGGGGGCCGGTGAGCAGGGTGCGGGCGAGGGCGAGCATCTGCTGCTCGCCGCCGGAGAGGTGGTCGGCGCGCTGGTGCAGCCGCTCGCCGAGCCGGGGGAGCAGGTCGAGGACGCGCGCGGGCGACCAGGCGGTCGGCCGCCGCCGGTGGGCCACCTTCAGGTGCTCCGCCACCGTCAGCGACGCGAAGACCCGGCGCCCCTGGGGGACCAGGCCGATGCCGGCCCGGGCTCGGCGGTGGGCCGGGAGGCGGGTGACCTCGGTGCCGGCGAGCTCGATCCGGCCCGAGCCCACCGGGACCAGCCCGGCCAGTGCGTGCAGCAGGGTCGTCTTCCCGGCGCCGTTGGGCCCGAGCACGGCGTGCACCGAGCACCGGTCGGCCGTCAGGTCGATGCCGTGCAGCACGGTGCCGCCGTGGTACCCGGCCCGCAGGGAGCGTGTTTCGAGCATCCGCCTCACCCGGACCGGACGTCGAGGTAGGCCTCCCGGACGGCGGGGTCGGCGCCGATCTGCTCCGGAGTGCCGTCGGCGATCGCGCGGCCCTCGTGCAGGACGGTGATCCGGTCGGCCAGGGCGTTGACGAAGGCGAGGTCGTGCTCGATCAGCAGCACGGCGACCTCGGCGGAGACCTGCCGCAGGGCCGCCACCAGCCGGTCGCCCTCCGCCTCGGTGAGGCCGGCGGCCGGTTCGTCCAGCAGCAGGACCCGGGGCCGGGCGGCGAGCGCGGCCGCGATCTCCACCAGCCGCTGCTGGCCGTGGGACAGCCGGCCGGCGGGGTGGGCGGCCAGCTGCGCGAGGCCGACCCGGTCGAGCAGGTCGTGGCAGCGGCGCCCGAGCTCCCGGTACCGGCGGGGGCGCCAGAGCCCGCGCAGTTCGGTGTGTCGCCAGGCGGCGAGGGTGACGTTGTCCAGGGCGCTCAGGCTGTCGAGTACCGCCGGCTGCTGGAAGGTGCGGGCGATGCCCAGGCGGGAGCGCCGGGCCGGGCCGGTGCCGGTGATGTCCCGCCGGTCGAGGGTGATCCGGCCGGCCGACGGCGCGACCGTGCCGGCGAGCAGGCCGAGCACGGTGGACTTGCCGGCGCCGTTGGGGCCGATCACGGCGTGGCGGGCCCCGGGTTCGACCGTCAGGTCGAGGCGGTCGACGGCGACCAGTCCGCCGTAGCGGCGGGTCACCCCGTGGAGGGCGAGCAGGGCGCTCACGGGCCGGCCTCCGGGGAGGTGGTGCGGGCCGCGGGCCGGGCGGGAGGCACCGGCGGCGAGCCCTGCGGGAGCCGGGGCGGCAGCGGTGGGCGAGGGAGCCGGGGGAGGCGGATCCCGGCGAACCCGCGGGGCAGCAGGTACACGGCGGCGATGAACAGGGCACCGAGCAGCAGCGGCCCGTGCCCCGGCCAGTGCGCGGCGAGCTGGTCCCGCGTGATCAGCACCAGGGCGGTGCCGGCGAGCGCGCCCGGCGGCGAGGTCACGCCGCCGAGCACGGCGGCGAGCAGGCACAGCGAGGAGGTGGTGAAGCCGACGTCGGCGGGGGAGACGTAGCGCTGCGCGGTCACCAGCAGGTGGCCGCCCACCCCCGCCAGGACGGCGGCCCCGACGTGGGCGCCGAGCAGGACCAGGGTCACCGGGTGGCCGCCGGCGCGCATCCGCGGCTCGTGGTCGCGGCACCCGGCGAGCAGGAGCCCGAGGGGCGAGCGCAGCACCAGGACCGTCGCCGCGGCCGCGCAGGCCGCGACGGCGACCACGTACCGGTAGACCGCCGGGTCGTCGGTCAGCGGCGCCGTGCCCCAGAGCACCCGGAGCGGCGGAATGCCGGCCAGGCCGTCGGTGCCGCCGGTGACCGAGCTCCAGCGGGCCGCCGCGGTGGCGGTCAGCTCTCCCAGCGCCAGTGTGATCATCAGGACCGTCACGCCCCGGGCCCGGGCCACGACCGGTCCGGTCAGCAGTGCGAACAACGCGGCGGCCAGGGCCGCGGCGGCGAGCTGCACCGGGGCGGTGTCGACGCCCGCGCGGCCCAGCAGCGCGGTGGTGTAGGCGCCGACCGCGTACGGCGCGGCCTGGCCGAGCGTGGGCAGCCCGGCCCGGCCGGTGAGGACGGTGATGCCGACGGCGGCCAGGCCGAGCGCGGGTATCGGGGTGAGCAGGCCGAGTGTCGACTCGTCGACCAGGGCCGGCACGGCGAACAGGGCGAGCGCGGTCGCCGACAGCGCCCGGAGGGCCGGGTGCACGGCCGGACGGCGGCCCGGCGGCCGGGTTCCGCCGCCCCCGGTCATCCGCGGGCTCCACGGGCTCCGTCGGCTCCACGGGTGCCGCGGCCGCGCAGGACGAGCGCCGCGGCCATCGCCGCGAACAGGAGGTAGGGGGCGAGGTCCGGTGCCAGGTCGACGCCGAGGGTCTGCACCTCGCCCACGGCCACCGCCGCCACCAGGGCGCCGAGGACCGAGCCCAGGCCGCCCAGCACCACCACGATCAGCGAGAGCAGCAGGACGGTGTCGGCGGTGCGCGGGCCCGGGCCGATGATGGGGGCGCCGAGGACGCCCGCGAGGCCCGCGAGGGCTCCGGCGCCCGCCAGCACGGCGGCGTGCACCACCCGGGGGTTGGTGCCCAGCCCCGCGACCATCGCGGCGTCGTCCACCGTGGCCCGCAGCAGCGCGCCGGCCCGGGTGCGGCGCAGCAGGAGCTGCCCGGCCGCCGCCAGCAGCGCCGCCACCAGGATGAAGACCAGCCGGTAGACCGGGTAGCGGTGCCCGCCGAGGTCGGCGCTGCCGTCGAGGGCCGACGGCAGGGCGACCGGGAGGTCGTCGGGCCCGGCGAGCGTACTGAGCAGGTCGCCGCCGACCAGCGCCACGCCGAAGGTGAGCAGCGCCTGGGAGAGGTGGCCGCGCCGGCGGACCGGCGCGGTGAGCGCGGCGAGCAGCCCGCCCCCGGCGCCGGCCGCCGCGGTGCCGACGGCCAGGGCGAGCAGCAGCCCGCCCCACGAGCCGTCCGACAGCGTGGCGGCCGTGTACGCGCCGACGGCGTAGAGGGTGCCGTGGGCGAGGTTGAGGACGTCGCCGGTCCCGAACGCCAGCGTCAGGCCGGCCGCCGCCACGTACAGCAGCAGGCCGTAGGCCACGCCGTCGACCGCGGGCACCAGATGTGCGTCGATCAGGCCCATCGGCCGACCTCCCCGCTCCCCGGTACCCGGTCAGTTCCCGATGGTGGCGAGGTCCTGGACCATCTGGTTGGACAGGGCGCGGCCGTCGCTCTTGACCTCGCGCAGGTACCACTTCTGCACCGGCGAGTGGGTGTTGCTGCCGAACTGCCAGGTGCCGCGCGGGCTGTCGATCTGGCCGAGGCCGGCGATGGCGGTGTTCAGCGTCTCGGAGTCGAGCGTGGCGCCCGCCGCGCCGATCGCCTTGTCGAGCACGGAGGCGGCGTCGTAGGAGGCCATCGCGTACGTGGTGGGCGGGGACTGGTACTTGGACTGCCAGGCCGAGACGAAGGCCCGGTTGGCCGCGTTGTCGAGGTCCGGGGCGTAGTTGAGCACCGAGCGGATCCCCTTGGCGGCGTCGCCCTGGGCGGTCAGCACGCCGCCCTCGGTGAGGAACCCGGCGGCGTACAACGGGGTGCCGGCCAGGTCGGACTGGGCGTACTGCTTGACGAAGTCGACCGCCGCGCTGCCGGCGTAGAAGCAGTACACCGCCTTGGCCTTGGAGTTCTTGATCTTGTTGAGGTAGGGGGTGAAGTCGGTGGTGCCGGGGAACGGCGTGAAGGTCGCCTTGCCGCCGCCGGCGAGCTGCCCGCCGGCCTTGGCGAACGCGTCGGTGAACCCGCGCAGTTCGTCCCAGCCGCCCTGGTAGTCGGGCCCGATCGCGAAGACCGGCCCGTCGACGGTG
This sequence comes from Kitasatospora sp. NPDC058170, assembly GCF_042883905.1. Lineage (NCBI taxonomy): Bacteria > Bacillati > Actinomycetota > Actinomycetes > Kitasatosporales > Streptomycetaceae > Kitasatospora > Kitasatospora sp. NPDC058170. Next base: position 292,314 of record NZ_JBHVUV010000005.1, read on the forward strand.
TCGTGCACGTACTGGGCGATCGCCGCCCCGGGCTCGTCCGACATGAAGCTGGTGCTCCACTGCCGGCTGACCTCCTTGACGGCGGGGCGGCCGTTGGAGCTCACCAGGGGGATCCCGGCGTCGCCGAGCAGCGGAGAGATCGCGGCGACCGAGCCCGCGCCGACCACACCGGTGACGGCCAGGACCTTGTCCTGCTTGACCAGCTTGGTGGCGGCGGGCAGGGCGGTCGGCGCGCCGTCGCCCTCGTCGGCGATCACCAGGTCGACCGGGTGGCCGCCCAGTCTGCCGCCGTGGGTGTCCAGGTAGAGCTGGAAGCCGTCCCGCAGATCGGTGCCGACGGACTTGTACGTCCCGGAGAGCGACGCCAGCAGCCCGATCTTCACCGTGCCCGCACCGCCGCCGGCCGCGTCGCCGCCGCGGTGGCCGCCGGAGCAGCCGGTGGCGAGCAGCAGGGCGGCGAGGAGGACGCACCCGCGGGCCGACGGGCGGGCGGCGCCCCCGGTCGAGCGGCGTCCGAGGATCGGTGGCATGTGGGCTCCCGGAGTAGGGGTGGCGGACCGGTGTCGAGGACCGGTCAGGAGGGTGTGTCGAGCAGCTTGGGGCGGGCCGTGGGGGTGAGTTGCGGGCCGACCTGGTTGATCAGCTCGGCCATCTCGAAGGACACCTGGCCGATGTCGCAGGCCTTCGAGGCCAGCACCAGCAGCGAGGCGCCGGTGCTGACCGCCATCGAGAACAGGAAGCCGCCCTGCAGTTCGGTCAGGTTGCTGATCACCGGCTCGGCCTTCAACAGCCGTCCGGCGCCGGCCAGCAGGCTGACCAGACCGGACGCGATCGCGGCGAGCTGGTCGGCGTGCGCGGTGTCGACCTCGGCGGTGGCCGCGATCAGCAGCCCGTCGGCGGACACCGCCACCGCGTGGGTGATCTCCGGGACCCGGGCCGCGAAGTCGTTCAGCAGCCAGTCGAGATCGTGGGTCGAAGGGGAGGTCATGCGTCTTCCTTCTGGTTCGGGGTGGAGAGGAGGGGCTTGGGGGCGCCGCGTCCGGCGCGGCTGGCGCCGATGCCGCGGGCGTAGGCGGCCATGGAGGCCGAGACCTGCCCGGGGTCGCGGTGTGCCAACCCGTGCGAGGGGTGGGTGACGGGCTGGGGCGACTCGGGCGGCTGGGGCGACTCGGGGGTGCCGGGGGCCGCCGGGTGGGCGGTGCCTGGCTCGGTGCCGGCCTCGGTGCGCGGTCCCGCCGGCCGTCGGCGCCGGGGCAGGCCGCTCCCGGTGGTGCCGGCGCTCGCCGCCTCCGCCGGGGGCGGTACCGGGAGCGGCCCGGCCGGTGCCGGGAGCGGTGCCGGCGCGGTGGCGGGGGGCGCGTCCGGGGCGGCGGCCGGTGCCGCGGTCGGAGGCAGGGCGGGTACCGCTACCGGTACCGGGGGCAGGCCGGGAACAGGGGCCGGGGGCAGGCCGGGAACGGGGACCGGGGTCGGGCCGGGTACCGGTGCCGGGGTCGGGGCGGGAACGGGGACCGGGTCGGCGGCCTTGGCCAGGCCGAACACCGAGTCCGGGAGGGTGACTTCGGCGATGGTGCCACCGCCGGGGCGCGGGCGCAGTTCGACCCGGATGCCGTACCAGGACGCCAGGTGCCCGACCACCGTCAGGCCCATCGCGCGGACGGCGGCGATCTCGACCGGCGGGGGCGCGGCGAGCTTCTCGTTGGCGGGTGCCCAGCGGTCCTCGGCCAGGCCGATGCCCTGGTCGCAGACCTGGATCACGAGCCGGTCCGTCAGCAGCCTGGCCTCGGCGGTCACCCTGGTCTCGGGCTTGGAGAAGGCGGTGGCGTTGTCGAGCAGTTCGGCGACCAGGTGGACCAGGTGGTCCACCGCCCGGCCCTCGATCAGGACGCCCTGGTCCGTCGTCCCGACGTCGACCCGCGTGTAGCGCTCGATCTGGGCCGCCGCCGCCCGCAGGACGTCCTCGACGGGGGCGTCCCCCGACCGCACCCGGGCCGTCGCCTCGCCACCGAGGACGAGCAGGCTGTGGTTGTTGCGGCGCATCCGGTTGGCCAGGTGGTCGAGTTCGAAGAGCCGGGCCAGCCGTTCGGGGTCGGGCTCGTCCCGCTCGGCCGCGTCCAGCGCCCGGACCAGTGCGCCGGTCAGCCGCTCGGCCCGGCGGGCCAGGCCGACGAAGACGGTGCCCATCCGGTCGCGCATGGCCGCCTGTTCGGCGGCGATCCGCACGGCCTCCCGGCTGACGGTGTTGAAGGCGGCGCCGACCGCGGCGATCTCGTCCCGGCCGCGGACCTCGACGGCGTCGCCCGCCGCGGCGGCGAACTCCTCCGGCGTCGCCCCGCCGAGGGCGCCTCCCGTGGACAGGGCGGCGACGGCCGCGGGCAGGCGCTCGTGGGCGACCGCGTGGGCGGCGTCGCGCAGCCGGCGCAGCTCCCGGATCATCGGCCGGCCCAGCCGCAGGGTGAGGACGATCACCGCGATCACCGCCAGCAGCACTGCCACGCCCTCGCTCAGGGCCAACCTGCGCTGCGCGTTGCGGAAGTCGGTGACACTGGCGAGCGTCGAGGCGTCGACCTTCTGCTCGACGCGCTGGAGCCGGTCGGTCCGCTCGTCCGTCACCGTTGTCCAACTCGCGTCCACCGGCAGCGGTTGGCCCGGCGCGGTACGGGCGACGGCGTCCTCCAGCCGGCCCGCGGCGATGATCCCGGGACCGGTCAGCGACCGGTCCAGCCAGGTCTGCCACTCCGGGGTGGCGGCCCGCTGGAACTCCAGGACGGCCTCGGTGTATCCGGTGCGGGTGGCGGTGATCGCCTGCTGCGCGGCCGGGGTGAGGACTCCGGAGGCCCGCGAGGTCAGGACCGCGACCTCCTGCTGGCTCACCGACTCCTGGGCCCGGGCCAGGGCCACTCCGCTGTTGATCCGGTCCGCGAGGTCGGCCCCGGCCCGCCCGGCCTCGGCGACGTCGCCCCGGTAGGCCAACAGGTCGGCGATGAGGATCCGGTAGCGGAAGGTGGTCGCGGACAGGGCGGTGCTCGGGCCCGACTCCACCTGCTTGCGGAGCGCGGGCAGGGCCGCCAGGTCGTCGTCCACCTGGCGCAGGAGCCCCACGGTGTTGCCCCGGCCCGCGTGCATCCGGCCCCGCAGTTGGCGGTACTCCGCGATGCTCGCGTCGGTCGCCTGGATCTGCCGGAGGTAGGCGTTGGTCCGGTCGGGATTGGCCTCGCCGGTCAACAGCGCTGCGGCGCAGGTGCGTTCCCGTTGCAGCTGGCGTGTCAGGTCGCCGGCCTGGGCGCTGATGGCGACCATCGAGCGCAGCTGCGCGGCGCCGAACACCTGTCCGGCGGTGATGCGCAGGGCGAGCGCCGCGAAGGCGACCACCGCGAGCAGCGGTACCGTGGCGAGGATGGCGAGTTTGCGGGTGATCCTCACCGGGCCGGTCCTCCGGCCGTCGGCAGGGGGTTGGTCGGGCCTTGCTGGTGAGCAGTCATGGCGCGCCTTGCGTGGTGATCGGAGGGAGCGGGCGGGGAGTTGAGGGTGCGTCAGCCGCTGGGTCGGTCCTCCATCGGGCGCGTACCTGACATGATGCTGCGCCGATCATAGTGGCGGCGGTCGATCACGTCTTCGAAACCTGCGGAAGCCTAGCCAACTGATGAGGCGTTAGAAAGTCCCCTGGTGATCCCCGTGTCCGGTCGGGCTCCGGGCCCCCGTTCCGGCGCGCCCCCGGCTTCCCCTCCGAGGCGGTGCCACCTCGTGGGTGCTACCTCGCGGGCGCTACCTCGCCGGGGTGGCCGGAGCCGGGTCGGCGGGCTTCGCGGCGGTTCGGGGCCTGCGGAGGAAGAGGACGAGGACGGACACGAGGCCACGCGCAGCGCCCGGACCGGCCCGGCAGGTCGACGGCCGGTCACATTACGTCGGGATGACTGATGCCCGTCGGGAGGCGCCCCGTCTATCGTCGATGACGTCACCCCGCCTCGTCCGAGCCGAAAGCAGGCCTTCCACCCCTATGCTGTTCCGTTCCACCACCGAGACCGACCTCGACCGCGTCACCGCCGTGACGGTCGACGAACCCATCGGCTGGATCCCCGCCGACCGCTACCTGGAAGAACTGGCCGAGGGCATGTACCGGCCGGAGTGGACCTGGATCGCCGAGGACGGCGACCGGATCGTGGCCCGCGCCCTGTGGTGGGGCCAGGCCTCCAGCGAGCACCCGATCGCACTGGACTGCCTGTACGTCGACCCCTCGGTCGGCGACCGGGCGGCGGTCGCGGCCGGGCTGATCACCGCGAGCCTGCGGGCCTTCGCCGAACAGGGGGCCACCAAGCCCCCGCTGTACAACGTCACGCTGCCGAACGGCTGGCGCGAGGACCCGGCCGTCGTCGCCGCCCTGGCCTGGCGGCAGGAGGCCGCCCTGGCCGCCGGGCTCACCGACGAGGTGGAACGGCTGCGCCTGGAGTGGACCCCCGACGCCGGGCTCCCGGCCTCCAGCGGGCGCCTCACCTTCACCGAGGGCTCGGACGAGGAGTTCCTCGACGTCTTCCGGCGGATCGCGGTGGGCAGCCTGGACGGCGAGACGCGCCGGAACGTGGCGTCCATGGGCGTCGAGGCCGCCGCCCAGGACGAGGTGGACTTCTATCTCAGCTGCCCGGGCGAGCGCGCGTGGTGGCGCCTGGCCCGCACCCTGGACGGGCAGGTCGCCGGACTGGCCCTGCCGTCGGCGACGCCGTACAACCGCAACGTCGGCTACCTGGGCGTCGTCCCCGAACTGCGCGGACAGGGGTACGTCGACGACGTGCTCGCCGAGATCACCCGGGTGCAGGTGGAGGCGGGCGCCGAGCTGATCACGGCCACCACGGACACCGACAACGCCCCGATGGCCGCCGCCTTCGCCCGGGCCGGCTACCGGACCGCCCAGACCCGGATGATCTACTCGGTGCCGGACGCCTCCGCGGCAGCGCCGCAGGATCCGGCCTCGTAGGCTTCGACCCCGCACGCTCCGACCCCGCAGGCTCCGGCCTCATGAGGCCAGCAGCGTGGCGAGCTCGGTGCGGGAGCTGACGCCGAGCTTGGGGAACGCCCGGTAGAGGTGGTGCCCGACCGTGCGCGGGCTCAGGAACAGCTGCGTGCCGATCTCCCGGTTGCTCGCACCGGCGGCGGCCAGCCGGACCACCTCGCGTTCCTGCGGGCTCAGCAGACTGATCGGCCCGTCATGGCGGGCGGTCAGCCCGGTCTCCCCGCCCGCTGCTCCCAGCTCCGCCCGGGCGCGGTCGGCCCAGGGCCGGGCGCCGAGCCGCTCGAAGACCTCCAGCGCGGCGCGCAGCTGCTCCCGGGCGTCGATCTGGCGCCGCAGGCGGCGCAGCCATTCCCCGTGGACCAGCGCGGTGCGGGCCCGGTCGTAGTCGCTGCCGCCCTCGTGCAGGGCCAGCGCCGCCGTGAAGTGCTCCTCGGCCACCCGGTCGGAGCCGGTCAGGGCCTGGCAGCGGCGGGCCAGGGCGGACAGACCGGGCCGCCCCAGCGCCGCGGCCCACTCCCCGAGCAGCCGTGCCGGCTCCGCCGCCCGCTCCGGGCGGCCGGCCCGCACCGCCGCCTCGACCAGGTCCGCCAGCAGGGGCAGCGAGAGCAGCGGATGGGCCGCCTCCCGCAGCGCCGACTCCAGCGGCTCCAGCGCCGCCTCGGCCCGGCCGAGGCCGAGTTCGAGCAGGCCCAGCGCCCACAGGGCGTCCGCGCTGCCCCGGCCCACCCCGCGCGGCCGGGTGTAGTCCAGGGCCTCGCCGGCCAGCGCCCGGACCTGCTCCTCCTGTCCGCGGACGCCCGCCAGTACGGCCAGGGCGGCGCGCAGATGGGCGGCCCGGTGGGCCAGGTCGTAGTACTCGGCCAGCCGGAGCCCCTCGGTGGCGTGCGCGGACGCGTCGTCGTGGCGGCCGAGCGCCAGCTCCGTCAGGGCCAGCAGGTGGAGCGTGGTGGGCAGCCAACCACTGATGCCCTGGTCGCGGCAGTGGGCGACCGCTCCGGCGGCGGCCTGCCGTGCGGCCGCGTGGTCGCCGGTCAGCCGGCAGTAGATCCCGGTCATCAGCTGGTCCATCACACCGGTGGCGCCGTCCGGGCCGCTCTCCACGAGCGCGCGCAGTGTGTCGAGTGCGTCGAGTCCGCCAGGCACGTCACCGCCGAACAGCCGGGCGGGTACGGCCAGGACCGGCAGGTCCGGGGCGCGGGACGCGACCTCCCCGATCAGCGCGGCGTCCCCCGCGGCGAAGGCCGCGTGGACCGCGTCGGCCAGCAGCGACGCCGTCGTGTCCGGGAGGTCGGCGCCGGTGAGGTCGGCGCTGTCGACCAGGATCCGGGCGGCCGTCTCCGGCCTGCGGTAGCCCAGCTCGACCACCGCCCGGGCGCGGGCGAAGTCCGCCGCCACCCCCGGGTCCTCCAGCGGCAGCGGCACCTGGTCGGCCAGCATCGCGCACCGCTCGTCCTGCCCGGCGTCGGCGGCCTTCTGCGCCGCCCGGACCAGGCGGCGCCCACGCCGCTGCGGATCCGCGGTGAGCTGGGCGGCGCGCTCGTAGGCGGCGGACGCGGACGCCATGGCCTGCCGGCTCCCGGCCCACTCGGCGACCCGCTCCAGCTCCTCGGCGACCCGCTCGTCCGGGCCCGTCGACGCGGCGGCCAGGTGCCAGGCCCGCCGGTGCACCTGGCCGGCGGCGCCGAGCGCCTCCGCCAGCGCCCGGTGCGCGGCGATCCGCCGGGCGAGCGGGGCGCCCTGGTAGGCGGCGTACCGCACCAGCGGGTGCCGGAAGCGCACCGCCGCCCCGGACAGCAGCAGGAAGCCGGAGCGTTCCGCGGGTTCGAGGTCCTCGACCGTGCCGCCGAGCGGCTCCGCTGCCCGCAGCACCAGCGCCAGATCGCCGGTGTCGTCGGCGGCGGCCACCAGCAGCACCGCCTGGGCGGCTTCGGGCAGCCGCCGGATCTGCTCCAGGAAGCCGTCCCGGATCCGGCTCGGCAGCCCGGCGGCCGCCTCGGGCAGCGCCAACGGGCCCAGCCGCCCGGCCCGCTGGGCCGGGGTCAGCGCGGCCGAGAGCTCGATCAGGGCCAGCGGGTTGCCGCCCGCCTCCTCGATGACCCGGTCCGCGACGTACGGCGGCAGGCCGGGCAGCAACTCCGCGGCGGCCGCGGGGTCGAGGCCCTCGACGAGCAGCCCGGGCAGTCCCTTCACGGTGGCGCCGGGCGCCCCGTCGCGGACGGCGAAGAGCATCACGACGCCCTCCGCCCGCAGCCGGCGCGCGGCGAACGTCAGCATGTCCACCGACGGCTGGTCGAGCCACTGCGCGTCGTCGACCAGGCACAGCAGCGGGCCGTCGGTGGCGGCCTCCGACAGCAGCGTCAGGACCGCGAGGCCGACGGTGAAGCGGTCGCGCACGCCGTCGCCGGTCAGCCCGAAGACCGCCCGCATGGCCGCGGCCTGCGGCTGCGGCAGGGCGTCGACGAGGTCCAGGACGGGCAGGAACAGCTGGTGGAGGCCGCCGAAGGCCAGTTCCATCTCCGACTCGATGCCCTCGACGCGCAGGACGCGCACGCCCTGCGCCCGTTCGGCGGCGTGGTCGAGCAGCGCGGTCTTGCCGATTCCGGCCTCACCGTGCACCAGCAGGACCCCGCTCGTCCCCTGCCGGGCGTCGGCGAGCAGCTGCTCGATCCGGTCCCGCTCCGCTTGCCGCCCCCGCACGCCGTGCCCCTGTCCCCGTGTACCGATCGCCCTGCCCGGGCCCGGCGAGACCGTGCGACGGCGGCCGGAGCCGCCTCGATGACCTCCCCGCCGGGCGTTTCCGAGTCATTATCACTGGTCAGACGGGGTCGGTCGGCACCGGTCGGGCCGGGTCGGTCCGACCCGGTGGTGTTGCCGGTGCCGCTTCGGGCGGTGCTTCCGGTGGTGCGCAGGGAGGCCGGGCCCGGCCGGGGTCACGCCCGGTCGGCGGTGACGAGGTGGTAGTCGAGCAGGCCGCTCCTCCAGGCGGGGAGGAAGTTACGGGTCCAGTGGCCGGGCGGGACGGTGTCCTCCAGGTAGCGGTCCAGGCCGGGCCAGACGTCGGCCCCGATCGACACGGTACGGACGTCGGTGAACCCGGCGTCCGTGAGGTCGGCGGTGAAGGCGTCGAGCGGATGGGCGACGTCCAGGCCGTCGGCGAAGCTGCCGAGCAGGATGCTCAGCCGTTCGGCGACCTCCGGGCCGGAGCTGAAGAAGGTGGTCACCACCAGCCGGCCGCCGGGGCGCAGCACCCGCGCCGCCTCGCGGGCGAAGCCGGTCAGCTCGCGGAAGTGCTGGGCCGCCTCGACCGAGTAGACGCCGTCCAGCGAGCCGCCCCGGAAGGGGAGCTCGTCGGCCGCGCCGAGGGCGTACGCCAGTCGGTCGGGGAACGTCGCCAGCGCCTTGGAGTTGACCGTCCGGGCGCGCTCGATCTGGTCCGGGTGGATGTCCACCCCGGTCACGGCGGCGAACCGGAACTCCCGCAGCGCGAGTGCCGCACCCAGCCCGCGCCCGCAGCCCACCTCGGCCAGCCGCAGCCGCTCGGCCGGCCCGGGGAAGGCGCTCAGCACCCGGCGGTACAGCTGCTCCTGGCTGTGGATCCGGTCCTCGGGGCTCGGAGCCGTGATGTCGATCCCGTGCCAGTCGCCGAAGTTGATGAAGCCGCCGGCGAAGCTGGCCGCCATCGCGAGGTCGCCCACGCCGTACGTCTGGCGCACGGTGGCGGGGATGCGGTCGTGGTTCATGGATACTCGGTCTCCTCTCGGGTCGCCGCCCGGGGGCCGCGGCGGGCCCGGTGCTCGGGCGCGCGCCGCAGTACGTACCCAAACCTGATGGCGGGCGAACGCCGGAAATCGACCGGATGACGTAAGGGGCAAGCGAGTTGACGGTCATACCGAATGACGAATCCGCCGTTGGTGGGAGCGCGGTGCACGGGGCCGGGAACGGGACGGAAGTAAAAGGAGTGGACAAGTGCGGGCCGGGAGCACCTAGATGGTGAACCGGGACCGTCCGGCCCCACCGCCGTGAAGGAGAACGGGATGACCACCGAACGCATCGCGCCGCCGCTGACCGGGGGCGAGCGCGAGATGCTGCGCGCCTTCCTGGACTTCCACCGGGCGACGCTCGCCATGAAGTGCGACGGGCTCACCGACGAGCAGCTGCGGCTCAAGTCGAGCCCGCCCTCCACGCTCAGCCTGCTCGGGCTGGTGCGGCACATGGCCGAGGTCGAGCGGGCCTGGTTCCGGCGGGTGATCGACAAGGAGGACGTCCCGTGGGTCTGGTCGCCGGAGGGGGACTTCCAGGTGGCGTACGACGCGACCGGCTCCTCCCGGGCCGAGGCCTTCGAGGCCTGGCAGGCCGAGGTCGAGCACTCCCGGCGGATCGAGCGGGAAGCGGAGTCGCTGGACGTGACGAGCTACTGCGCCCGCTGGGGCGAGGACGTCTCGCTGCGGCTGGTGATGCTGCACCTGATCCACGAGTACGCCCGCCACAACGGGCACGCCGACTTCCTGCGCGAGAGCATCGACGGCGTGGTGGGCGCCTAGACGGGTCGGGCCGGGGCGGCCGTCGCGGGGCCTTGGCAGTTTGCTGCCATTTCGCGCGGGAGGCCCGGCGGGCCGCTGACAGACTCCCGTCATGACCTCAGAGACCATTACCGCGGCGGCCGCGGGCACCTGGAAGCTCGGCGACCTGACCGTCAACCGGATCGGGTTCGGCGCGATGCGCCTGACGCAGTACGGCGAGGCGCTCGGCAACGGCGTGCCGCGCGATCGCGAGCAGGCGATCACCGTGCTGCGCCGGGCCGTGGAGCTCGGGGTGAACCACATCGACACCGCCGCGTTCTACTTCTCCTCGCTGCGCTCCGCCAACGAGCTGATCAACCGGGCCCTGGCGCCCTACGCGGACGAGCTGGTCATCACCACCAAGGTCGGCCCGGCGCGGGGCCCGTCGGGGGAGTGGGCGGCCCACGCCCGCACCCCGGAGGCGCTGCGCGGGCAGGTCGAGGAGAACCTCCGCCAGCTCGGCCGCGACCACCTGGACGTGGTGAACCTGCGCATCGTCGGCACGGACTCGATCGCCGAGCGCTTCGGAGCGCTGGCCCGGCTGCGGGAGGCCGGGCTCATCCGGCACCTGGGCATCTCCAACGTCGGTGCCGGGCACCTCGCCGAGGCCCTGGCCATCGCACCGGTGGTCTGCGTGCAGAACCGGTACGGGATCGGGGCGGCGCCCGAGCAGGAGGCGCTGCTGCGGACCTGTGGTGAGCAGGGCATCGCGTTCGTGCCGTTCTACGCGATCGCCGGCGCGGGCGGCCAGGGGGGCACGACCGGCACGGACAGCGAGGAGGTGCTCGCGATCGCCCGCGAGCGCGGGATCAGCGCCGCGCAGGTCCGGTTGGCGTGGACCCTGCACCGGGGCCCGCACGTGCTGGCCATCCCCGGCACCGGCGACCCGGACCACCTGGTCGAGAACGTGGCGGCCGGCGCGCTGCAGCTCTCCGCGGAGGAGCTGGCCCGCCTGGACGCGGTCCACACGGCCGCCGCGTAGCCGGGCGGAAGACCGGGGCGCACGGCGGACCGGGCACGGGCGGGGCGGCCCCGGCCCGCCGGGGAGAGGGCGGGCCGGGACGGCCGGGCGGGCCGCCGCAGACAGGGGGGAGCGGTGGCCGGCCTAGGCCGGAGGCCGACCGGGTTCACAGCGGGCGGGCCTCCGATCTGGTCAACGGCGCACGGACCGTCCCAGGTTCATCGAGACCGGTCATCGAGGCAGCTCACCATGGCCGGCCACCCACTGCTGGTGCTACCAGCCCAGCAGGTACGCGCCCCGGAGCAGCCCGTCCAGCACGGTCTTCACCACGGTCGCCGCGTCCGCCGCCGGGTCCACCGGGACTTCGTGCCGCTCCAGCGCGCCCAGGCCGCCGAGCGACCCCTCGTCCGCCGGCCGGGACTCCTCCCGGGCCGGGTCGGGGCACAGCAGCACGTAGTGCAGGGGCGCGCCGGTGGCCCGGCTCTCCCGGCGGAAGGCGTGCAGGTCGGACGGCGCGATCCGGCCCTCGACCACCACCTGGTAGCCGCCGCTCGCGAAGGCGAAGGCGGCCTGGGCGGCGGCCGTCAGCACCGTCTCGTTCTGCCGCCGGGCCTCCGGCAGGTGCGGCGCGACGAACCCGCGCCGGATCGCTCGCCCGAAGTCCTCCGCGCGCAGGTGCGCACCCGGGTGCAGCGCCTCCGCCAGCAGCGGTGCCACCGCGTCCTCCCCGGCCCCGGGCCGGCCGGAGAGCACGACGACGCCGCCGGATCCCCGACCGCCCCCGAGTTCCGGTCCACCTACGGTCGTACGGTTCACAGCTGCTGATCCCTTCGCGAGCCGGCGATGGACGGGCGGGCCGGGGCGGGCGCCCGGCGCCGAGATCAACTTAGTCCACGGTGCCGCCCCGACGCCTCCCCCTCCCTAGGGTCCGCCTTCAAGCTCCCGTCGTTCGCCCGGAGGGCGGGCTTGGCGGCGTTCGGGTGCGTGCATCGCAAGGCGGAGGAGGGAGCCACTGCGGTGGGGGCACCTCCCGGCCGAAGGCTGGGGGCCATTGGCGACTGACGACAACGCGGCGTGGGGGTACCTCCCGGCCGAAGGCTGGGGGCGTGCGTGCCCGAACGCCGCCAAGCAGACGGGAGCTTGAAGACGGACCCTAGAGCTCCTCGCTGCGCAGCACGATCGGGTTGGTGAGCGCCGCCATCGGACCCCAGGGGAGGTCCGCGCCCATCGCGTTGCCCTTGCCGGGGGTGCCGTCGGCCTTCGGGTGGCGGACCTCGGCGCGGACGTAGGAGGCCAGCGAGGCCGTCGTCCGCCAGACCACCGTGCCGACGCCCTCGGCGGGCAGCGACTCCTGGTGCAGCTGCCCCTCGTCGGTCAGCAGCCGGACCGTCCCGCCCGGTACCCCGGACACCGCCAGCCGTACGTCCACCGGCGCGTCCGCCGGGACGGTCAGCTGCTCGCCGATGCCGGCCTGGCGGCCGTGGCCGGTGGCGGTGAAGTCCAGCTGTACGGAGGCGGATTCGGCCAGCCAGCTGTGCCCGGACCGCAGGCCGTCGAGGACCGCGTCGCGGGTGAGGTCCTCGGCCCGGACGACGGTGTGCGGCGAGCCGATCACCTGCGGGGCGCTGTGCGCGTCGCTGTTGCCGACGGCGGGCAGCCAGGGCCGGTCCTCCCGCAGGGCGACGGCGAGTTGGGCGTCCCAGGTGTCCACCGCCGACTCGTCGTCGTACGTCCACGGGCCGTTCCAGACCTCCACCGCGTCGGCGTCCTGGTAGCCGAACTTCCACTGGCAGCCGACGTACGGGCAGTACGGGTGCGCGGGCACCACCAGCCCGCCCTGGCGGCGTACTTGGCGGGCCAGCCGGGGGAAGGACTCGTCGCGCGAGCGGTACCGCCAGTCGACGAACCGGCCCGGCTGGAGGCCGAGCGCCAGCCAGTGGCCGTTGCGGGTGGTGACCTCCTCGCCCAGCACGATCAGCAGGTCCGGACCGGCCAGCGGGCCCCAGACGGCGTGCGAGGAGGTGGTGTTGTGGTCGGTCGAGACGATGAAGTCCAGCCCGGCCGCCCGGGCGCCCTCCGCGACCTCGGCGGGCAGCCGGCGCCCGTCGGAGTGCACGGTGTGCAGGTGGCAGTCTCCCCGGTACCAGGCGCGGCCCCGACCGCGGGCCCGCTCCGGCGGGTAGGACGGGGTGAACTCGGGCCCGGGGGCGCCGAATCGGAGCGTGACGCGGACGGTGTAGTCGAGCCCCTGCGGGGCCACCTGGTAGGGGCCCAACACCACGTGCCAGGTGCCGGGCCGGATCGGGCCCGGGAGGTAGCCGGGGGTCGCCTGGTCGCGGGCGACGGCGAACTCGGTGCGGAACCCGCCCGACCAGCCCCGGAAGCCGCGGCCGCCGAGGTCCGTCCCGCGCTCGTCGAACAGGCCGATGTCGCAGGAGTTCCCGGGGGTGCCGGCCGGTACGGGTGGTTTGTCGTAGCTGTAGGAGACGGCGATCTCCCGTACTCCGGACGGTACTTCGACGGGCAGGTAGACGAAGTCCGGTGCGCCGGTGGGGAGGTGGCCGGTGAGGGTGAGCACGGTGTCGGTCGGGGCGGTCGGGGCGGTCGGAGCGGCCTCGGCGGAGCCGGCGGCGTCGAGGCCGAGGGCGGTGGCGGTGCCGGTGGCCAGGCCCGCCTGGAGCAGCCGGCGGCGGGCGAGCGGGGGATGGTCGGCGTTCTCGGGGGTGGGCATGCGGGTGGCCTCCGGTCGCGGGCGGGCACCGGCGGCGGGGGGTCCCGGACCGGTTCGTCCGCCCCCTACCCCCGCCGGTGAACCCGGGGTGAGCCGCGCCCCACCGTGGTGGGTCGGGTCAGTGAAGGAGGCCCGGCACCCCGACCGGGACGGCCAGCAACCGGCCGCTGCGGGTGCCCTCCGGGGTGGGCCACTCGGCGGCGGTCACGTAGAGGGTGCGGCCGTCCGGTCCGCCGAGCGCGCAGGAGAAGCAGCCGAGTTCCAGGGCGACCCGCTGCACCACCTCGCCGCCCTCGCGGACCCGCACGCAGCAGCGGCCCGGGACGTCCGCGAACCAGAGCGCGCCCTCCGCGTCGAGGCTGATGCCGTCCGGTGCCGACCCCGGTACGGCGGCCCAATCCCGCCGCCCGGTCAGGCCGCCGTCCGGGGCGATGTCGAAGGCGGTGAGCCGGCCCGCGTAGGACTCGGCGACGACGAGCGTCCCGCCGTCGGGTGTCACCGCCATGCCGTTGGGGAAGGCCAGGCCCTCGGCCACCCGGCGTACCGCGCCGTCCGGGGTGACCAGCGCGATCAGGCCGGGGCCGGGCGCCTCGCCGCCCATCAGGTCGAAGCCGATGCAGTTGACGTAGGCGTGGCCGCGGGCGTCCACCGCGACCTCGTTCCACGGGCGGTCGCAGACCGGACGCAGGTCGGCGTACGGGGTGAGCGTGCCGTCCGCCTCGCGCCGCAGCAGCCGGCGGTCGCCGCCGGCCACGACGAGCAGCCGGCCGTCCGGGGCGGGCAGCCAGTCGATGCAGAACGGGAACGAGGGGATCCGGGCGGCCACGGTGGCGGCGCCGTCCTCGTCGACGGTGATCAGCTCCTGGGCGCCCCAGTCGCAGAGCCAGAGGCGGCCGTCGTGCCAGCGCGGTGACTCGCCGAGGACGAGCCCGGTCAGGACGGTACGGACGGCTGCTGCGGCCATGGCGGACTCCTCGGTGGCGGGCCCGGCGGCCGGGCGCCGTTGGGCTGTCCGGAGCAGGGGACCGGACCGGCCGACTTCCTGGTTCGCGCCCGTTCCCGCCGGGCGGAGTGCCGGGGCGGCGGGGGCCTGGAGTTGCGGGCGACGGTCGATCAGAGTTCATAGAAACAGACAGTCGGCTTGTCCGACCGTACTGACGGCTGTGGAGGTGGGCATGTCGCTGAGTCGGCGGAGGCTGCTGGCGCTGGCGGCGGGTGGTGCGCTGGCGGGGTGTCAGCCCACGGCCGGGGACGGGGCCGGTGCTGCTGCCGGGGCCGGGGCCGGGGCGGCGCCGACCGTTTCGGCAGCGGCCTCGCCCGGGGCCGCCGCGCCGGCCCCGGGGTCTGCCTCGGCATCGGTCCCGGGGTCTGCCTCGGCGCCGGCCTCGGTCTCGGCCGATCCCCCTGCGCCGCCGGTCCCGGCCCCGGCCCCGGCCGCTCCCGTGCCCGCGCAGACCGTGACCCGGGTCGTGACCCGGGCCGAGGCGGTCGCCCGGTACGGGGACGCCGAGCCCACCGCGTGGGGGCTGGAGGGGGCCGGGGTGATCACCGGGCTGCCGGAGGGCGAGCGCGCGCTGGCGCTCACCTTCGACGCCTGCGGCGGCCCCGGCGGGAACGGCTACGACGCCGACCTGATCGACTTCCTTCGGGCGAACGGCGTGCCCGCCACCCTCTTCCTCAACGCGCGCTGGATCGACGCCAACCGGGAGGAGTTCGACGGCCTCGCCGCCGACCCGCTGTTCGAGATCGCCAACCACGGCACCGCCCACCGCCCGCTCTCGGTGACCGGCCGCTCCGCGTACGGCATCGCGGGCACCCGGGACAGCGGCGGGGTGTACGACGAGGTCGCGGGCAACGCCGAGAAGCTCACCGGCCTGCTCGGCCGCCCGCCCCGCTTCTTCCGCTCCGGCACCGCCCACTACGACGACGTCGCCACCCGGATCGTCGCCGACCTCGGCCAGCGGGTCGCGGGCTTCACCGTCAACGGCGACGGCGGCGCGACGCTGACCGCGGGCCAGGTCCGCCGGGAGGTGGGCGCCGCACCGCCCGGCGCCATCGTGATCGCCCATATGAACCACCCCGGCGGCGGCACCGCCCCCGGCGTCGCGGCGGCCGTGCCGCCGCTGCTCGCGGCGGGGACGCGCTTCGTCCGGCTCTCGGACGTCCTCGGGTAACAGGCCGGGGGCCGCCGCCGCGTCCGCGCGCGGCGGCGGCCCCCGGTGGGGTGCGGCGGGCTACTCCTCCGATCCGAGCTGGCCTTCGATGAGGCGGAACAGCTCGTCGTCGTCGGCCAGGTCGAGCTCGGTGGGGAGCTCGGCGGCCGGGGCGAGCCGGGCCAGTACGGCGGCGAGGCGGGCGGTGACGCGCTCGCGGGTCCCGTCGTCGGGGGCGCCGTCCAGGGCGGCCTCCAGCTCGTCCAGTCGGCCGAGCAGGGCCGCCGCCCCGCCGGGGAGGCGGTCGGCCAGTTCGGCGCGCAGGTGGGTGGCCAGCGCGGTGGCGGTCGGGTGGTCGAACAGCAGGGTGGTCGGCAGCCGCAGGCCCGTCTCCGCGCCCAGACGGTTGCGCAGGTCGACGGCGGTGAGCGAGTCGAAGCCCAGGTCCAGCAGGCCCCGGTCGGCCGGGACCGGGCGACCGGACGGGCGGCCCAGCACCTCGGCGATCACCGCGCGGACCAGGTCGAGGGCGACCCGCGGCCGGTCCGCCTCCGACGCCTCGCCGAGCTTGCGCACCCACGGCGGTGTCGCGTCCGGCCCGGACGGCCTCCGTGCGGCCGCCGGGTCGGTGACGCCCGCGGAGTCGGTGGCGGTGGCGGCCGCCGGTGCGGACCCCCGCACCAGGCCGCGCAGCAGCGGCGGCACCCGGCCGGGATCGCCCGAGGCGCCCAGCGCCACCAGGTCCAGCCGGGCCGGTACGGTGGCCGCCGGTCCGGCCGCGAGGGCCGCGTCGAACAGGGCCAGCCCCTCCTCGATGCCGAGCGGTGCCACCCCCGTCCGGGCGATCCTGGCCAGGTCGGCACTGCTCAACGCACCGCCGAGACCGCCCTGTTCGGCCCATAGGCCCCAGGCGAGCGAGCTCGCCGGCAGGCCGAGGGCGCGGCGGTGCTGCGCCAGCGCGTCCAGATAGGTGTTGGCGGCCGCGTAGTTGGCCTGACCCGCGTTGCCGATCACGCCCGCGATCGAGGAGAACAGCACGAAGGCGTCCAGGTCGAGCTCGCGGGTGAGCTCGTGCAGGTGCCGGGCCGCCTCCGCCTTCGGCCGGAGCACCTGCTCGAAGGCCTCCTCGGTCAGCGAGTCCAGCGTGGCGTCCGCCGTGACGCCTGCGGCGTGGATGACGGCGGTGAGGGGGTGGGTGGTGGGGATGGTGGTGAGGAGGTGGGTGAGGGCTTGGGGGTCGGTGGTGTCGCAGG
>NZ_JBHVUV010000006.1:0-72532 GCF_042883905.1 Kitasatospora sp. NPDC058170
GCCGAACAGGGCGGCGCTCGGCCCGGGGGCCGCGAGCCGGGCGCGCTCGGCGAGTTCGGCGGCGTCCTCGCGGCGGCCGAGCGCGGCCAGCACCACGGCGGTGCCGAGCGGGCCGTCGAGGAGCCCGCCGGCGCCGGGCCGGCCGGTGCGGCGGGCGGCGGCCACCAGCCAGTCGGTGTACTCGGCGGGGTGGCGGGCCCCGGCCCGGTGCAGGGCGTAGAGCACCCCCGCCGCGCCGTGGGCGACGCCCGTGCCGCCGCCGGTGAATCCGGCCGGGTCGCCGGGGAAGAGCCGGTCGGCGCGCTCGGGGGTGGCTCCGGCGTGGATGCCGGCGACCAGGTCGGCCAGGACGGCGGGAAGGTCGGGGCGGTCCGCCTCCAGCAGCAGCCGGACCCGGTCCTCGCCGTGGGCGGCGCCCGCGGGCCGCGGGGCGGGCGGCGCCGGTGCGGCCGGGCGGGGCGGGCCGGCGTCCGGTCCGAGCCCGAACCACTCGCGGGCCCGCCGTTCGAAGCCGGCCAGCTTGGCCGGCTCGCGGTCGGCCATCTCCATGATCGGCATCAGCATCATCAGCCAGGTGGCCCAGAGCATGTACCGGTCGGCCTCGGCGCCGTCCAGCCCGGGCGGCGGCTGGAGCCCCGGCGCGCCGGCCAGCGGGACGAGCCGGGAGGTCAGCTCGTCGGCGTACTCGAAGTCGACCAGGGCGACCGAGCCGTCCGGCCGGAGCAGGACGTTCGCGGGGTGCAGGTCCCCGAAGCGCATGCCCCGCTCGTGCAGCGCGCCGAGCGCCTTCTCCAGGCCGGCGACGACGCCGTCCACCCAGGCGACGTACTCGGCGCGCTGCCCGGGGGTGCAGTCCTGGTGCACCAGCGGGTAGCGGCGGATCACCTCGCGGAACAGCTGGACGCCCTCGATGTACTCCTCGGCGAGGAAGGTGTGCTCCCAGACCGTGTGGACGCCGTACGGTTTCGGGACGCAGTCCAGGCCGGCGAGCCGCCGCAGGGCGCGGTGCTCGCGGTGCAGCCGGGTGACGGCGTCGTCGCCGGCCGCGTCGAGCCCGGCGTGCGGGCGGGCCTCGCGCAGCACCACCCGTTCGCCGGTCTCCCGGTGCTCGGCGAGGTAGATGCCGCCCGCGTTGGAGAACTGCAGCGCCTCACGGATCAGGTACGGCATGTCGCCGGCCCCGGCCGTCCGCCGGGCCGCCAGGTGCGGGCGCAGCTCCTCGGGGAGGGTGACCCAGGCGGGGAGCCGGAACACCGGGTCCCGCCGGTCCGGCACCAGCTCCCCGGTGGGCGCGCGCAGGGCGGGCACCGGCCGGCCCTGCGCGTCCTGGCACCAGAGCTCGACGAACGCGCCGTAGCGCACGTACACCGGGGCGCGGCCGATCCGCAGGTCGGTGAGCACGTACGGGCCCGGGCGGCCGTCGAGCGCCTCGGCGAGCTCCCGGGCGAGGGCGAGGAAGGCCTGCTCGTCGGCCGGGTAGACGGCGGCGAACTTGCCGCTGCCGCCGCGCGGCATGTGCTTGCCGTTGGCCAGCCGCAGGGCCTGGGCGCTGCGCAGGAACTTGAACGGCACCCGGGCCGCGACGCAGATCCGGTACACCTCGGCGAGTGTGCGCTCGGCCTCGGCGGGGACGGTGGAGACGTGGATCTTCCAGCCCTGCTCGGGGGGTTGGACGCCGTCCGGGCGCAGCACGGTCCACAGGCCCCGGCCGTCGCGGCGCCAGCCGGCGGGCGGTTCGGCCAGGGTGAGCGGGTAGCGGGTGGCGCGGTCGCGGAGCCGGCCGGGGGTGTCGTAGTACGTGCGGTCGGCGAGGCAGTACAGCTGGGTCTCCTGGGCGCCGGCCATGGCGCGCCTCCTTCGCACGGGTGGACGTTCCGGTCGGGGCGGGGTGCCCGGGCCCGGTGGGCGCTCGGGCCCCTGCGGTTGCCCGGGCTCCGGCTCGCGAGGGCCGGAGGGGCGGGCGCTCAGGCCGGGGCGGGCTGCGGCGCCGGGCCGCGCCGCACCGGCGGCGCCCAGGTCACCACGGCGGCGCAGAGCGCGATGACGAGGGCCAGCAGGGCGAAGGTCGCGCCGCCGCCGAGGGCGCCGAGCAGCAGGCCGCCGACCAGCGGGCCGAACGGCTGGACGAGGGTGGACAGGAAGCCCGCCGCGCTCTGCACCCGGCCGATCCGGTCCGGGGGCGCGGCGAGCAGCATGCCGGAGACGAAGCCGATGCTGGCCACCGTGGAGAGGCAGATGCAGACCGCGCAGAGCAGCCCGATCAGCAGCGGTACCCGGATGACGACCAGGACGCCGGCGGTCAGCGCCGCGGCCCAGCAACTGACCGCGACCAGGCTGCCGTTGCGGGCCCGGGCGTCCAGCCGGGGTGCCAGCAGGGCGCCGGCCAGCGCCCCGGCGGCGGTGCAGGAGACCACGGTGCCGCCGCCGACGCCCGAGCGGCCGCCGTCGGAGGCCACCGCCAGGGTCGCGAACATCAGGGCGCTGAAGGCGAAGTTCATCCCCAGGCCGAAGATCAGCAGCAGGGTGCGCAGATACGGCTGGTGCCAGATGAAGGCCAGCCCGGCGGTCAACTCCGTTTTACTGAAGGCCGATCCGGCCCGCTTGGCAGGGTGGGAGCGGGTCCGCATCAGGGCCACGCAGACGGTCGAGAGCAGCAGTCCGACGCCCTCGGCCACGAACGGCAGCGCGGGGTGCCAGGCGAACAGCGCGCCGCCGCCGAGCGGCCCGGCCAGCCGGGCGGCCGCGCCGCGTGCCTGCATCCGGGAGGCGGCGGCCCGGACCTGCTCGGGCGGCACCACGGCGCGCAGCAGTCCGGACGCGGCCGGCCCGTAGGCGCTGGCGATCAGCGCCCCGGCGGCGGCGACCAGCAGGACGAGCGGCAGCGGAGCGTGGCCGTGCAGGACGGCCACGACCAGCGCCGTGACGGCCAGCAGGCTGCCGACGTCGCACAGCCGCATCAGCCGGCGCCGTTCGATCCGGTCGGCGAGAACGCCGCCGGGCAGCATGGTCAGCAGCAGCGCGCCGACCGAGACGGTGCCGATGGCGCCCGCCTGGGCGGCCGAGCCGGTGTCCCGCAGGACCAGCAGCGGCAGGGCGATCGAGGACAGCTGGGCGCCGAGCGAGGCCAGCAGGCCGCCGGCCCAGAGCAGGCGGAAGTCCCGGTTGGCGCCGAGCGGAGAGGTCGGCGGACCGGACGGCGCGGTCTGCGGACCGAGCGGGGAGGTCGGCGGACCGGACGGCGCGGTCTGCGGCTGCGCGGCCGGAGGCCGTGCGGTCTGCGACGGAGGCTGCGCAGCCTCGGGCTGGGCGGTCTGCGGCGGCGTCCTCGGCAGGCTCTTCAACGGGTCCTCCGGTGGCGGGAGAGGGATCGGGGCGGGGCGGCCCCGCCCGGGCGAGGCCGCCCCGGTGCCGGCCGACGGCCCGCCGGACGGGGGCGGCGGTGCCGCCCCCGTACCGGGGAACCGTGCGCGAGGTACCCCTCAGGCGGTGGTGTCGCCGGTGTTCACGTAGCTGATGAGGCTGAAGCAGCCGTCGTCCGCGGCGTCCTTGAAGGCCTTCAGGCTCTGCAGGTCGAGGACACCGGCGGCGTGCGCCACGACCTCGGGGGTCTCCTCGTTGTCCTCGCCGACGACCGGCTCGATGTTCTCGTTCATGGTGTTCCCCTTCCCTGTGCGAACCGGCCCGCAGTGGCCCGGCTCGGTCTGGCCCGACTCCCGCCGGCGGCGTACCGGTTGCCGGCATCCGCAGCGGAGCGGCCGACGGGTGCCCGCCGCTGCACCGACGGTAGGAAGGCCGGCCTGGCGAGGGCTTCGAAACCGGTAGGGAAGCGGTATGGCCGCAGGTCAGCGGGCCGGCGGGGGTACGGGTGGGGCCGCTGGGACGGCCCCCGCCCCACCCGCACCCCCTCCCAGCTGCGGACATACCGCGGGCTAGGCGGTTTCGAACCGGGCCCGAAGCCCCCGGCGGCAGGCTGACCCGGTGCCCGCGCCCGGCCCGCGCACCACGCCCTCCCCGCGCCACGCCGACTCCGCACAGCGAAGGACTACCACCATGCCCTGCCCACTCTGCGCCGCCCATCTGCCCAACCCGACCGACCAGTTCTGCCCTTCGTGCGGCTCGCCCCGCGGCGCGGCGCCCGAGGTGGCCGCCGAGGAGCGCAAGCTGGTCACGGTGGTCTTCTGTGACCTGGTCGACTTCACCCCGCTCTCCGGCACCCTCGACCCGGAGACCCTGCGGGCCGTCACCCTTCGCTACTTCGAGCAGATGCACCGCCAGATCGAGGCCCACGGCGGCACGCTGGAGAAGTTCATCGGCGACGCGGTGATGGCGGTGTTCGGGGTACCGGTGATCCGCGAGGACGACGCCCGCCGGGCGCTGGCCGCCGCCCTCGCCATGCTGGAGGACCTGGAGGACCTCAACACCGAGCTGGACGCCACCCTCGGGGTCCGTCTGGATGTCCGGATCGGTGTCAACACCGGTCAGGTGGTGGCCGGTTCGGACGCCTCGGCGCGACAGGCACTGATCTCCGGGGAGACCGTCAACATCGCCGCCCGGCTGCAGCAGCAGGCCGCCCCCGGCCAGGTGCTGATCGGCCCGCAGACCCTGCGCGCGGCCGGGCCGGCCGCCCAGGTCCACGAGGTCGGCCCGCTGCAGCTCAAGGGCAAGACCGACCCGGTCACCGGCTACCGGCTGCTCGGGCTCGACGAGGACGACCCGGAGCTGCTGCGCCGCTTCGACGTTCCACTGGTCGGCCGGACCAGGGAACTCGCCCTGCTCGACGCCGCGTTGGAGCGGGTCTCGCGCAGCGAGGGCGCCGAGCTGCTGGTCGTCAGCGGCGAGGCCGGGATCGGCAAGACCCGCCTGGTGCGCGACTGGCTGGACCGCTCCGGCCGGCGCGGCGCCGCGGTCGGCACCGGCCGCTGCCGCAGCTACGGCGGGCACGGCACCGCCGGACCGCTCACCCCGCTGGTCGAGGCGGTGGACGCGCTGCTCGCCGACGCCGACGCCACCCCGGCCGACCGGGCGGCCGCCGACCAGGCGCTCGCCGCCGCGGCCTCCGCCGACGGCACCCGCGCGGTCCTGACCGGACTGCTGCGCTCCCACGCCCGCACCCGCCCGGCCGTCCTGGTCCTGGACGACTGCCAGTGGGCCGGCCCGGTACTGCTCGACGCGGTCGAGCAGCTGGTCGCCGGACTCGGCCCGGCCCCCGTACTGCTGCTCTGCGCGGCCCGCCCGGAGCTGGCCTCCTCCCGCCCGGACCTCCCGACGCTCCCGCTCGGCGGTCTCTCCTGGGACGAATCCGCCCTGCTGGCAGCCGAGTTGACCGAACTGAGCGCCCACCAGGACGCCGTCCCGGTCCGCCTGCTGGAGCGCGCCGAGGGCAACCCGCTGCACCTGGAGGAGCTGCTGGCCGCCCTCGCAGAGGCCGACGAGCCCACCCTCGACGACGAACTCCCGCCCACCGGTCGGGCGTTGCTGAGCGCCCGGATCGACGAGCTGGAGCGCGACGAGCGCGCCACCCTCGACCTGGCCGCCATCCTCGGCCGCGCCTTCAGCAGCGCCGAGATCGCCGAACTGGCCCGCACCGGACCGGAGAACGACGCCTTCGCCGACCCGGAGGACGATGTCTTCACCGGCCCGCTGGACGGCCTGCCGGCCGACGGCGACCCGCTCGACGGCCCCGCCACCCCGCCGCGTCTGCACGCCGCCCTCGCGCAGCTCGCCCGCCGCTCCCTGGTCGAGGCGGCCGGCCCCGGCGCCTACCGGTTCAGCAGCGCCCTCGTCCAGGAGAGCGCCTACCAGTCGATGTCCAAGCGGGCCCGCGCCGAGCGGCACGAGCGCGCCGCGGACCTGCCGAGCGTGCGCGAGGGCGGCGACGCGACCGTCGGCGGGCACCTGGAGCGCGCCCACCGCTACCGCCTCGAACTCGGCCTGCTCGACGGCCGGACGGAGGCGCTGCGCACCCGCGCCGCCACCGCCCTCGGCCTGGCCGGCGAACGCGCCCTGGCCCGCACCGACCTGCCCGCGGCCGCCGAGCTGCTGGAGCGCGCCGCCCGGCTGCACTACCCCGGCGAGCCGGGCGCCGGCCCCGCCCTGCGCCGGCTCGGCGAGGCCCGGATCGCGCTCGGCCGCACCGACGAGGGCCGCGCGGTGCTGATCCAGGTCCGCGACACGGCCGGCAGCCGCCTGGACGCCGCCCACGCCCGGCTCCACCTCGCCGCGCTGGGCCTGCCGCCCGGCCCCGACCAGCCCGCCGCCACCGCCGAGGCCGTCCTGCCCTTCTTCGAGACCGCCGGGGACGACACCGGCCAGGCCCGGGCCCGGCTCCACCTCGCCGAACAGCACCGGCTGGCCGGCCGGCACGGCGAGGCCGACCGCCTGCTCGACCACGCCCTCGCCCACGCGGTGCGCGCCGACAGCGAGCCGGAACGCGCCGCCGTCCTCGGCGCGCTGGGCGCCTCGCTGCTGCGCGGCCCCGAGCCGGTGGCGGGCGCCACCGCCCAGTGCCGCACCCTGCTGGCCCGACACGGCGGCGGCCGGCGCGCCGTCCGGATCGCCCTCAACGGCCCGCTCGCCGTGCTGCTCGCCCTCCAGGACCGGCCCGCCGAGGCGGAGACCCTGCTCGCCGAGGCCGGCGACCTCGCGGGCGAGCTCTCGCTCGCCGAGGCGCTGGTCTTCCTGCCGGCCTTCGCCGCCCAGGTCGCCGCCCTCACCGACCGCACCGCGCAGGCCCTGGACCTGCTCGACGAGGCCGCCGAGAACGGCCGCCGGCTCGGCGCGGCCACCCTGCTCACCGGCATCGGCCTGGACACCGCCCGGCTGCTGCTGGACACCGACGGTCCGGCGCTCGCCGCCCGCCACCTGGACGGCCTCGGCGCCCCCGAGGACCTCCCGCCGACCGCGGCGATCGAGCTGGACGGGCTGCGGGCCCGGCTGGCCGCCGCCCGCGGCGAGGCCGACCCGGCCCTGGTACTGGCCGACGCCGCCGTGCACGCCGCGGCCGACACCGAGTCCCCGCTGCTGCAGGCCGTCACCGCGCTCGACCGGGCGCACGTCCTGCTGCTGCTCGGCCGCACGGCCGAGGCCGCCGCCTCGGCGCACACCGCCCGGGCCCGGTACGCCGCCAAGGGCCACCTGCCCGGCGTCCGCTGGGCCGAGCGGCTGGCCGCCGCCACCGGGGAGCCGCCGCGATGACCGCCCCGGCCGGCCTCACCTGGAGCCTGCGCGGCCGCGGCGCCGACGACGTCCCGGTCCTCGCCGACTCCGGCACCCCCGCCGGCACCGCCGAGGGCACCGGCCGCGGCGTGCGGGTCTGCGTGGTCGACTCCGGCATCGAGCGCGACCACCCGCTGGTCGGCCCGCTGCAGGGCTCCTGGGTGGTGGGCAAGGACCCGCACACCAAGGAGACCGTCGTCCGGCCCACCGACACCGGCGACACCTGCGGCCACGGCACCGCCTGCGCGGGCATCATCCGCCGCACCGCGCCGGACTGCGAGCTGTACAGCGTCCGGGTGCTCGGCGAGCGCTTCTCCGGCACCGGCGAGATGCTGCTCGCCGGGCTGCGCTGGGCGGTGGAGCAGCGCTTCGACGTGGTGAACCTCAGCCTCTCCACCACCCGGACCCGCTTCCTGGAGGAGCTGCACTCGCTCGCCGACGACGCGTACTTCGCCCGCACCGCGATCGTCGCCTCCGCCCACAACACACCGGTGGAGAGCTTCCCCTGGCGGTTCTCCTCGGTGATCTCGGTCGGCAGCCACCAGGAGGACGACCCGGACCTGCACCTCTACAACCCCGAGCCGCCGGTGGAGTTCTTCGCGCCCGGCCAGAACGTCCGGGTGCCCTGGCTCGGCGGCTCCACGATCCGCACCACCGGCAACAGCTTCGCCACCCCGTACGTCGCCGGGCTCTGTGCCCGGATCCTGTCCCGGCACCCGAGGCTGACGACGTTCCAGCTGAAGGACGCGCTCTACCTCAGCGCGGCCAACGTCCGGCTCGGCCCGCGCCCGTCCGCCCCCACCACGGAGTCGCCCCATGACCAGCAGTACTGAACCCGTGACCGCCACCGGCACCCCCGAGCCCCCCGACCCGCTCGCCCGCGAGCTGCTGCAGTCCGTGGTCGACGTCGCACGGGCCATCTTCGGCGCCGAGGCCGGCTCGGTCTGCCTGCTGGACGAGGCGGCCGGCGAGCTGGTCTTCCAGGCGGTGTCCGGCCGGGGCGAGGAGTCCCTGGTCGGCCGCCGCTTCGCGGCCGGGAGCGGGATCGCCGGCTGGGTCGCGGCCTCCGGCGAGCCAATGGTGGTCGACGACCTCGCCGCCAACGCCACCTTCGACCGGGCCTTCGCCGAGTCCACCGCCTACGTCCCGAACTCCCTGATGGCGGCGCCGCTGGTGCACGGCACCCGGGTCCTCGGCGTGCTGGAGGTCCTCGACCCGGCCCCGCAGGCCCGCTCCAGCCTCCCGGAGCTCGACCTGCTGGCGCTCTTCGCCCGCCAGGCCGCCGCCGCGCTGCGCGTCATCGCCGAACGCACCCCCGCGCCCGTCGCCGCCGCCGACCGCAGCGCCGCGCTCGGCCTCCTCGCCGATCTGGAGGAGCTGCTGCGCAGCCAGCCGTGACCGCCCGTCACGGCTCCAACGGCTCCAACGGCTCCAATGGCTCCAATGGCTCCAATGGCTCCAATGGCTCCAGGCGGAGGATCTCGCCGATCTCCAGTGCCGCGTACACGGCACCGTCCGGGCCCACGGCGATGCCGTGCGGCTCGGACGACGGGGTCGGCAGCTCGTACTCCTCGATCCGGCCGTCGGGGCCGATCGAGCCGATCCGGTCGGCGGCCCACTCGGTGAACCAGAGCCGGCCGCGCTCCCGGTCGGCCGTGATGGCGTGCGGACGGGCGGCGCGGTCCGGCAGGGGGTACTCCGTCACCCGGCCGTCCACCGTGATCCGCCCGATCGCCCCGGCGCCGATCTCGACGAACCAGAGCGCACCGTCCGGGCCGGCCGCGATCCCGACGGGCGCGGCGCCCCCGGTGGGCAGCGGGTGGACGGCGATCCCCCCGTCCACGGCGATCCGCCCGACGGCGTTCGCCTGGTTGAGCGTGAACCAGAGCGCGCCGTCCGGCCCGGCCGTGATCATCGACGGGTAGCCGCCCGTGACCGGCAGCGGAAACTCCGTCACCTCGCCGTCGACGGTGATCCGCCCGATCCGGTCGGTGTCCAGCTCGGTGAACCAGAGCGCACCGTCCGGCCCGGCCGCGATCCCGAACGGCGAGCCCGCGCCCGGCGGCAGGTCGAACCGCCGGACCCGCCCGTCCGGCCCGATCCGGCCGATCGCGGACTCCCTCATCAGCGTGAACCAGAGCGCGCCGTCCGGCCCGACCGCGATCCCCGACGGCCCGGAGGCCTGTCCGACCGGGTACCGGTCCACCGTCCCGTCCGCCGCCAGCCGCCCGATCTCCCCGGCGTGCACCAGCGTGAACCAGAGTGCCCCGTCCGGACCGGCGGCGATCGCGTACGGCCCGGCCTTCCCGTCCGACACCTCGAAGGACTGCATCCCCATGCGAACCCCCATCGCCTCACTATTGCGACCTTCATCGCGTTAAGACTCTCGCACACGCCTCGGCCGCACGGCAACCACCACCCGCCCCCGGGCGGCCACTCCCGAGCGCGGCCACTCCCGACCGGGGCGGCTCCCGTCCGCGACTACTCCCGATCGGGGGCCGACGCCTCGTCACCCCCGCCCGTGCGGCGGGTGCGGCGGCGGGACTGCCCGTCGGTGCCGCGCAGCACGGAGACGATGCCGACGCCCGCGGCCGAGAGCGGGACGGCCAGCAGGGCGCCGAGGATGCCGGCGATGCCGGCTCCGGCGACCACGGCCACCATGATGGTGGCCGGGTGGAGCTCCACCGTGCGGCTCTGGATCAGCGGCTGCAGGACGTTGCCCTCGATCGCCTGGACGGCGAGGACGATGCCCAGCGCCCAGAGCGCGATGGCGAGTCCGCCGTCGGCGAGCGCGACCAGCACGGCCACCGTGCCGCTCAGGAACGCCCCGACGAAGGGGATGTAGGCACCCATGAAGACCAGCGCACCGAGCCCCGGGGCGCCCGGCACACCGAGGACCACCAGGCCGATGGTGATGAAGACGGCGTCGATCAGGGCGATCAGGCTGGTGCCGCGCATGAAGCCGGCCATCGCGTCGAAGGCCTGGCGGCCGCAGGCGATGACCGTCTCGGCGCTGCGCGGGGAGAGGTGGGCGCGGACGGTCTCCCCGGTGCGGTGGCCGTCACGGAGGAAGAAGAAGACCAGGGCGAGCGCCAGCACGGCCCCCGTCAGGACCTCGGTGGCGAGGCCCAGGCCGGAGAGCACCCCGCTGGCGAGCGCGGAGACCAGCGAACCGCCCTCGCCCCTGCTGCTGTCCAGGGCGTGCTGGATCTGCTCGCCGATCGGGCCGAGCCAGTCCGCGAGCCGGTCCCCCGCCTGCTTGAGCGCCTCGGTGATCTGCGGGGCGCTGTGCACCAGCGAGTTGACCAGCAGGGCGATCACCCCGCCGACGGCGAGTACCAGCACCGCGCAGGTCAGCCCGGCGGCCGGCCCCCGGCCGAGGCCGTGGCGGACCATCCAGGGCATCACCGGGTAGAGCAGCGAGGTGCCCAGCAGCGCGAGGATGACGGGGATGGTGGCGGCGCGCAGTTCGACGACCGCGAAGACGACCAGTGAGGCGACGGTGATGAGCAGGATGACCGCCACCGACCAGGCGGCCGCCGCCCGCACCGACGGCGGCAGCATGAGGTAGGGCCTGCGGTCGTCCACCGGACGCTCCTCCGGCGTGCCGCCGGCCTCCGGTGCACCGCTGGACGGAAGCTCCCCCGGCATGCCCCACCTCCGCCTGGGTCGATTGGTCCGGATTCACCAATCTCAGCAGATGATCTGACCAATTGCGCGACATGTCCGATCGAGGCACACCCGCGAACGGGCCGCCGGGAACGGGCCGCCCGGAACGGGGCGGCCCGAGACGGAGACGCCCGGACCGGTGGCACCGACCCGGGGCGTCCTCGTCCGGCTCCTACTCGTGGAACTGGAAGCGCCACGCCTGCTGCTGGTCGTCGACGTCCAGCGGCCGCAGCGCGGTGCGCGGCGGGAAGATCCGCAGCAGGCTGAGGTCCAGTGCCAGTTCGACACCGTCGATGGGACCGCCCGGGACGACCACGTGGAAGGTGAACGGCTCGGCCGCCTGGTAGAGCGCCCACTCGCGCGGCTCCGCGCTCCCCTTGACCTGGGCGTTCACGATCGGATCCTCGTCGTAGCCGAGGAACGTCTCGTGCCGGAGGCTGCGGATCCGGACGTTGCCGTTGTCGAGCGCCTCCACCTGCCACTCCTGGTCGCCGGGGTTGCCGGTGGGCGGGAGGAGCACCACGAACTCCTTCGCCCCCATCAGGGTGAGCAGTTGCTCCTCCGGCTTGCCGATGGCGTAGACGCCGTTCGGTACAGGTGCCATGGCCGACTCCACTCTGCTGAGCGGCGCCGGACACGGCGCCGCTGATCAACGGGCGAGTCGATTCAACCCACGACGGGCGCATCGTGCACAGACGAAACGCGGGGCGCCACCCCATCGAGCCACGGCGAACCGAACGTCAGACCGGAGGTCGAACGACCTACCGGTCCGCCGCCTCGATCCGGACGCCGTCTCCCCCGCCGGCGAAGGCCAGCACCCGCTCGCCCTCCGCCTCCACCGCACCCCGGTCGGCCGGGGTCACTGCCCCGAACGGGTGAACGACGACCGTGCGCCCGCCGCCCCGGCCCTCCGTCAGCTCCCAGCTCCCGGCGACCAGGCCGTTCACCAGCAGGCTGCCGAGCACGATGCCGTTCGGCGTCATCACCCGGCCGCGGTACTCCTCGGGCAGCACCCGGGTGCGGTCGGCGTGCGAGAGCAGCAGGTTGTCGAAGGGCGCGACCAGCCGGACCGGCGCCGGGGTGTCGGCGTCCGGCCGGGGCGCGTCGGGCAGGTCGTACAGCAGGCGCCCCTGCTCGTCGCGGAAGGTGACCAGCTGCGGTGCGAGCCGCTTCAGCACGGCGGCCAGCCGGCTGAGGCCGCACCACTTCTGCAGGTCGGCGACGCTGGCCGGGCCGAACGCGGCGAGGTAGCGCAGGGCCAGCGCGTCGAGCGAGGGCGCCGGATCGAGCGGGCGGCCGAGCCAGGCCTCGGCGGTGGTGTGCGCGGCGGCTCCGCCCTTGCCCCACAGGCCCCGGGGCGGCACCTGGACGAGCGGCAGCAGGCAGCGCGCGGCCTGGGCCAGGGCGGCCGGATCGCGGTCCGGGCGGGTGGCGGCGAGCAGCGGCCCGAGCTCCTGGAAGGTCCGCGGGCGCTCCTCCAGCAGGACGCGGGCCTCGGCGACCAGCGCGTCGAGGTCCAGACCGGCCAGCCGCTTGCCGTAGGAGTTGCGCAGACCCTGTGTCAGGACGGGCTGGATGAGCGGGCGCAGCGTCAGGCAGTCCTCCGCCGTGACCAGGTGGATGGTGCTGCGCTGGAGCGCGATCCGGACCACCTCACGCCGCTCGATCAGCCCGCTGAGCTGTTCGGGGGTGAAGCCGTCCAGGCGGGCGAGCAGCCCGAGGTAGGGCGGCTGCGGCGCGGCCTGGGCCTGCAGCCCGCCGAGGTGTCCGATCATCGCGGCCGGGGTCGCCGTGGTGCGGGCGAGCAGGTGCTGACGGGCCAGCAGGGCGCGGCCGAGCGCGCGGGTGCCCAGCACGGCGGGGTCGCCGGGGCTCATCGGCGGCCGTCCAGGACGCTGCGCAGCACGCCGATCCGGTTGCTGGTGATGGAGTCGGCGCCGGCGGCCCGCAGTCGGCGCATGGTACGGCGCAGGTCGGCGGTCCAGGTGGAGACGCCGAGGCCGGCGTCCCGGGCGGCCGCGGTGAAGTCGGCGGTGACCAGGCCGAACGGCGGGTTGATGAAGCGCGGCCGCAGGTCGGCGAGCAGATCGGCGGCGGGCAGCCGGGGCTGCTTCCAGGTGAGGGCGATCTCGGCCTCGGGGGCGAGGGCGCGGACGGCGAGCATCGCGGTGGCGGGGCCGCAGAAGGCGACCCGCCGCTCGGCGCCGAGGCCGGTGACGGCGGCCCAGGTGGCGGCGGCGGGGCCCGGGTCGTCCAGGTCGATGAGCAGCCGGGCGGCCGGGGTGGCGGTGACGGCCTTGACCGCCTCGGCGAGGGTGGGGACGGTGAGGTGGCCGTCGCGCAGCTCGTCCAGCTGGTCGAGGGTGACCCGGCGGACGGGCCGGGGGTCGCCCCAGAGGCGTTCCAGCGTCTCGTCGTGCAGCAGGACGGGCACGCCGTCGCGGGTGAGCTGGACGTCGACCTCGACGGCGTCGGCGCCGGCGGCGAGCGCGGACTCGACGGAGGGCAGGGTGTTCTCGCGGTACCGGTACGGGTCGCCGCGGTGGGCGACGGCGAGGACCGGGCGGCGGTCGGCGGGGGCGCTCATCGGACCAGCCCCGCGAGCCAGGGGGTGAGGTCGTGGATGCCGATGTGCTCGCGGTAGGCGTCCTCGCCGGGCACGGTGACGATCAGCGTGCTGGACGGCGGGAAGGTGCGCGTCCTGATCCGGACCAGGCCGCTCCACACCGAGTGGAGGAAGGCGGGCACGCTGTCGCGCGGCACGTCGAAGTCGATGCCCTCGACGCCGACCACGGCGTCCTCGTGGGCGGCGAAGAGCCGGACGGTGAGCGCCGGGGGCCCGCTGATCTCCAGCAGGGCCTCGTGCGGTATCGCGTCCAGTTCGCCGCCGCCGTCGCCGACCAGTCCGGCGTAGGTCTGGTCGCGGCCGATGTCGTGGACGGCGCGGACCTCCCGGCCGTGCCGGGCGGCCATCGCCTCGACCGCGAACACGGCACTCTGGGTGGACGGCAGCGGCGGATGGGGCATCGGTACCTGGCCTCTCACGGGCATCTCGGAAGGTCGGGCGGGATCGGGTGGGATCGCATGGGATCGGACGGGGCTTGGGCCGGACAGGGCCCGGGGTGTCTTTGCAAAGTCAGGGAGTGTTTGCAAAGTCGCGCCGGACCGGGCCCGGCAGGACTTTGCAAAACCGGTGGGACTTTGCAAACACGCCCTAGCGCCGCTCGACCATCACATTGGTCGACTTGATGACCGCCGTCGCCGGCGTGCCGGGCACCAGCCGGAGCTCCTCGGCGGACTCCCGGCTGATCAGCGACACCACCCGGAACGGGCCCGCCTGGATCTCCACCTGCGCGGCGACGTCCCCGAGCACCACGTCGGTGACGATGCCGGGGAAGCGGTTGCGGGCGGAGGACGGGCGGCCCTCGGCCTCGGCGTTCTCCGGGCGGGCCAGCTCACGGGCGAACGCCGCCAGCTGGGCGCCGGGGATGATCCGGTGGCCGTGCTCGTCGCGCTCGGCGGCGACCCGGCCGGCGTCCACCCAGCGCCGCATGGTGTCGGCGCTGACGCCGAGCATCGCCGCGGCCTCACCGATGCGGTACGGGTTGACCGGCACCTCGGGCTGGCCCATGTACGACTCCTGACGATGGTTCGGGAACGGTGGTTCGGGAACGGCGGTTCGAACGGCGGCCGGCCGGTGTCCGCCCCGGCCCGCCGCCGCCATCCTGCCGTACCGGGCGCCGGGTCCGCGAAGCGGAGCACCGCGGCGCCGCACCGGAGGTGCCGCGAAGTGCCTACGGCGCGCTTTGCAAAGTCCCGCCGGGTCCGCCGCGACTTTGCAAACACGCCCTACGGCTCCCCGAAGAGGTCCCGCCGGACGGCGTCGCCCGCGGTGAGGACCGCACCGGCGAGCACCGCGCCGCCGCCCGCCGTACCGGCCCGGACCTCGGTGCGCAGCGGGGAGAGGACGGTGAGCCGGAGTTCGACCCGCCCGGCGAGCTCGGCGCCGCCGGCCCGGCCGATCTCGCCGCCAAGGACGACGCAGCCCGGGTCCAGGACGACGCAGACGGAGGCGGCGCCGACGGCTATCCGCTCGGCGAGCTCGTCCAGGAAGGGACCGCCGGGCTCCCCCTCGCCGAGCGCGCCGAGCGCGGCGTGGACGGCGGCCTCGGCGGCGGAGGCGTCGTCGGCCGGGTCGGCGGGCAGACCGTGGGCGCGGGCCAGCCCGCAGACGGCGGCGCTGCCGACCAGGTCGTGGAAGCCGCCCTCGCAGCTGGTGGCGCTGGGCAGGCCGACCGTGCCGGGGACGGGCAGGAAGCAGATCTCGCCGGTGCCGCCGGAGGCGCCGCGGCGCAGCTTCCCGTCGAGGATCACGGCCGCGCCGACGCTGTGGCCGAGCCACATCAGGACGAAGGTGTCGCGGCCCCGGGCGGCGCCGATCCGGTACTCGGCGCGGCCGGCCAGGTTGACCTCGTTCTCCAGGATGACCTCGGTGCCGGGCAGGTCCCGCAGCTCGGCGAGCAGTTCGGCGTGCCAGGCGGGCAGCGCGCCGGTGCTGTGCAGCCGCCCGGTGGCCGGGTCGACCAGCCCGGGGGCGCCGACGGCGACGGTGTGCAGCTGCTCCACGCCGGCCTCCCGCGCGGTGTCGAGCAGGGTGCGGACGATCCGGGCGGCGGTGCCGTCGTCGCCGGGGCCCTCGACCGGTACCTCGGCGGCGCCCAGGGTCCGCCCGGCGAGGTCGGCGACGACCAGGCTGGCGCCGCTCTCGCGGACGTCGACGGCGGCGAGGTGGGCACGGGAGGCGACCAGGGCGTACAGCCGGGCGTTGGGGCCGCGCCGCTGCTCCCCGCGCTCGCCGACGACGGCGACCAGCCCGCCGCGCTGCAGGCGTTCCAGCAGGTCGGAGACGGTGGGCCGGGAGAGCCCGGTGAGGTCGCGCAGCTCGGTCGCGGTCAGGGGGCCCTGTTCGAGCAGCAGGTTCAGTGCCAGCCGGTCGTTGATCGCCCGGGCGGTGCTCGGCGTGGCCGTGCGCGCGGTGGTCATGGAAGTGCATCCTTCCAGAGTGTTTCTATCAGGGTCCCTTCCTGATAATTTATCGAACGTGCCCCGGGGGCGCGAACCGCACCACACCCGGGCACATATCAACAGCAACCACCCACCAGGGCACCGTCGCGCCGGGCGCGCGACCGGGAGGGACGCACGGATGACCGACAGCCTGACCGCACGACCACCGCTCGACTCCTTGGGATCCCCGCGCCGGGCGAGGGTGGGCATCGCCCTCGTCTTCGGCGTGCACGGCGCCGTGAGCGGCAGCTTCGTCACCCGCATCCCCTGGATCCAGGACCGCCTGGACCTCTCCACCGGCCAGCTCGGCCTGGCGCTGGTGATGCCGGCGATCGGCTCGTCCCTCGCGATGCCGCTCGCCGGGCGGTTCGTCCACCGCTTCGGCGGCCGGGCGGCGGTGCGCGGACTGCTGTCGATCTGGTGCCTCGCCCTCGCCCTGCCCGCGCTCGCCCCCTCGCTGCCCGCCCTCTGCCTGGCGCTGCTGGCGTTCGGGGCGACGGCCGGCATGGCGGACGTGGCGATGAACGCGCAGGGCGTGGAGATCGAGCAGCGGCTGGGCCGCTCGATCATGTCCGGCCTGCACGGGATGTGGAGCGCGGGCGGTCTGCTGGCCTCCGCGTTCGGCATCCTGGCCGCCCACCGGGACCTGGACGCCCGCATCCAGCTGGCCGTCACCGCCCTGGTGCTGCTCGCCCTGGCGCAGCCGGTCTGCCGGGGGCTGCCGGACCTCCGGGCCGCGGCGGAGGAGCAGGCGCCGCCGCGGTTCGCGCTGCCGCCGCGCAGCTCGCTGGTGATCGGCCTGGTCGGCCTGTGCGCGGTGTTCGCCGAGGGTGCGTCGATGGACTGGAGCGGCGTCTACCTGAGGGACGTCACCGGCGCCTCGGCCACCCTGGCGGCCGCCTCCTACACGGCGTTCTCGCTCACCATGGCGGTCAGCCGGCTGGCGGGCGACGCGGTGATCCGTCGGCTCGGCGCAGTCCGGGCGACCAGGCTGAGCGGGGTGATCGCCACCGCGGGCGGCCTCCTCGTGGTGGCCGCCGACACTCCGGCCCTGGCCATCCCGGGCTTCGCACTGATCGGGATCGGGATCGCGGTCGTCGTCCCGCTGGCCTTCGCGGCGGCCGGCCGGATCGGCTCCAACGCCAGCCAGTCCATCGCGGGCGTGGCGACCGTCACCTACACCGCCGGCCTGGTCGCACCGGCGATCATCGGCTCGCTCGCCCAGGCCACCTCACTGACCGTCTCCTTCGGCCTGGTCACCGCCCTGGCCTTCGCGCTCGTCCTCGGCGCGGGCGCCCTGCGCCGGGCCGAACCGGGCGGCACCGACCTCCCCGCCACGGAAATCCAGGCCACGGATTTCCCGACCGGCGGAAATGTGACCACACCGTCACCGGAAAAGACTTCCGAAAGCAATTTCCCGGCGATATGATGCAAGAATTCCAAGGGATTTCTCGCTAATATCGCCACCGCCGGGCCCGCATCCTCGCGCGCCCGGCGGTTCCGCGACCCCAGCGAAGGGATTCCCCGCCGTGTGCCACGAGGCAACCGCCGCCCCTCCCGTGTTCGGCCCCGCCACCACCGAGGTGGCCGAGGCCGGCGCCCTCACCCTGACCGCGGGGGACGGCACCGCGGTGGCCGCCTTCCTCGCCCTTCCGGAACGCCCCGCGGGCCCGGGCGTCCTGGTCCTGCCGGACAACCGGGGCCTTTCCGGTTTCTACCGGCAGACCGCGCTGCGACTCGCCGAGCAGGGATATCCGGCCATCGCCGTCGACTATTTCGGCCGAACCGCCGGTGCCGATCCGGAAAACCGTCCAGCGGAATTCGGAGAAATGCCGGGCCTGCTGCCGCACCTGCTCGCCCTCACCCCGGACGGCCTGGACGGCGACATCGCCGCCGCCACCGACCGGCTGCGGGCGGCCGGCGCCCACCGGGTGGTGGCCCTCGGCTTCTGCTTCGGCGGCCGCCAGGCGTTCCGCACCGCGGCGCCCCGGTTCGGCCTGGCCGGCGCGGTCGGCTTCTACGGCTACCCCGACGCCCTGAACGGCGCCCCCGGCCCCACCCAGCTCGCCCCGGGCCTCAGCGCGCCGGTCCTCGCCTTCTGGGGCGGCGCGGACGAGGCGATCCCGGCCGCCGCGGTCGCCGCCTTCGACGCCGCCCTCACCGCGGCCGACTGCCCGCACGAGTTCGTCACCTACCCCGGCGCCCCGCACAACTTCTTCGAGCTGGCCGCCACCGGTCACGCCCCCGCCGCCGCCGACGCCTGGCACCGCCTGCTCGGCTTCCTCGCCGCCGCGGACCGCCCGGCCCGCTGAGCCCTGCCCGCCAGCCCCGGCCCGAACCCCCCGACCGGGCCCCCGACCGCCGCGGCTCCCCCGCCGACGCAGCGATTAAGCTTCGGGCCATGCCCGACGCCACGCCACCCACGCCACCGCAGCCCGCCGTCCCGGCCCGGCGCGCCCTGGGCCCGTGGCTGCGGTTCGCCCTGCTGGTCGTCATCCTCGGCGCGGCGGCCGGCTCGCTGCTGCTCTGGAGCCCGACCGCCCTGCTGACCGGCGGGCTGCCGGACGGCATGCCGGGGTACTGGCGGGTCCCGGTGCTCACGGCGGTGTACGCGGTGGGCACGCTCGCCTTCGTACCGCGCCCGGCGCTGAACGCGGCGGCCGGGCTGCTGCTCGGCATCCAGCAGGGCCTGCTGATGGCCGTGCTCGGCACCACCCTCGGGGCCGCACTGGCCTTCGCGCTCGGCCGGCTGCTCGGCCGCGAGGCGCTGCGGCCGTACCTGCGCGGGCGGATGCTGACCACGCTGGACCGGCGGTTCACCGAGCAGGGGTTCCGCAGCGTGCTGCTGCTGCGGCTGTTCCCCGGGATGCCCTTCCAGGCGGCCAACTACGGCGCCGCGTTCTCGGGCGTGCGCTTCACGCCGTTCCTGACCGCCACCGCGCTCGGCGTGGTGCCGACCACCGCCGTCTACGTCACGGCGGCGGCCAGCGCGAGCGAGCCGGGCTCGGCGGCGTTCCTGGTGTCGGCCGGGGTGATCGCGGCCCTCGTCCTGGGGAGCCTGGTCTCGCTCTGGCGCGCCGCCCGCCGGCGCACGGCGACCGTCTGAGGCCGGGGGACCGACTATTCGGTCGCCTCCGGTGCCCGGCTGCGCCAGGATGTCCGCCATGACGACCACCACCCCTCGGATCGATCCCCCCTTCGCCGCGGACGAGACGGCCATGCTGACCGCGTGGCTCGACTTCCACCGCGCCACCCTCGCCGTCAAGTGCGAGGGCCTGACGCCCGAGCAGCTGCGGCTGCGCTCCGTCCCGCCGTCCGGCCTCTCGCTGCTCGGCCTGGTCCGGCACATGGCCGAGGTGGAGCGCCACTGGTTCCAGGGCATCCTGCTCGGCAAGCCGTTCGAGACCGGCCACTACTGGACGGAGGCGGACCCGGACGGCGACTTCGACAACGTCGACACCGCCGACGCCGAGCAGGACTTCGCCACCTGGCGGGCCGAGATCGACGCCGCCCGCCGGGCCGCCGAGGGCCTTCCCCTGGAGACGGTCGGCAAGCAGCTGCGCCGGGGCGAGGAAGTGACGCTGCGATGGATCCTGGTCCACATGATCGAGGAGTACGCGCGGCACAACGGACACGCCGATCTGCTCCGCGAACTCGTGGACGGCGTCACCGGCGAGTGAAATCGTTTCCGCATTGTTGACAGAAGGTCAATTAAGCGGTGACCGCGACCGATATGGTCTACGCGCGCAACCGTACGGCGAACTGCTGCGTCGCAACAGATGCCCGGGTTCGCCCGGGTTTCCGGCGCGGCACGACCCGGACGGGGGTCGCGAGCGGGCACGGGACCGGTGATCAGTGCGATACTCGGACAGTTCCGACGAGTGGATGACGTGTCAAAAGGACACGCGCACCGGGGACGCGTACGGGACGAGGCAGGGAGGCGCGGCATGGGAGCACTTCGCGACGAGCACCACAACGGGTGGCTGATGCCCTCCGGTAACTACCCGGCCGCGGTGTACGACGACGAGTGGATCGAGCAGGAGACGGTACCGGCCGCTCCCGCCCCCACGAAGATCGTCTCCCTGCGGCCGACCGGCTTCGAGGCCGCTCGGACGGTCGGCGAGCACATCCGCGCCAGCACGCCGGTGGTCATGGACCTCACCGAGATGAGCGAGGCCGAGGCCAAGCGCATGGTCGACTTCGCCTCCGGGCTGATCTTCGGCACCTGCGGCGGGATCGAGCGGATCGCCCGCCGGGTGTTCCTGCTCACCCCCGCCGACGTCGAGGTCATGGTGATCGACCGGCCGCTGGACGAGACCGGGTTCTACAACCAGAGCTGAGGCACCACGGCCCGCGACCGGGGACGGCAACCGCCGTCCCCGGTTTTTTGCTGCCCGGATCCGGCCCCCACCGCCCCCACCTCGCCCTTTACCGGCCGGGCCCCCGGTCCGACCCCAGCCCGACCCACGTCACAGAGCCCTCAACTGCATCATCCGAGAAAATATTGAGACATCCATGTCTCATTTGACCTACACTTGCCGCATGGCCACCGATCGCGACGCTGTCCTCGAAGCCGCCGTCGGCGTGCTCTCCCGCCGCCCGACCGCCCACCTGGACGAGATCGCCCGCGCCGCGGGCATCAGCCGCGCCACCCTGCACCGGCTCTTCCCGGGCCGCGAGGCGCTGATCCGCGAGGTCGGCCTGCTCGGCCTGCGCAAGTTCGGCGCCGCGCTGGACACCGCCGCCGTCGAGGACGGCGACGCACAGCTCGCACTGCGCCGCCTGGTGGACGCGATAGTCCCGGACGCGGCGCTCTGCGCCTTCCTGGCCGGCGAGAACCAGCTCTACGACGACGAGGGCATCAACGAGCTCTGGGAGTCGCAGATCACCCGGCTGCAGGCGCTCTTCCTGCGCGGCCAACAGCAGGGGGTCTTCCGCATCGAGCTCGCCGCGGGCTGGCTCAGCGAGGCCTTCTTCGACCTGGTGGCCGGCGTCGGCTGGGCCGTCCAGGACGGCCGGCTCGCCCCGCGCGACGGCGCCTTCTCGCTGACCGAGCTCTTCCTCGGCGGCGCCCTCCGGACACCCCCGGCCCCCACCGCCGACACCTCCCACCACCGCACCTCGGACCGGAAACCGGACACCGATACACCATGAGCAGCACCGTCCACACCCGCTCCCACCAGCGCTGGACCGGCCTCGCCGTCCTCGTCCTGGCCGTCACCCTGGTCGCCGTCGACGCGACCGTGCTCTCCCTGGCCATCCCCTCGATCAGCGAGACCCTGCGCCCCAGCGGCACCCAGCTGCTCTGGATAGGCGACGTCTACTCCTTCGTGCTGGCCGGCCTGCTGGTCAGCATGGGCTCGCTGAGCGACCGGATAGGCCGCAAGAAGCTGCTGCTCGCAGGCTCCGCGGCCTTCGGAGCCGCCTCGCTGCTCGCGGCCTACGCGCCCGGCCCCGGCTGGCTGATCCTGGCCCGCGCGCTGCTCGGCGTGGCCGGGGCGACGATCATGCCCTCCACCCTGTCGCTGATCCGCGGCCTCTTCCCGGACGACCGCGAGCGGGCCACCGCGATCGGCATCTGGGGCGCGGCCGCCACCGCCGGCGCCGCGCTCGGCCCGGTGGTCGGCGGGGTCCTGCTGGAGCACTTCTGGTGGGGCTCGGTGTTCCTGCTGAACCTGCCGGTCGTCCTGCTGCTGCTGGTCCTCGGCGGCTGGCTGCTGCCCGAGTCCAAGGACCCCAAGCCCGGCCGCTGGGACGTCGCGAGCGTGGTGCTCTCGCTCGCCGGGGTGATCGGCGTGGTCTACGCGATCAAGGAGGCGGCCGCCCACGGCGTGCTGCGCTGGGACGTCCCCGTCACCGCCCTGCTCGGTGCCGCCGCGCTGACCGTCTTCGTCCGCCGCCAGCTGCGCCTGGAGACCCCGCTGCTGGACGTCCGGCTCTTCGCCGACCGGCGCTTCACCGGCGCGGTGCTGGCCTCGCTCACCGCCCTGGTCGGGCTGTCCGGCGTGGTCTTCGTGACCTCGCAGTACCTGCAGCTGGTCCGCGGCTACGAGCCGCTGAAGGCGGGTCTGGCCGAGCTGCCGGCCTTCGCCGGCGCGGTGGTCGGCGGCCTGCTGACCGCCCGGCTGGCCCGGCGCACCGGCGCCCGGCTGGCGCTGACCCTCGGCCTGCTGGCCATGGGCACCGGCATCGGCCTGCTCGGCTGGGTCCAGCAGGACACCACGTACCTGCTGCTGGCGGTCGCCTTCCTGATCGTCGGCACCGCCGAGGGCGTGGTCTACACGCTCGGCGCCGACCTGGTGCTGGGCGCCGCGCCCGCCGAGAAGGCCGGCGCCGCCTCGGCGGTCTCGGAGACGGCGTACGAGCTGGGCACCGCGCTCGGGATCGCGCTGGTCGGCTCCGTGGTCGGCTCGCTCTACGCCGGTTCGCTGGCCGTCCCGGCCGGGGCGGACCCGGCGGTGGCCGCCCGCGCGGGCGAGTCGCTGGGCGGCGCGGTCGAGGCCGCGCACGGCCTGCCGCAGGAGCTGGCCGGTCCGCTGCTGGCGAGCGCCCGCGACTCCTTCGTGCACGGCATGAACATCGCGGCGTACCTGGCCGGCGGCCTGCTGCTGGTCGCCTCCGCGGTGGCCTGGCGGCTGCTGCGCGGCCTGCCCGGCCCGGTCCAGGACCGGCAGCCGCAGGACCGCCCGGCCCTGGAGAAGACCGGCGTCTAACCGGCGGCTAGTGCCGCGTCAGGCAACTTTTGCCCGTCAAGGAGCGGCGTCCGGTGCGTGCTATCGGCGTGCCGGCCGGAAGCCCTCGTACTGGACGTACTTGGGCTTTCGGCCGGTGCGGCGAGAGTGCGTGCCGGGCGTCGCGACGGGGCGAAGGTTGCCTGACGCGGCACTAGTCCCTGTCCGGCCCCCCGTTCCCGCTAGCGGGAGCGGGGGGCCCGCTCGATGACCACCGCGCGCAGCTCCCGCAGCTCGATCACGGGCGTGCCGTCCCCGGTGGTCAGCTCCAGCCGCACCCGGTGGACGTCCCCGTGCTCCTCGCGGCTGGTGAACCGGTCCGCCCGCCAGCGCAGCTCGGACCAGAGGTAGGGCTGGGCGTGTCCGGCCCGGAACAGCACCGCCCCGCGCTCGTAGCAGTACAGCGAGGGCTTGCGGCCGCCCTTCCGGTGGTGCCAGACCACCAGCGAGACCAGCAGTCCCGGCCCGGCGGCCACGTAGGCGCCGATCCCCAGGACGCCGTGCGCCAGCTGGAGGGCCCCGGGCAGCGACAGCAGGAGGCTCGGGGAGGTCAGGAGCAGCGCCGAGCCGCGCTCGCCGGCCCGGTCGCTCTCGCAGGAGAGGAACCGGCCGTAGCCGCCGCACCAGGCGCGGTCCTCGACCGCGTGCGGAACACGCCCCATCCCCCACCCCTCCCGGCAGCGCCCGGCCCTGCCCCCGGGTGCCGCGGAGCCTACCCGCGGCCCGGACCCGGCACACCGGTCCGGGCACGGCGCTCAGGGCACACCGGTCGGGGCTCGGGGGTCAGGACGCGGCGGCGCGGGTGCCCGGCGTCAGTTCGTCCCGAAGGGCAGTTCGAGCTCCGCCCAGACCACCTTGCCGTCCCTGGTCAGCCGACTGCCCCAGCGCTGGGCCAGCTCGCTGACCAGGAACATGCCGCGCCCGCCCTCGTCCTGCTCCGCGAAGGGGCGCAGCTGGGGGGCCTGGCCGCCCGCGTCGGCGACCTCCAGGGTGAGCACCCGGTCGCGGAACAGCCGCAGTCGGCGCGGGGCGTCGGCGTGCAGCAGGGCGTTCGTGACCAGTTCGCTGACCAGCAGTTCGGCGTAGTCGGCGAGCGCGGTCAGGCCCCAGTCGGCGAGGGTCGCGCGGGTGAAGCGGCGGGCCTTGCCGGGCAGGCGGCCGCCGCCGGTGAGGGGGAGGGTGGCGACCCGGTCGGCGGGCAGCGGCAGCACCCGGCCCATGATCATGGCGATGTCGTCGTCGGTGCCGTCGGTGACCAGGGCGCCGAGGACGGCGTCGCAGTTCTCCTCCAGGGTCCGGCCGGGCCCCGAGAGGGTGCGGGCCAGCAGGTCGATGCCGTCGTCGATGTCCTGGCCGCGCCGCTCGACCAGGCCGTCGGTGTAGAGCGCGACCATGCCGCCCTCGGGGAGCGTGAACTCGATGCTCTCGAAGGCGACGCCGCCGACGCCGAGCGGGACGCCGGGCGGTATCTCCACGGTGCTGGCGGTGCCGTCGGGGGCGACCCAGACCGGTGGCAGGTGGCCGGCCGAGGCGACCTGCACGGTGCGCTCCAGCGGGTCGTAGACGGCGCAGATACAGGTGGCGAACTGGCCCTCGCCGATGCCGGAGGCCGTCTCGTCGAGGCGGGTGAGCACCTGCTCGGGCGGCATGTCCAGGGTGGCCAGGGTGCGGGCGACGGTACGCAGCTGGCCCATCGTGGCGGCGGCCCGGATGCCGTGGCCCATCACGTCGCCGACCACCAGGGCGACCCGCCCGCAGGAGAGCGGGACGACGTCGAACCAGTCGCCGCCGACCTCGCTGACCACGCTGCTGGGCAGGTAGCGGTAGGCGATCTCCAGGCCGAGGGTGCGGTGGATCTCCTGCGGCAGCAGGCTGCGCTGGAGGGTGAGCGCGGTCTCGCGCTCGCGCCGGTAGAGCCGGGCGTTGTCGATGGCGAGCGCGGTCCGGGCGACGAGCTCCTCGGCGAGGGCGACGTCGGCGGCGGTGAACGGCTCGGGGTTGCGCATCCGGATGAACTCGGAGCCGCCGAGGACCATGCCCCGGGCGGTGAGCGGCACCATCAGGTAGGAGTGGATGCCGGCCTCGATGCCGGGGGCGACCCGCTCCTCGGTGGCGACCAGCCCGCGCAGCACGTCCTCGTCGACGTGCGAGCGCAGCAGCGGACGGCCGCTGCGCAGGCACTGGGTGTAGCTGCGGTCGGGGGCGTACTCGGAGACCTCGCCGACGGTGTCGACGGCGAGGGTGAGGCCCGACTCGTAGGACTCGCCGACGGCCACGGCGCGCAGCTTGATCGGGCGGTCCAGCGGGATGGTGGTGGGCTCGGCGCCGCGCAGGACCGGCTCCAGCAGGTCCACGGTGGCGAAGTCGGCGAACCGCGGGACGACCGCCTCGATCAGTTCCTCGGCGGTGCGCTGGAGGTCGAGGGTGGTGCCGATCCGGGCGGTGGCCTCGGCGATGGTGGCGAGACGTTCCTGTGCGCGGGCGGCGCGGGCCTCGGCCTGGAAGCGCTCGGTGACGTCGATGATGGAGGAGCAGACGCCGAAGACCCGGCCGGTGGAGTCCTCCAGCCGGAAGTAGGAGGCGGACCAGGCGCGGTCGCGGCGCGGGTCGCCGGGGACGCGGCCGTGCGAGCGGGCGTCGACCACGGGCCTGCCGGTGGTGAGCACCTGTCTCATGGTCTGCTCGATCTCGGCGCTGTTGATGCCGGGCAGGACGGCGCTGATCCGGCGGCCGACGTGCTCGACGATCGGGACGCCGTTCATCCGGGCGAGTGCCTCGTTCAGCCGTACGTACCGCAGGTCGGTGTCGTAGACGGCCATGCCGATCGGGGACTGGCCGAAGATGCCGTCCAGGACGGCGAGGTCGGCCTCGACCTGGTGCAGGGCCTGGACGTCGGAGGCGGTGGCGAGCAGCAGCAGGCTGCCGCCGGGGCCGGCGATCGGGTAGGTGCGCAGCTCCAGCTCGACCAGGTGCCCGTCGCGGTGGCGGACCGGGAAGACGCCGGACCAGCCCTTGCCGCCCATGATCCGCTCGAACAGGGCGAGCACCTCGGGGCGGTCCGAGTCGTCGACCAGCAGTCGGGCGGCGTAGCTGCCGACGACCTCGTCGGCGGGGTAGCCGAGCAGGGCCTCGGCGTCCTCGCTCCAGTGCAGGATCAGTCCGTCGTCCTGGAGCAGGGCGGTGGCGAGCGGGACGAGCCGATGGCCGTCGAGGCGTGCGGGGGTGGCACCAGGTGCTGGGCCGGTGGCGGCGGTCGCATCCCACTCGTGTCCGTGCATGATCAGGCAGCACCCCGGTTCGGCTCGTTCCCGGCCGGGGCGTTTGCGGTCCGTACCGGCCGGGGTTCTTCTCCAGACTGCACGGACATCGGCCGCCCGGCGACCCCTTGGTCAGGAGTGGGCCGGGCGCCCTGGGTGCCCGGGCGTCATGGGCGTACCGGGCGCAGCGTACCCTCCAGAACGCTCGCCCACTGCCGGATCACACCAGCTCGTCTGGCGCTGTCGTCGGTGAGCAGGTTGGCCAGGCCGAGGCCGCGGGCGAGGTCCAGGGTGGCCTGCACGGATTCCCGCACGCCGGGGGTGGTTTCGTCGGCGTCCAGGAACTCCACGGCGGCCCGGTGGGCCTCCCGGCCGACGTGGCCCTCCAGGGCGATGATCCGTTCGCGCAGCGGGTCCTCGGTGGCCGCGGCGGTCCACAGGTGGAGGGCCGCGCGGAACAGCGGGCCGGTGTAGAGGCGGACGATCATGTCGACCACCGCCTCGGTGCGGTCCGGTCCGGCGGCAGGCAGCTCGTCCGCGTGGGCGCGGACGGCTGCCAGCCGCTCGGTGGTGACGTGTTCGACGGCCGCGGTGAACAGGTCCTCGCGGGTCGGGAAGTGGTGCTGGGCCGCGCCGCGGGAGACGCCGGCCCGCTCGGCGACCGCGGCGACGGTGCTGCCGTTCCAGCCCACCTCGGCGAGGCAGTCCACGGCCGCCGCCAGCAGTCGCCGGCGGGTGGCGCGGCTGCGGTCCTGCTGGGGGGTGCGGGCGGCGGCGTGGGCGGTCATCGGCGGGGGCTGGTCCTGTTCGTACGGGTGTTCCGGGTGGGTCGCGGCTCGATCCTCGCAGATCCGCGGGAACGGCTCAGCGGGCGGCCTCGCGGGCCCGCAGCTCCCGGCGGAGGATCTTGCCGGCGGCCGACTTGGGGACGGCCTCCAGGAACTCCACCGACCGCACCTTCTTGTAGGGGGCGACCTGGCCGGCCACGAAGGCGGTGACGTCCTGTTCGGAGAGGGTGGAGCCGGGGGCCCGGACCACGAAGGCCTTGGGGCATTCGGTGCCCTCCGCGTCCACCACGCCGATCACGGCGGCGTCGGCGATCTGCGGATGGCTGAGCAGCAGGGCCTCCAGCTCGGCGGGGGCGACCTGGTAGCCCTTGTACTTGATCAGCTCCTTCACCCGGTCGACGACGTGCAGGTAGCCGCGGCCGTCCACGTAGCCGATGTCGCCGGTGTGCAGCCAGCCGTCGGCGTCGATGGTGGCGGCGGTGTCGGAGGGGCGGCCGAAGTAGCCCTTCATGACCTGTGGGCCGCGGATCAGCAGCTCGCCGGCCTCCCCGGGGCCCAGGTCGGAGCCGGAGCCGTCCAGTGCGGCGACCCTCAGCTCGGTGGAGGGGACCATCCGGCCGACCGAGCCGGGCGAGGGGTCGCTCTCCTCGGGCGACACGATGTGGGAGACCGGGGAGAGCTCGGTCATCCCGTAACCCTGGAGCAGGTGCGGCAGGCCCAGTCGGCGGGCGCAGGCCTCGGAGAGCTCGCTGTCCAGCGGGGCGGCGGCGCACAGCAGGTACTCGACCGAGGACAGGTCGAAGCGGTCCACGATCGGGTGCTTGGCCAGCGCGAGCGCGATCGGCGGGGCCACGATCAGGGCCTGGACGCGCTGCTCCTCGATGGTGCGGCAGAACTGCTCCAGGTCGAAGCGGGGCAGCACCACGACGGTCGCGCCGCAGCGCAGTGGCTGGTTGAGCAGCGCGGCGAGGCCGTAGATGTGGAAGAACGGCAGCACGGCGAGGATCCGCTCGCCGATCTTGGGCCGGTACAGGGCGTCGGTCTGGGCGAGGTTGGTGGCGATCGAGCGGTGGGTCAGCATCACGCCCTTGGGCAGGCCGGTGGTGCCGCTGGAGTAGGGCAGCACGGCGATGTCCTCGCCCGGGTCGATGGCGACCTCGGGCTCGGGGCCGGTGGCGGCCAGCAGGTCGGCGAGCGAGCGGTGGCCCTCGGCGCCGTCCAGCACGATGATCTCGGCGAGCGGGCGGCCGTCGGCGGCGAGTTTCTCGGCGGCCTGGCGGGCGGTGGACAGGAACGGCGAGACGGTGACCAGCCAGCGGGTGCCGCTGTCGGACAGCTGGGCGGCCAGTTCGGCGGGGGTGGCGAGGGAGGAGACGGTGGTGACGGTGGCGCCGGCCCGGGTGGCGCCGAAGAAGGCCATCGGGTAGCCGATCGTGTTGGGGCTGAACAGGGCCACCACGTCG
Organism: Kitasatospora sp. NPDC058170; assembly: GCF_042883905.1. Classification (NCBI taxonomy): domain Bacteria; kingdom Bacillati; phylum Actinomycetota; class Actinomycetes; order Kitasatosporales; family Streptomycetaceae; genus Kitasatospora; species Kitasatospora sp. NPDC058170. The sequence goes on from NZ_JBHVUV010000006.1 coordinate 28,188, forward strand.
CCGCGGCGCACGCCCGCCTCGGCCAGCCCGGCGGCGACCCGGCGCACCGCCGTGGCCAGCCGGGCGTGGCTGACCGTCTCCCCCGTGATGCCGTCCACCAGTGCCGGCAGGTCCCCGAAGCGTTCCGCGGCGCCGAGCACCGCGTCGTGGATGGGCAGATCGACGATGTCGACGTCCGGGAACTCGCTGTGGAACACCAAGGCATGCCTCCAGTTGGATGGGTGACGGACAGTCGGATCCGTCGGCCGGACCAAGACTGCCGGGTCGTCCGGGCGCGCGGCCAGGGGGCATTCGGACGGGGGATGTGCGCTGCGCCCCTGTGACGAACGAGCGGGGGCGGGCGCGCGGCACGCCCGCGTCAGTACGACTTGGGCAGGCCGAGGGTGTGCTGGGCGACGTAGTTGAGCACCATCTCCCGGCTGACCGGGGCGACCCGGCCGACCCTGGTGGCGGTGAGCAGGGCGCCGAGCCCGTACTCCTGGGTGAGGCCGTTGCCGCCGAGGGTCTGTACCGCCTGGTCGACCGTCCGGGCGGCGGCCTCGCCGGCCGCGTACTTGGCCATGTTGGCGGCCTCGCCGGCCGCGAGGTCCTCGCCCGCGTCGTAGAGCAGCCCGGCCTTCTGGGTCATCAGCCGGGCGAGTTCGATCTCCACCGCGCACTGGGCGAGCGGGTGGGCGAGGCCCTGGTGCGCGCCGATCGGCGTGTCCCACACCGTCCGGGACCGGGCGTACTCGACGGCCTTGCCCAGCGCCTGGCGGGCGAGCCCGAGCGAGAAGGCGGCGGTCATGATGCGCTCGGGGTTGAGGCCGGCGAACAGCTGCAGCAGTCCGGCGTTCTCGTCGCCGACCAGGGCGTCGGCGGGCAGCCGGACGTCGTCCAGGAAGACCTGGAACTGCTTCTCGGGGGAGACCAGTTCCATCGGGATCGGGCGGTACTCGAAGCCCGGGCTGTCCCGCGGGACGATGAACAGCGCGGGCTTCAGCTTGCCGGTCCTGGCGTCCTCGGTGCGGGCGACGAACAGCACGGCGTCCGCGTGGTCGATGCCGGAGATGAAGACCTTGCGGCCGGTCAGCAGCCAGTCCTCGCCGTCGCGGCGGGCGACGGTGGAGATCCGGTGCGAGTTGGAGCCCGCGTCCGGCTCGGTGATGCCGAAGGCCATCCTCCGGGTGCCGTCGGAGAGTCCGGGCAGCCACGCGCGCTTCTGCTGCTCGGTGCCGTAGCGGGCTATCACCGTGCCGCAGATCGCCGGGGAGACGATCAGCATCAGCAACGGGCAGCCGGCGGTGCCGAGTTCCTCCAGCACGATGGCGAGGTCGGTGATGCCGCCGCCCCCGCCGCCGTACTCGGCGGGCAGGTTGACGCCGAGGTAGCCGGCTTTGCCCGCCTCGGCCCAGAGTTCGTCGGCGGGCAGGCCGGCGCGGGCCTTGCCGAAGTAGTAGTCGGAGCCGTAGCGGCGGCCGAGGTCGGCCACCGCGCGGCGCAGCGCCTGGCGTTCGGGGGTCTCGATCAGCGGGCTGCCGGGGGTGGTGGTGCGCGGTGCGGACATCCTGGGGTCCTTCCGGGCGGGGTGTCGGCCGTCGGGTGGGCGGCCGGGCAGGGGGGTCGGCCGTCGGGTGGACGACCGGGCGGGGGTCGGCCGTCAGGCGGTGGGCGGGGCGGCCGGGTGGATGACGGCGAGCAGGGTGCCGAGCTCGACCTGCTGGCCGGGGGCCACCCGCAGTTCGGCGAGGACGCCGTCGGCGGGGGCGGTGACGCGGTGCTCCATCTTCATCGCCTCCAGCCAGAGCAGCGGCTGGCCTGCGGTGACGGCGTCCCCGGGGGCGGCCGCGGTGCGCACGACGGTGCCGGGCATCGGGGCGAGCAGGGCGCCGGGGTCGCTGTGGGCGGCGGGATCGGGGAAGCGGTCCAGTGCGGTGAGCACGGTGGCCCCGGTGCAGCTGTCGACGTGCACCTGGGCGCCGTGGACCGCGAGGTCGTACCCGAGCCGCCGTCCGTCGACGTCCAGGACGACCCGGTCGGGGGTGGCGAGGACGAGGGCGGTGCCCGGGTGGGCGTCGGCCACCAGGCCGTCCCGGGTGAACCGGTAGCGGACCTCGTACTCGGTGCCGTGGAGGTCGGTGTAGCGCTTGGTCTGCGGCTGGGAGGGCAGGTTGCGCCAGCCGGAGGGGAGTGCCCGGCCGGCCCGGCGGGCGGCGGCGTCGGCCAGCGCGGCGGCGAGGGCGGGCAGCGGGTCGGGTTTGGGGGCGGGCAGCAGCTCGGCGGCGTGTTCGGTGAGGAAGGCGGTGTGCACCCGGCCGGACCGGAAGGCGGGGTGGCGCAGCGCGGCGGTGAGCAACTCCCGGTTGGTGACCGGTCCATGGATCCGCGCGCGGGTCAGGGCGTCGGCGAGGCGGCGGGCGGCGGCGGCCCGGGTGGGCGCCCAGGCGATGACCTTGGCGAGCATCGGGTCGTAGTGGATGCCGATGGTGCTGCCGGGCTCGACGCCGGAGTCCAGGCGGAGCCCGGTGTCGCCCGGGGCGGTACCGAACTCGACGGTGGTGTCCGGTAGTTCGAGGCGGTGCAGGGTGCCGGTCTGGGGCTGCCAGTCGTGCGCCGGGTCCTCGGCGTACAGCCGTGCCTCGATGGCGTGGCCGCGCGGGGCGGGCGGCTGCGGGGCGGGCAGCGGTTCGCCCTCGGCGACGCGCAGTTGGAGGGCGACCAGGTCGAGGCCGGTGACGCATTCGGTGACGGGGTGCTCGACCTGGAGGCGGGTGTTCATCTCCAGGAAGTGGAAGCGGCCGTCGGGGCCGAGCAGGAACTCGGCGGTGCCGGCGCCGGTGTAGCCGATCGCGCGGGCGGCGGCGACGGCGGCCGTGTGCAGCCCGGTGCGCAGCTCCTCGTCGAGGCCGGGGGCCGGGGCCTCCTCGATCACCTTCTGGTGGCGGCGCTGGAGCGAGCAGTCGCGTTCGCCGACCGCCCACACCGTGCCGTGGGTGTCGGCGAGCAGCTGGACCTCGATGTGCCGGCCGGTCGGGAGGTAGCGCTCGCAGAAGACCTCGTCGGAGCCGAAGGCCTTCGCGGCCTCCGCCCGGGCGGCGGCCAGCTCCTGCTCCAGCTCCGCCAGGCGGTGGACCACCCGCATGCCGCGCCCGCCGCCGCCGGCCGCCGCCTTGACCAGCAGGGGCAGATCGGCCTCGGTGGGCGCGGTGACGGCGGCCAGGACGGGGACGCCGGCGGCGGCCATCCGGCGCTTGGCCTCGGTCTTGGAGCCCATCGCGGCGATGGCCGCCGGGGGCGGTCCGACCCAGACCAGGCCGGCGTCCAGGACGGCCTGGGCGAACTCCGCGTTCTCGGAGAGGAATCCGTAGCCCGGGTGGACGGCGTCGGCGCCGGCGGCGAGCGCGGCCCGGACGAGCAGGTCGGCGCGGAGGTAGGTGTCGGCGGGCGCGGCGCCGGGGAGGCGGACGGCGGAGTCGGCCTCCCGGGTGTGCGGGGCGTCGGCGTCCGGGTCCGCGTAGACGGCGGTGGTGGCGATGCCGAGCCGCCGGCAGGTGCGGAAGACCCGGCGGGCGATCTCCCCGCGGTTGGCGACCAGCAGGTTGGTGATCAGCGGGCCGGCGGCCGGGGCGGGTGCGGTCGCGGCCCCGGTGGTCGGCGCCTCGGTGGCCGAGGCCTCGGTGGTCGGCAGGTCGGTGGTCAGCACGGTGGTACCCCTCACATCCGGAAGACGCCGTAGCCGCGCGCGCCTTCGACGGGCGCGTTGTGGATCGCGGAGAGGCAGAGGCCGAGAACCGTCCGGGTGTCGCGCGGGTCGATCACCCCGTCGTCGTAGAGCCGCCCGGAGAGGAAGACCGGCAGCGACTCCGCCTCGATCTGCTGCTCCACCATCGCCCGGATCGCCGCGTCGGCGTCCTCGTCGTACGGCTGCCCCTTCGCCGCCGCCGACTGCCGGGCGACGATCGACAGCACGCCCGCGAGCTGCTGCGGCCCCATCACCGCCGACTTGGCGCTGGGCCAGGCGAACAGGAAGCGCGGCTCGTACGCGCGACCGCACATGCCGTAGTGCCCGGCCCCGTAGGAGGCACCCATCAGTACGGACAGGTGCGGGACCCGGGAGTTGGACACCGCGTTGATCATCATCGCGCCGTGCTTGATGATGCCGCCCTGTTCGTAGGCCCGGCCGACCATGTAGCCGGTGGTGTTGTGCAGGAACAGCAGCGGGATGTCGCGCTGGTTGGCGAGCTGGATGAACTGTGCGGCCTTCTGCGACTCCGCGCTGAACAGCACGCCCTGCGCGTTGGCGAGGATGCCGACCGGGTAGCCGTGCAGCCGGGCCCAGCCGGTGGCGAGGCTGGTGCCGTACAACGGCTTGAACTCGTCGAAGTCCGAGCCGTCGACGATCCGGGCGATCACCTCGCGCGGGTCGAACGGCACCTTGAGGTCTCCGGGGACGATGCCGAGCAGCTCCTCCTCGGCGTACTTCGGCGCAGCGGCGGCCGGGTCCGGCGCGGGGCCGTGGCGGCGGTGGTCCAGGCGGGCGACGATCCGCCGGGCGAGGCGCAGCGCGTCGGGCTCGTCCACGGCGAAGTGGTCGGCGAGGCCGGAGGTGCGGGCGTGCATCTCGGCGCCGCCCAGCGACTCGTCGTCGGACTCCTCGCCGGTGGCCATCTTCACCAGCGGCGGGCCGCCGAGGAAGACCTTGGCGCGTTCCTTGACCATGACGACGTGGTCGGACATCCCCGGCACGTAGGCGCCGCCGGCCGTCGAGTTGCCGAACACCACGGCCACGGTGGGGATCCCGGCCGCCGAGAGCCGGGTGAGGTCGCGGAACAGTGCCCCGCCCGGGATGAAGATCTCCTTCTGGCTGGGCAGGTCGGCTCCGCCGGACTCGACCAGGTTGACCAACGGGAGGCGGTTGTTCAGGGCGATCTCGTTGGCGCGCAGGGCCTTGCGCAGCGTCCAGGGGTTGCTGGCGCCGCCGCGCACGGTGGCGTCGTTGGCGGTGATGACGCACTCGACGCCCTCGATCACGCCGATGCCGGTGACCAGGGCCGCGCCGACCGGGTGGTCGCTGCCCCAGGCGGCGAGCGGGGAGAGTTCGAGGAACGGCGAGTCCGCATCGACCAGCAGCTCGATCCGCTCGCGTGGCAGCAACTTGCCCCGGGTGCGGTGGCGTTCGACGTACTTGGGGCCGCCGCCGGCCAGCGCCTTGGCGTGTTCGGCGGCCAGGTCGGCGAGTTTGCCGAGCATCGCGGCACGGTGCTCGGCGTGGTCGGCGCCGGCCGGGTCGAGGCGGGTGGGCAGGACGGTCACAGCAGCGCCTCCGGGATGTCGAGGTGGCGGGAGCGCAGCCACTCCCCCAGGGCCTTGGCCTGTGGGTCGAACCGCTCCTGGGCGGCGACGCCCTCGCCGAGCAGCCCGGTGACGGTGAAGTTGACCGCGCGGAGGTTGGGGAACAGGTGCCGGGTGATCTCCGACTCCGAGGTCTCGGGGAGGAGTTCGCGCAGCCTCGGGACGGTGAGGGTGTGGGCGAGCCAGCGCCAGGCGTCGTCGGTGCGGGCCCAGACGCCGAGGTTGGCATCGCCGCCCTTGTCCCCGCTGCGGGCCCCGGCCACCAGGCCGAGGGGGGCGCGCCGGGTCGGGCCCGGTGGCAGCGGCTCGGGGAGCGCGGGTGCGGGGACGGCCTGGTCCGCGCGGGTGAGGGGCGCGGGCGGGACGGTGACCCGGCGGCCGTCCGGGAGGACGGCCGTGTGCTCGACCTCCCCGGGGTCGATGTACGCGGCGGTGAACACCCCGTAGGGCGCGCCCGCGCCGGGTACGGCGGTGAGGTGGAAGCCCGGGTAGCCGGCGAGGCCCAGTTCCACTGCGGTGCGGCCGAGTTCACGGCCGACCTTGGCCGGGTCGCGGTCGCGGGCGGTGAGCCGCAGCAGCGCGGAGGCCGTCTCCTCGGTGTCCGCGTCGGGGTGGTCGGTGCGGGCGAGGGTCCAGCGGAGCTCGGCCGGGCGGTCCTGCGGGGCGATCGACTCCGACAGCTGCCGCTGCACGAGGGCGGCCTTGGCCTCGATGTCGAGCCCGGTGAGGACGAACACCACCTCGTTGCGGTGGCCGCCGAGCCGGTTCAGTCCGGCCTTGAGGGTCGGCGGTGGCGCCTCGCCGCGGACGCCGTCGATCCGCACCCGGTCCGGGCCGTCCTGGGTGAGCCGGACGGTGTCCAGCCGGGCGGTCACATCCGGGCCGAGGTAGCGTGCTCCGCCCGTCTCGTACAGCAGTTGGGCGGTGACGGTACCGGTGGTGACGGCGCCTCCGGTGCCCGGGTGCTTGGTGATGACGCTGGAGCCGTCGGCGTGCAGCTCGGCGAGCGGGAAGCCGGGGCGGGTGACGTCGTGCTCCTGGAAGAAGGCGTAGTTCCCACCGGTGGCCTGCGCGCCGCACTCCAGCACGTGTCCGGCGACCACCGCCCCGGCGAGCTGGTCGAAGTCGCCCACGCCCCAACCGAAGTGGGCGATGGCGGGCCCGGCGACCAGGGCCGCGTCGGTGACCCGCCCGGTGACCACCAGGTCGGCGCCGGCGGTCAGGCACTCCGCGATGCCGAAGGCCCCGAGGTAGGCGTTGGCCGCCAGCAGCCCGTCCGGCAGGCCGAGTTCGGAGCGGCGGGGCAGCAGGTCGTCCCCCTCGACGTGGGCGACCGCCGGGTCGAGTCCCTGACTCTTCGCCAGTTCCCCGATCCGGTCGGCGAGTCGGGCCGGATTGAGGCCGCCCGCGTTGACGACGATCCGCACCCCGCGCTCCAGCGCCAGCCCGAGGCACTCCTCCAGCTGCCGCAGAAAGGTCCTGGCATAGCCGAGCGAGGGGTCCTTCAGGCGGTCCCTGGCCAGGATGAGCATCGTCAACTCGGCGAGGTAGTCGCCGGTCAGGACATCCAGCGGCCCGCCCGTCAGCATCTCCCGGACGGCCGCGAAGCGGTCGCCGTAGAAACCCGAGGAATTGCCGATCCGCAGTACCGAACGCGACCCCACAGGAGCGCCTCCCCAACCGGTGGCCCAACGCTTGCCGTCGGGCAGCAGCGTGGCACCGGCCCGGGAAAAAAGCAATCATGCCTGCTTGTTTCGACGGCGATTGCGGCGCGGCGGCACCCCGGCACCGGGGCGGTCACGTCCGCGCGGATGCGGGGTCAGGGCCTCACCCCGGCACCGCGGGAGCGGTGAGGTCGGCCACCACCAGCTCGGCCGCCCGCAGCGGGTCCCCGTCGGCGCGGGTGAGCAGCGCGGCCGCGTCGTAGCCCGCCTCGGCCCACCCCCGGTGGGTCAGCTGCATCTCGTACACCGACTCGTAGCGCGGTGAGCCGAGCGCCGCGCCGAGGTCGGGGCGCAGCCGCTCCAGCTCCATGACGACCTTCCAGGCGTCGTCCTCCATCCGGGCACGCCGTACCGGGTCGCAGGCCGCGATGGCCCGGTCGGTCTCGGGTGCGTGGAACCCGTAGGCGGTCAGAGCAGGCAGGAGCTCGGGAACGCCCAGGATCTCGGCTGCGTCGAGGGTGAAGATCTGGGACCCGTCATCGGAGTCCAGCAGGTGCGCGATCAGGGGGACGGCCCGCGGGTCGTGCCGCCTGGCCAGCCCCCGCGCGCCCTCCTCCCGGACCTCGCCGTCCGCGTCGGTGGTGCACGTCCACAGCGCGTCCCTGATGGCGGTCGAGTCCTGTTCCAGTTGGAATCCCAGGGTGAAGGCCGCCCAGTTGCGGACATCGGGGTCCTGGTCCCGGGTGAGCCGGATCAGCGCCCGGACATCGGGCCCGTCGGGCAGTCCGCTGTTGACGCTGCTGAGGTCCGCGGCGACCTGGCGCCGCAGCTCGGCGTCCTCGTGTCCGGAGAGCCTCACCAGCACGGGAACGGCGCGCCGGTCCCGCGCCGAGCCCAGGCCGGCGACGAGGGAGCGCAGCACGCAGACCTCCGTCTCCACCTCGGCCAATGCCATCAGGGCGGTCGCCGCCTCGCCCCGCAGGGACTCGTGCGCACCGGCCGCGTTGCCCACCAGGTCGCAGCCCACCGTCCGCCCCAGGGGCTCGGCCGAGGCCAGCAACCCCGATCCGCAGGACAGCGCCGTCTCCGCACTCTCCCCCGTCGCCGCCTCCCGGAGCAGCTCCCAGTAGGCGTGCCCGTCGTGGTCCGCCTCCGATGCCTGCGCCACTCGCGCCGCCACCATCAGGCGCTCCGCCATCCCCACCGCGTTGTCCATCCACGCATTCTCACCCGAACGGCCCGCGAGCGGTGGGGCGGGCGCCGTCCACTGGGCGGCGGCCTGTGGGCGGCGGCTCTGCGGCGGCCCGGTCGGCCGACCGGGCCGCCGCAGGGCCGAGCGAGGTCACGGGTGCGGCCTGACGGCTCCGGGGCTACGGGTGGACCTCGGATCCTGCGAGCCCCGGCGCCCGGCGGTGCGTGCCGTGGCGGCCGTGGAACGGCAGCCGGCGCAGGGCGGCGGCGACGGCCGCGGCCGGATCGGCGGCGCCGACGGTGGGCCGGTCGGTGGGCCGGTCGGTGGGCCGGTCGGTGGAGCGCCAGGCGATGTGGCCGTCGGGGCGGACGAGGACGGCGCCGCCGGGGCCGGTACCGGCGAGGGCGGCGAACTCGGGACCGGGGTCGGCGTGGCGCAGGCCGGCGGTGTCGGCGGGCAGGCGCCAGGCGGGTGGACCGAGCAGGATCCAGTCCCCGGCGGACAGGTCGAGGGTGGAGACCGAGCGGGCGGCGTCGGTCCAGGCGTGCGGGAGCCGGGTGCCGGGGCCGCCGTCGAGGGCGGTGGCGACGGGGCCCGCCCGGTCCTCCCCCGCACCGGTCAGGACGGCGGCGGAGCGGTAGCGGTCGCCGAGGCCGTGGGCGGCCGGGGCGGACCAGTCGGGATCGGGTGAGGCGGCGCTACCGGGGGTCATGGCCCGGGCGTTGGCGCCCGAGGCGGCGACGGCGTGCACGGCGGCGGGGTGGCGCTCGTCCTGGTAGGTGTCCAGCAGGGTCTCGTCCGCTCGACCGCCGAGGACGGCGCCGAGCTTCCAGACCAGGTTGTGGACGTCGGCGATGCCGGTACTGGCGCCGCGGGCACCGGCCGGGGGCATCTGGTGGGCCGCGTCGCCGGCGAAGAACACCCGGCCCGCGCGCAGGCGGTCGAGGGTGCGCTCGCGGGCCTCCCAGGGCAGCACGCTGACCACCTCGGGTGCGACGCCGGGCACCCCGAGGACGTCCCGCAGGATCTGCTCGCACCGCCCGGGCGGGTAGTCCGCGGGGCTCTCGACGGCCGGGTCGTAGCGCAGGTGGAAGGCCCAGCGGGTGCGGGCGTCGATGGCGGTGAGCATGCCCCGCACGCCCGGGCGCGAGATCAGGACGACGCTGAACTCCCTTCCCCGGACGAGTTGTTCGAGGTCGGCACGGAACAGGATGTTGAGCTGGTGCCCGTGGCCGGCGCCGTACGTCGAGGAGACGCCGAGTTCGTGGCGCAGCGCGCCGCCCGCGCCGTCGGCGGCGATCAGGTAGTCCGCCGTGACGGTCTCGGTGGCACCGATGGCCGCGTCCGCCAGGTCGACGGCGAGGTGGTCGCCACCGTGCCGCAGGCCGGTGCGCAGCGTGCCGAAGCGGATCTCGGCCGGTCGGCGGCGGGCCGCCGCCAGCAGGACGGGTTCGACGGCGTCGAGGGTCGCGCGGCGGCCGGTGGTCGGGCTCCAGCGGGCCATCGCGGCGGGGGCGAAGATGCTCCCGGGCCGGTCGCCGGGGTTCGTCCGGCGCGGGATGTCGGCGAGGGCGGTGGCGAGGTCGGGGCCGCGGTGCAGGCCCTCGGCGCGGGCGAGTGGGGCGCCGGCTTCGTGGACGGCGTCCGCCACGCCCAGTTCGCGGAAGATCTCCATCGCGCGGGCGTTGAGGCTGCGGGCGCGCGGGTGGTCGTGGGTGCCGGGGTGGGCCTCGACCAGGAGCGAGGGGATCCCGTGGTGGGAGAGGGCGAGGGAGGCGGTCAGGCCGACGATGCCGCCGCCGACGACCAGGACGGGGTAGTGCTTGCCGGTGTGCACGGGCTGTCCTCCGGGCTGGTGCTGAGGGGGTGTTGAGGGGTGTTGAGGGAACACTGGGGCTGGTGCTGAGACGGGTTCAGGAACGGCTTCGGGTGCGGCTTCGGGTACGGGTGTCCGGCTGCGGGCCGGGGTCGGCGGCCCGGTCGGCGCTCCGGGCGCCGGGCAGGAGGAGGGAGGCGAGCGCGCCCAGCAGGCTGAGCACCGCGGCGGCGAGCAGCGCCGGGTGGGAGCCGCGCAGCAGGGCGGCAGCGGCTCCGGAGGCGGTGCCGTCGGCCGTGCCGGTGGCGGACTGGGCGATGGCGCCGAGCAGGGCGAGGCCGAGGGCGCCGCCCAGTTGGCGGGAGGTGTTGAGCAGGCCCGAGGCGAGACCGGCCTCGGCGGGCGGGACGGCGGCGGTGGCCGCCGTGGTGGCGGACATCAGCATCAGGCCGAGGCCGGATCCGATCAGCAGTAGCGGGCCGAGCAGGTCGACCGGGTAGCGGGCGTCGGAGGGCACGGCGGCGAGCCACAGCAGCGCGGCCGCCGCGACGGCGCCCCCGTACAGCGGCAGTCGGCGCGCCCCGGCGTCCAGCAGGCGCCGGGAGACCAGCGCGGCCGCGGCCAGGCACACACCCATCGGCAGCATCGCCAGACCGGTCTGCTGGGCGGAGTAGCCGAGGGCCTGCTGCATCAGCTGGGAGACCAGGAACAGCGACGCCGTCAGGCTCGAACCGAGCAGGAGTACGACGAGGTTCCCGGTCGGTACGCCGGGCAGCCGGAAGACCGGCAGGCGGACCAGCGGGTTCGCGCTGCGTGCCTCGATGCGCACGAAGGCGGTGAGCAGCAGGACTGCCGCGGCAAGGGTGGCGAGGGTGGTGGGGGACGTCCAACCGCTCTCGCCGCCGCGGGTGATGCCGAACAGGAGCAGGCCCACGCCGGCGGTCGAGACGAACGCCCCGGGCAGGTCGAGGCGGCCGAAGGAGCCCCGGGCACCGGCGGGGCACAGGCAGAGGTGGACGGCGATCAGCAGGACGGTGCCGACGGGCACGTTGACGTACATCACCCAGCGCCAGCCCGCGTGTTCGGTGAGGACGCCGCCGAGCAGCACGCCGAGTGCCGCGGCCGACGAACCGGCGGCGGCCCAGGCCGACATGGCGCGTCGGCGCAGCTCCGGCCGGTCGGCGGTGGCGGCGAGGACGACGCCGAGGGTCGAGGTCGCCAGTGCCGAGGCGCCCAGCCCCTGGGCGGCGCGGGCGGCGATCAGGGCCTGGCCGCTGTCGGCCAGTCCGCCGAGGGCGCTGGCGGCGGTGAACAGCACCAGGCCCGCTTGGAGGGTGGCCCGGCGTCCGAAGAGGTCGCCGGCGCGGGCGGCGAGCAGGGTGAAGCCGCCGAGCACCAGCAGGTAGGCGTCCACCACCCAGCGGGCGGCGGCGGATCCGAGTCCGAGGTCGGCGCTCATGGCGGGCAGGGCCACGTTCACGATGGCGCCGTCCGTGACGACCATGAACGACGCGGTGCAGGCGATCGCCACCGCCGCCGCGACGGGCAGGCCGGGCCGCAGCAGGCGCGGCGGTCCGGGCGGTGGCGGATCGGTGGGCGGCGGCGCGGCGGGCGGAGACACGGTGGGCGGAGGGGGCGCGGCGGGGTCCCCCGAGGAGGAGGGCAGGGGCATGTCGACTCCTAACCTGAACAGTGTTCTAGTAGAACGGTGTTCAGGTTAGGGTAGGCTCAACGGTGTGTCAACGCGGGTGACCACGGCCGCGAACTCGGCCCAACCCGCCCGCCCAGCAAGGAGATCCGCGTGCGCCTGCACCGCGAGGACGTGCTCGCCGGAGCCCTCGGCCTGCTCGACCAGGAAGGCCTGGAGGGGCTCACCATGCGCCGCCTCGCCGCGTCCCTGGGCGTCGGCCCCAGTGCCCTGTACTGGCACTACCGCGACAAGCAGGCCCTGCTGGAGGCCATCGCCGAGGAGATCATGAGCGGCGTCGCCGACGTCGACGCCGCACTGCCGCCGCGCGAGCGGACCGCCGAACTCGCCCGGCGGCTGCGGCTCGCACTGCTCGCCCGCCGGGACGGCGCCCGCGTCCTGTCCGGCACGTACGTCCGCCTGCCCAACACCCTCCGGTTCGGTGAGGTCGCCGTCCTGGCCCTGGCCGCCACCGGAGTGCCGGAGGCGGAGACCGCGCTCGCCTTCTTCGCCGTCCAGGACTACGTCCTCGGCCACGTCATCGAGGAACAGAGCCGGGAGCACCAGCTCGCCACCACCGACCGCACCCCGACCCCGGACGCCGCCACGACCGGCGACTACCCGGCCATCGGCACGGCCATCCGCCACTGGGCCGAGCGCACGCCGGACGACCGCTTCGAGTACGGCCTGCGACTGCTGCTCGACGGCCTCGACCGCCGCACCGGCGCCTGACCGCCCCGGGAGCCACCCCGACCCGGGCGGGCCGGCCGGAGAGCGGGCCCGCCTACCGGGCGGGGCGGACCAGGCAGTTCACGAACGTCTCCACCCACAACGGCTCAGCCCGCGGCACCCCACCCCGGCCGGCGAGATGCCCCCGCCTCCGGCCTTCTCCAACAGTCTTTGGCCGGTCGGTGCTTGAACCTCCGCTGCCGGTGGTGCACGACGGGTGGGCCAGCAGCCCCACCACGGCACCGGACAGCCCGTTCCGCTGTCATGGCACGTATCTACACTCTTCCCATGCCGACATCCGCCGTCCCCGCAGCCCTGTCCTATGCCGACGCCGACGCCCGCCTGGGCGGGGCGTTGTCCGCCGTGTTCGAAGGGGCAGGAGCGTCGCCCGGCTACGACGAGGTGCTGTTCTTCGACGGCGACCTCACGCTCGACGGGGACTTCCTGGACGCCATCAACGAACTGCGCCGGGGGGACGACGAGCACGACGTCGAGTTGATCGTGGTCACCGGCGACCTGACGGTCAGAGGTCCGATCGCGCTCTACGAGGACCGGCCCGGGCTCTACGTCGGCGGACGCACCGAGGCCGAGACCCTGGAGGGCGGCGACGCGGAGATCTGCATCCACGACGGCGTCTTCACCCACCTGGTCTACGGCTGGTACAACCACGGCTCTCTGCAGACCGGGATCGTCGACACCCCTTGGGTGATCGACTACGACCACCACATGGAAGTGGGCGCCCGCGGCGCGCGCTGGGTGAACAACTACGAAGACGACGACGACGCCGACTTCGCCGTCGGGGACGGCATCATCGAGGCGTTCGTGCCCGAGGTCGTGGACGCGGAGGACGGCAGCCTGCGGGTCGAGGATTTCCTGGACCGGCTACGGGCCGGACTGCCGGTCCTGCGCCCCGGAGCCCGGTCGGAGACCGAGTCGGCGAGTGATCACGGGCCCGGGCCGCACGCCTCCCTGCCGAAGCCGTAGGGCCTGACCCGGGGCGCCCCGGCACCCGGCGCCCCGGCGCCGACGCGACGTCAACGCCCGCTCAGTGCAGGGGCAGGGCCATCTCCAGCAGCATGGCGGTCGGGTCGAGCACGTACGGCTCGCGGGCGCCGGTGAGGTCGAAGCCGCGGCGGCGGTAGAAGGCGGCGGCCCGGGGGTTGCCCTCGTGGACGGTGAGCACCAGCCGCTGCGCCCCGGCCTCGGTGCGGGCCCAGGCCTCGACCGCGTCGAGCAGGGCGTCCGTCACACCGCGCTCCCGGCCCCGGTGCTCGGGGTGCACCCAGACGCCGACCAGCAGCGCCGTGCCCGGCTCGGGGGTGAAGGAGATCATCGTCCCCACCCACTCCCCCGCCGCGTCGACGGCCACCAGGCCGACGCTCCCGGGCGCGCTGACCCGGGCGACCCGCGAGCGCCACTCCTCCTCGCCGTGGCCGAGCGCCGTCTCGTACGTCTCCCGGAACGCGAGCGGGGTGTCCTGCAGCATCGCCAGCCGCACCTCCCGCATCCGCTCCCAGTCGGCCGTCCCGATCCGCTCGATCCGGTACGCCATGGCTCCGCCCCTTTCCACCTTGATCGTCGACGGACACGGCGGAGCCTACGGCACGGTACGCGGACGGCGGCGGCCGGATATCGGTACGGCACGACCGGTGCACGGGGAGCCGGCTGGGCCCCGCCACCCCGGGGGGGGAGATGGCGGGGCCTGCCTGGTCTGCGGGGCGCCGGCCCGTCGGCGCGGCGGGCCCGGCCGGCCGGGTGCCGGAGGCGGCGGTTCCGACGGTCCGGGCCTTCCACAAGCCTCCAGGCCGGGCTGACCCGTGGTCAACACCCGGGCCCGGTAACCGCCCGGCCGTCCGGCGCGGCGCTGCCTCAAAGGGCAGGTCGGACGGGTCGGCGCCGCGCCTCAGGGGCCGGTGGGCAGTGGCCGGTGGCAGGCGACCGTCCGGCCCGGGGAGACCTCGCGCAGGGCGGGGGTCTCGTCGGCGCAGCGGGCGTCGGCGAGCGGGCAGCGGGTGCGGAAGCGGCAGCCGGAGGGCGGGTCGAGCGGGGACGGCGGGTCGGCGGGCAGCAGGCCGGTGTCGCCGAGGGGGCGGCCGGGTTCGGGGACGGCGGCGAGCAGCGCGGCGGTGTACGGGTGGGCGGGGGCGGCCAGTACCTCCTCGGTCGGGCCCTGCTCGCAGAGCCGGCCGAGCTGCAGGACGGCGACGTCGTCGCTGACGGCCCGGACCACGCCCAGGTCGTGCGAGATGAACAGGCTCGCCAGGCCGCGCTCCTCGGTGAGCCGACGGAGCAGGTTGAGCACGGTGGCCTGGGCGGAGACGTCCAGCGCGGAGACCGCCTCGTCGGCGATCAGGACCCGGGGTTCGGCGGCGAGCGCCCGGGCGATGGCGACCCGCTGGGCCTGGCCGCCGGAGAGCTGGCCGGGCCGGCGGTCGCCGAACAGGGCGGGCGGCAGGCCGACCGCGTCCAGCTGCTCGGCCGCGAAGGCCTCGCGGTCGCGCGCCGGGTCGGGGTGGGCGTCGAGCGGTTCGGCGACCAGGTCGCGGACCCGGCGGCGCGGGTTGAGCGAGGAGAGCGGGTCCTGGAAGACCATCTGCATCCGCGGCCGGAGCGCCCGCAGCGAGCGGGGGGTGAGCGCGGCGAGGTCGGTGCCGTCCAGGGTGACGGTTCCGGCGGTGGGCGGGGGCAGCCGGAGCAGGGCCTTGGCGATGCTGCTCTTGCCGGAGCCGGACTCGCCGACCAGGGCGAGGGTGCGGCCCGCGCGCAGCGTCAGGTCGACGTCGCTGACGGCGTGCAGCGGCCCGGAGCGGGTGCGGTGGACCACCGAGAGCCCGGTGGCGTGCAGGACGGGGTCGGTCGGGACGGCGCTCATGCCGCGTTCTCCATCGTGCTGAGGGGGAAGTGGCAGGCGGCCGTGTGCCCGGGGCCGGCCCGGTGGACGGGTGGGGGCGTCGTGCCGCAGAGCGACTCGGCGCGTTCGCAGCGCGGCGCGAACGGGCAGCCGGCGGCCGGGCGGGAAAGGTCCGGCGCCGAGCCGGGGATGGCCGGCAGGGTGCGTCGCAGCGGGCCGGTGACCCGCGGCACCGAGCGCAGCAGCGCGGCGGTGTAGGGGTGGGCGGGGCGTTCGGTGACGGCTTCGGTGGGGCCGCTCTCGACGACCCGGCCGCCGTACATGACGGCGATCCGGCGGGCCCGCCCGTACAGCAGGCCGATGTCGTGGGTGATCAGCAGGGTGGCCAGGCCGCGGGTCTCGCGGTGGCGGTCGAGCAGGTCGAGGACGGTGCGCTGGACGGTGACGTCGAGGGCGGTGGTGGGTTCGTCGGCGAGCAGCAGGGCGGGGCTGCCGGCGAGGGCGGCGGCGATGCCGACGCGCTGGCGCAGGCCGCCGGAGAGTTCGTGCGGGTAGGCGCGGGCGCGCCGGGCGGGGTCGGGGACGTCGACGGCGGCGAGCAGTTCGGCGGCGGTCTCCAGCCGGGCCCGGCGGCCGAGCCGGCGGCGGTTGGTGAGCGACTCGGTGACCTGGTCGGCGATCCGGACCACCGGGTTGAGGGAGGTCATCGGGTCCTGGTGGACCATGGCGATGCCGGTGCCGAGCAGTTCGGTGCGCCGCTTGGGGGTGGCGCCGAGCAGGTCCTCTCCGTGCAGCAGCACCTGGCCGGTGGACCGCGCCCGCGTGGTGCGGGGGTGCACCCCGAGGACGGTGCGGGCGAGCACGGACTTGCCGGAGCCGGACTCCCCGACCACGCCGAGGCACTCGCCGGCGCCGATCGAGAGGTCGATGTCGTGCAGGATCTGCACGGTGCGGCCGTCGGGGGTGGCCAGGGCGGTGTTCAGCGAGCGGATCTCCAGGACCGGGGTGGTCACTTCGACGCTCCCTTCGGTGCGGACGCGGGGGACGGCGAACGCAGGTGTTCGCCCAGGTAGTTGAGGGCGAGGACGGTGGCGCACAGCACGGCGGCGGGGGCGAGCGAGATCCACGGCGCGCTGCCGAGGGTGGTGCGGCCCTCGGCGATGATGCCGCCCCAGGACGGCTCCGGCGGGCGGAGGCCGAAGCCGAGGAAGCTGAGCGAGCCCTCGGCGACGATGGCGACGGTGGTGGCGGTGAAGGCGAAGGTCAGCGCGATCGGCGCGACGTGCGGGACGATCTCGCGGCGCAGGATGCGCAGCGGCGCGGTGCCGATCATCCGGGCGGCCAGGACGAAGCCGCGCTCGGTGAGCGACAGCACCACCGCCCGGACGACCCGGGTGAAGTGCGGGACGGTGAACAGGCCGATCAGGGCGCCGATCACGGGCAGGCTGGGGCCGCGCAGGGCGACCACGATCATCACCAGGATCAGCGTGGGCACGGACATCAGCAGGTCGGTGGCGAAGCCGATGGCCTTGTCGAGCGGGCCGCGGAACCACCCGGCGGCGACGCCGAGCGCGCCCCCGCCGAGCAGGCCGACCGCGATGGTCAGGGCGGCCACCGCGAAGGAGGCCCGGGCCCCGGCGACGGTCCGCTGCAGGACGTCCCGCCCGGAGGCGTCGGTGCCCAGCCAGTGGCCGGGGCCCGGGGCGGCGGAGGGGTGGGCGAAGTCGCCGTGCAGCGGGTCGAAGCCGGGCAGCAGCGGCAGCAGCAGCGCCGCGAGGGCGACCAGGGCCAGCCAGGCGGTCGCGGCGAGGACCCCGGGCGGGGGCCGGCGCCGGGTTGCGCGGGCGGGCGCGGCCGGCTGGGCGAGGGCGGCCGGCTGGGCGGGCGCGGTGTCAGCGGTGGTCATGGGCGATCCTCGGGTCGATCGTGCGGTACAGCAGGTCCACCGCGAGGGTGGCCGCCACGACTCCGGCGGCGCTGACCACCACGACGGCCTGCACCACGGGGAAGTCGCGGCCGGCGATGGCGGTGGAGGCCAGGTTGCCGACCCCGGGCACCGCGAACAGGGTCTCGACCAGGACCGAGCCGCCGAGGGAGGTGCCCACGCCGATGCCGATCAGGGTGACCAGCGGCAGCGAGGACGGCCGCAGGGCGCGGCGCAGCAGCAGGCGGGCGGTGCCCATGCCGCGGCTGCGGGCGGCGGCGACGTAGGTCTGGTCGAGGGTCTCCAGCAGCTGGCCGCGCAGGGTGCGGGTGAAGACGGCGGCCTCGGTGAGGCCGAGGGTGAGCGCGGGCAGCACCAGGTGGCGCAGGTTCTCCACCGGGTCCTCGGTGAACGGCACCCAGCCGGTGGCGGGCAGCACCTTCAGCTGGACGGCGGCGATCCAGATGAGGAGCAGGCCGAGCACGAAGCCGGGCACGGCGAGCCAGACGAAGGCGCCGGCGGTGGCGATCCGGTCCACCGCGCCGCCCGGGCGCCAGGCCGAGAGCAGGGCGACCGGGACGGCGATGCAGAGCGCCACCAGCTGGGCGGCGACGAAGAGTTCGAGGGTGACGGGGATCCGGTGGGCGAGTTCGGTGGTGACGGCGGAGCCGTTGGCGAGCGAGTGCCCGAGGTCGCCGTGCAGGGCGGCGGACAGCCAGCGCCAGGTGGCCGTGAGCACGTTGTCGTCCAGGCCGAGCCCGGCCTCGTAGGCGGCGATCTGCTCGGGGGTGGCGGTGGCGCCCAGGGCGGCGGCCGCCGGGGAGCCGGGCATCAGGTGCGGCAGGGCGAGCGCGGCGACGGTGACCAGCAGCAGGACGGCGGCGGCGCGGCCGGCCCGCCCGGCGAGGTCGGGGATCCGCGGTGTCACGGCTTCACCCACAGCGTGGCCGGGGAGACGTTGATGACGGTCCGCCTGGAGAGGTCGGGCAGGCCGCCGACCTTGGCGGAGGCGATGAAGCCGGCCGGGTTCTCGGTGAGGAACAGCATCGGGGCCTGCTCGACGACGGCCCTGGCGGCCTCGCCGTAGGCGGCGGCCCGCTGGGCGGTGTCCACGGTGGCCCGCCCGGCGGCGATGGCCTGGTCGGCCTTCGGGCTGCTCCAGCCGGTGAAGTTGTACGCGGCGCCGGTGCCGTACAGGCTGCTCAGCGCGGTGTCGGTGTCGCCGAACAGGCTGGTGACGAAGTCCATCACCTGGAACTTGCGCTGGATCAGGGCGGTGCCCAGGCCCGCCGGGTCGAGCGGCTTGACGGTCATCCTGACGCCGACCTCGCCGAGCATCTGCTGGAGGACGGTGGCGCGCTGCTGGCCCTCGGGGCGGTTGTCGACCTGGTACTCGAAGGCGAGGTCCGGGTGCCCGGCCTCGGCGAGCAGGGCGCGGGCCCTGGCCGGGTCGTGGGCCGGGTAGCCGCTCGCCCCGGCGGCGCGGTACGGGGAGGCGGAGTTGACCGGGCCGTCCGACACCCTGCCCTGGCCGAGGTAGACGACCTTCTCGACGGCCTCCCGGTCGATGGCGTACTGGAGGGCCTGGCGGACCCGGGGGTCGTCGAAGGGCGCGACCTTGGTGTTGAACAGGACGGTGGAGGTGGAGCCGGGGCCGGTGGCGGTGCGCAGCCCGTCCGCGGCGGCCTGCTTCAGCTGGGAGGGCGTCTCGCCCCAGACCAGGTCGGCGTCGCCGGAGCGCAGCGACTGGTAGCGGCTGTCGGCGTCCGGCAGCACCCGGTAGACGATCTTGTCGGCGTGGCCCTTGGCCCCCCAGTAGGAGGCGTTGCGGGCGACGGTCACCGAGACGCCCGGCTGGACGCTCTCCACGGTGTACGGGCCGGATCCGACGGCCGGGGCGTCACCGGCCGGGGCCTCGGAGACGTAGCCGAGGGAGCGGGTGAACAGGTTGGGGAAGGCCGCGTTCGGCGCCTTGAGGGTGAAGGCGACGGTGGTGGGGCCGTTCACCGTGACACCGCCGATGGTGGCGGCGTCGGCGGCGCAGGAGCACTTGCTCTCCGGCTTGGCGAGGCGGGCGACGTGGTCGGCGACGGCCTGCCCGTCCAGCGGCTTGCCGTCGCTGAACGTCACGCCCTCGCGCAGTTCGAGGGTCCAGGCGGTGGCGTCGGCGTTCGGGGTGAACGCCTTGGCCAGGTAGGGCTGGACGGTCCCGTTGTCGCCGTTGACCATCAGCGGGTCGTACAGCGCGTTGGCCAGGATCATCATCGGCATCGAGGTCAGCCCGGTGTCGGCCGGGTCGAGCTTGGCGAACGGGCGGTCCAGTCCGACCTTCAGGGTGCCGCCGTCGGCCGCCGGGCCGTCCTGCGCGGCGGCGGCCCCGGTGCCGGCGCCGGACACCGCGTCGTCGGAGGCCGAGCAGGAGGTGAGGGTGATGGCCGCCGTACAGACAGCCGCTGCCAGAACGTGCTTGTGCCGCTTCATGGTTCCTCGGTGTTCCTCGGATCGGGGGGTGGGACTGCGGTGCGCGACCGCCGTCGTGGACCACCTTTCGGAAGTGGCACAGCTGCCAAAAGGCAGTAGTGCAAACTTCGCGTGACGAGCTGTCGACGAATCGGAACTCGCCTTGAGCGCGCCCCATCAGCCGTGTTTCCTTGAGGATGAGGACAGTTGGCCGACCAGGTCCGGCCGGGAACAACCGGGTCCGGCGGCCGGGAACGACCGGGTCCGACCGGGAACGGCCCGGCGACGGCAGGCAGAAGCAGAAGGAGCGACCACGCATGCAGGGGCAGGGGACGGACAGCGCGGCGGAGACCGGGCTGCGCGACCGCAAGAAGGCGCGGACCCGGGAGACGATCCGCACGGCCGCACTCGACCTCTTCGAGGAGCAGGGCTTCGAGGGCACCACGGTGGACCAGATCTGCCGGCGCGCCGACGTCGCCCACCGCACCTTCTTCCGCTACTACGCCAACAAGGAGGCCCTCCTCTTCGGCTGGGACTTCGGCAACGTCATCCTCGACGCCTTCGCCGCCGCCCCCGTCGGCCTCGCCCCCTGGGCCGCCCTCGAACACGCCCTGACCGCCACCGGCGGGCGGCTGGAGGAGCCCGCCGAGCACACCGCCCGCCGCCGTGCGCTGCGCCGGCGCTTCATCGGCATCCGCACCGTCCACGACCACGCGCTGATCACCATCGACGCCTTCGCCCAGCGCGCGGTGGCCGTCGCCGGGGAGCGGCTGGGCGTGGACCCGGAGACCGACCTGCGGCCGCAGGCGCTCGGCACCGCGCTCGGCGGGATGATCCGCCGGCACATCATGGTCGGCAGCGAGGAGGGGCTGCTGTCGGCGTGGACGGCGGCGTTCCGCGAGCTGACGGCGCCGTAGCCGTCGGCCGCCGTCCCCCTTTGCACCGCCCCCGTTGCACCGCGCCCTCTGCACCGCGCCCTCTGCACCGTCCCGTTTGCGCCGTCCCGTCGGCACCGCGCCCCGGCGCCGCACCGCACGGCGGCCTGTTTCGCCCGGTGAACGGCCTGATAAATGAACGTCACAGCCGTTGACGGCCCCCGGCCGACGGCCAGAACACTGTGCACCTGGATGATCTTCGCCTTCGCCGCCGAGCCGCGCGGCGGCGATCCGGCCGGTCCGGTGGGGCCCGACCGATCCGGCGGGCCCGACCGGCCCGGTGGATGTCCGGGCGGCCCGGCCGGAGCGCCCGCTCCACCACCCTGAGCACTGGCAGCCGGAGGCGAAGGCCGCGCCGGCTGGAGAGGAGAACGCCCGATGAAGGCGATCATGGTCATGTTCGACAGCCTCAACCGGCACATGCTGCCGCCGTACGGAGGGGACTGGACGCACGCCCCGAACTTCGCCCGCCTCGCCGAGCGGTCGGTCACCTTCGACAACGCCTACGCGGGCTCGATGCCCTGCATGCCGGCCCGCCGCGAGATCCACACCGGCCGGTACAACTTCCTGCACCGCAGCTGGGGCCCGCTGGAGCCGTTCGACGACTCCATGCCCGAACTGCTCAAGCAGAACGGCGTGTACACCCACCTGGTCAGCGACCACCCGCACTACTGGGAGGACGGCGGCGCCACGTACCACGGCCGCTACAGCACCTGGGAGTTCTTCCGCGGTCAGGAGGGCGACCCCTGGAAGGGGCACGTGGCCGACCCCGAACCCCCCGAGGACCTGAAGAAGCTGCGCTTCGAGGCCTACCGGCAGGACTGGGTGAACCGCTCGTACCTCACCACGGAGGACCGGCACCCGCAGACGCTGACCTTCGACGCCGGCCTGGAGTTCATCCGCACCAACCGGGACGCCGACCGGTGGTTCGTCCAGATCGAGACCTTCGACCCCCACGAGCCGTTCTTCAGCCACCAGCGCTACAAGGACCTCTACCCGCACGACTACGACGGCCCGCACTTCGACTGGCCCGACTACAAGCGCGTGGTGGAGACCCCCGGCCAGGTCGAGCACGCCCGCCTGGAGTACGCGGCGCTGCTGTCGATGTGCGACCGGTCGCTGGGCCGGGTCCTCGACCTGATGGACGAGCAGGACCTCTGGGACGACACGCTGCTGATCGTCAACACCGACCACGGCCTGCTGCTCGGTGAGAAGGGCTGGTGGGGCAAGGTCGTGCAGCCCTGGTACAACGAGCTCGTCCACCTCCCGCTGTTCGTCTGGGACCCGCGGGCCGGTGCCGCCGGCGAGCGCCGGCAGTCCCTGGTCCAGACGATCGACCTCGCGCCGACGCTGCTGGAGTACTTCGGCGTCGACCGGCCGGCGGACGTCCAGGGGAGCCCGCTGCCGGTCGCCGCCGACACCCCCGTGCGGGAGGCGGCGCTGTTCGGCGTCCACGGCGGGCACGTCAACGCCGCCGACGGACGGTACGTCTACATGCGCGCCCCGGCCTCGCCGGACAACACGCCGCTGCTGGAGCACACCCTGATGCCCACCCACATGCGCGGCCGCTTCACCCCCGCCGAGCTGGCGGACCTGGAGCTCGCCGAGCCGTTCACCTTCACCAAGGGCGTGCGCACGCTGCGCCTGAAGGGCCGCACCTTCATCAACCCCCACCAGCACGGCACCCTCCTGTTCGACCTGGAGACCGACCCCGAGCAGCGCACCCCGATCGTCGACGACGCGGTCGAGCAGCGGATGGCGACCCTGTTGGTGGAGCTGCTGCGCGCGGGCGACGCCCCGCCGAGCCAGTACGAGCGGCTCGGCCTGCCCGCCGAGGGCCCGGTCGGCGGGCAGCACCTGCTGGTGCGCGCCCAGCACGAGCAGGCCCGCAAGGCCGCCGAACCGCTGCCCAGCCCGGAGGACTACCCCTCGGGACGCCTCTCCCTGCGGACCCCGGTGTTCGGCCTGCTCTCCGACCCGGCCGCCGTCGAGGTGCTGCGCAGGCACCTGCCCGGCATCGTCGACTCCGAGTTCCTCCAGTTCCTGGGCCCGACCCCGCTGATCGACGTCGCCGCACTCGCCGGCGGCCTGACGGACGTGTCCGCGCTGCGCCTGGTGGCCGAGGAGCTCGCCGCGCTCTGATGCGGGCCCGGTCCATCCGGCACCCGTCCTGACGCAGGGGCAGCCGCCCCGGTCCCACCCCCGCCCCCCGCCCCCGTCCCGGTCCCACCGCGGATCCCGCCCCGATCCCGGCCGGCCGTACCACGGCCGGCCGGTCCGACCTCCGGAGTAGCCCATGTCCTCGTCCCCGGTCCCGGCGCCCTGCTGCACACCCTCGCGCGGCGGCGGCCCGATCCGCCTGCTCGACGTCGCCCCCGCCCGCACGGAGGGCTCCCCGGACGGCATGGTGCTGCTGCCCGGCGGCGAGTTTCTGATGGGCACCGACGACCGCGAGGGGTTCCCGGACGACGGCGAGGGCCCGGTGCGCCGCGTCCGGCTGGACCCGTTCCTGATCGACACCTGCGCCGTCACCAACGACCGGTTCGCCGCGTTCGTCGCCGACACCGGCTACCGGACCGAGGCCGAACAGCTCGGCTGGTCCTACGTCTTCGCCGGCTTCCTCCCCGCCGAGCACCGCCGCGCGGCCGCCCGGGTGGAGCGCACCCCCTGGTGGTGCGCGGTGACCGGGGCCGCCTGGAACCGCCCGGAGGGGGCGGGGAGCTCCGTGGCGGACTGCGGCGACCACCCCGTCGTCCACGTCTCCTGGAACGACGCCCACGCCTACGCGTCCTGGGCCGGCAAGCGCCTGCCCACCGAAGCGGAATGGGAGTACGCGGCCCGCGGCGGCCTGGAGCAGGCCCGCTACCCGTGGGGCGACGAACTGAATCCGGACGACACCTACCGCTGCAACATCTGGCGCGGCACCTTCCCCACCAGGAACACCGCCGCGGACGGCCACCGCGGCACCGCCCCCGTCGACGCGTTCGAGCCGAACGGCTTCGGCCTGTACAACGTGTCCGGCAACGTCTGGGAGTGGTGCGCCGACTGGTGGACCACCGAGCACCCGGCGCAGCGGCCGCTGCCCGGCCCCACCGGCCCGGCGACCGGTTCGGCCAAGGTCATCCGCGGCGGCTCCCACATGTGCCACAAGTCCTACTGCAACCGGTACCGCGTCGCCGCCCGCAGCGCCAACACCCCCGACAGCTCCAGCGGCCACGCCGGATTCCGCTGCGCCCGCGACGCGGCCCGGCCCGTCTGACCGACCAACCAAGCTCGTCCGACCGCCCCTGTGGCTCGGACCGCCAACCGCCGCACCGGTGCCCGACGGGCAGTCTCCACCGGTGCGGCGGTGGCGTTTTCCGCCCCCGCCACCGACCCCGCCCCGGAAGTGGCAGTACTGCCAAAAGGCAGTTGTGCAAACTTCCAGTGACGGGCCATCGAAGACTTGGCACGCCCCTTGAACGGCCCTGACCGGGCGTGATTCGCTGCCAACGGCGGCGAAATCCGCCCCGGGCCCGCCGACCCCGTAGAGGTCGCGCGACCCCTTCCCACCTACCGGCCCCACTCCGCCGGTCCGCCGCCCACCGGTTCCGGTCCGGCGGCCCCACTCCCCCGGATTCGACCCCGACGGATTCGACCCCGCCCGCGCCGCGGCGAGAACCCGCTCGCCCGCGCCCGCTCCACCGAGAGGTCCCGCATGTCCCTGGTCAACTTCCGCGACCCCGCCGTCCTCACCGACCCCGACGGCCTGCGGATCCGCCCCGGTGCGCTCTACCGCTCCGCCCAGCCCTTCCCCGCCGCCGACGAGGCCGTCGTCGCGCAGCTGCACACCGCCGGCATCCGCACGATCGTGGACCTGCGCGGCACCGCCGAGTGCGAGACCGCCGACTGGGCCGCCGCCGAGGCCTCCGGCGTCACCGTCGTCGCCGCCCGGTTCGAGCCCACCGGCGACGCCCTCGACGCCGCCATGCGCACGATGACCACCGCCGCCGACCTGGGCGCCTTCTACCTGCTGATGGCCGAGACCACGCCCGGGGCCCTGGCCGCCGCCGTCGAGGCGGCCGCCCGCCCCGGCGGGGTCCTGCTGCACTGCGCCGCCGGGAAGGACCGCACCGGCCTGCTCACCGCCCTGCTGCTCGACCTCCTCGACGTGCCCGCCGAGCGGATCGTCGCCGACTACGCCCGCACCACCGAGGCGCTGCCGCAGATCTTCGCGGGCCTCGCCGAGCGCCACCGGGCCGCCCTCAACGACAGCCGGGAGTTCCACGTCCCCGCCCCGCTGCTGGAGGCCCCCGCCGAGGCGATGGCCGTCTTCCTCGACCTCGTCCGCGCCCGGCACGGCGGCTCCGCCGCGTTCCTCACCGCCTGCGGCGTCGCCCCCGCCACCCTGGACGCCTTCCGCGCCAAGGCCGCCGCGGAGGTCGTCGCATGCTGACCACCCTGCGCCACCACGACGGCACCCCGTTCCGCGACCTCAACCACAACGGCACCATGGAGCCCTACGAGGACCGTCGGCTGCCCGTCGAGGAGCGCGTCGACGACCTGCTCGGCCGGATGACCCTCGCCGAGAAGGCCGCCCTGATGTGCCACGCCCGGATGCTCCCCGGCGACCAGGGCCCGTTCCCCTCCGGCGCCGCGCTGATCGGCGACCGCGGCCTCACCGCGTTCGCCATGATGGCCGTCCCCGACGCCCGCACCATGGCCGAGTGGAACAACCACGTCCAGGACCTCGCCGCCGCCGAGCGCCTCGGCATCCCGGCCACCCTCGCCTCCGACCCCCGGCACGGCTTCACCACCAACCCCGCCACCTCCTTCACCGGCGGCGGCTTCAGCGCCGGCCCGGAGCCCATCGGCCTCGCCGCCACCGACGACCCCGCCCTGGTCGAGGAGTACGCCGCCCTGATCGGCCGCGAGCTGCGCGCCGTCGGCATCCGGCTCGCCATCCACCCGATGGCCGACCTCGCCACCGAACCGCGCTGGGCCCGGATCAGCGGCACCTTCGGCGAGGACGCCGACCGGGCGTCCCGCATGATCGCCGCCTACATCCGCGGCCTCCAGGGCGAGCGGCTCGGCCCGGACAGCGTCGCCTGCATGACCAAGCACTTCCCCGGCGGCGGCCCGCAGGAGGGCGGCGAGGACTCGCACTTCACCGCCGGCCGCCGACTGGTCTACCCCGGCGGCGCGTTCGAGCACCACCTGCGCCCCTTCGAGGCGGCCTTCGCGGCCGGCACCGCACAGATCATGCCCGCCTACGCGATCCCGTCCAAGGCAGGTGTGTCCGAGGTCGGCGCCAACTTCAACCGGGACGTCATCACCGGTCTGCTGCGCGGGCGCTACGGCTTCGACGGCGTGGTCTGCACCGACTTCAACGCCATCACCGGCATGGAGGTCCCCGGCATCGTCACGCTGCCCCCGCGCAACTGGGGCGTCGAGCAGCTCTCGGTGGCCGAGCAGGTGGTCCTCACCCTGGACGCCGGCGCCGACCAGCTCGGCGGGGAGAGCGACCCGGAGCTGATCCTGGCCGCCGTCCGCTCCGGCGCGGTGAGCGAGGAGCGGATCGACCGGTCCGCCCGGCGGATCCTGCGCGACAAGTTCCGCCTCGGCCTCTTCGACGACCCGTACGTCGACCCGGACGCCGCGGCCGAGACGGTCGGCACCCCGGCCGGACGCGCCCTCGGCCGCCGGGTGCAGCAGCGCTCCCTGGTCCACCTCGCCGGGCAGCCGGTGACCGGACCGCGCCTGTACGTCGAGGGGATCGACCCCGCGACCGCCGCGTCCTACGGCACCCTCGTCGACCGGCCCGAGGACGCCGACGCCGCCGTCATCCGGATCGCCGCGCCGTACGAGCCGCGCGAGGGCTTCCTGGAGCCCTTCTTCCACAGCGGCTCGCTGGAGTACCCGCCCGCGGAGGCCGACCGGCTGCTCGCGATCGCCGCCGCCACCCCCACCGCCTTCGCCGTCCACCTCGACCGGCCGGCCGTGCTCACCCCGCTGGCGCCCCACGCCGCCCTGCTCATCGGCGAGTTCGGGGCCTCGGACGAGGTGGTGCTGGACGCCGCGCTCGGCCGCACCGAGCCGCCCGGCGTGCTCCCCTTCGACCTGCCGTCCTCGATGGCCGCCGTCGAGGCCGCCCGCGAGGACGTCCCCTTCGACACCCGCGAACCGCTGTTCCGCTGCGGCCACCGAGCGCCGCGCTGAGCCACCGGGGCCCCCGGGGACAACCCCGGAGGGTCCCCGAGGGCACTGCGGCCACGGTGGCCGCAGTGCCCCGCGGTCAGATCCGGGTGTCCTCCACCACCGGGACGAGGTGGCCGTTCGCCGCGCCGGCGCCGTCCTGCCGCGCACCCGACGCGGGCGCGTTCAGGGCGGTGCGGGGCGCGGCGGCGGCCGGCTTCTTACCGCAGAAGGCGGGCTCCAGCGCGCCCATCAGCCCCTGCGTCACCGCACCGTTGTTGGAGGCGTTGGCGAAGACGACGACGCTGCGCTTGCCGTCCGGGGTGACGAAGCTCTGGGTCTGGTAGCCCTGGACGATGCCGCCGTGGCCGAAGACCGTCCCGCAGGAGAGCGAGATCCGGCGCAGGCCGAGCCCGTACCCGATCGTCGCGGTGGGCGTGGGGAGCGCGCTGGTCATCTGCGCCAGCGACTCGTCCGTGACAAGTCCGCCGGCGCTGCCGGCCAGCAGCGCGGTGAGAAAGCGGTCCATGTCGCTCGCCGAGGAGATGACCGCCCCGGCGCTCCACAGCCAGGACGCGGTCTGCTCGGTGGAGTCCAGCAGCGGCTTGCTGCGGTCGTCGTTGGTGAGGTAGCCGGTGATGTGCGAGCCGGCGATGCCCTTGTCCGGGACGACGAAGGAAGTCCGGCGCAGGTCCAGCGGGTTGATGACCTCATCGCGCAGCACGTCGGCGTAGGGGCGGCCGGTGAGGTGCTCGACCGCGAGGCCCAGCAGCACGAAGTCCGTGTTCGAGTACGAGTACCGGGTGCCCGGCGTGTACTGGACCCCGTGGCGGACCGAGTCCGCCACCAGCTCCTGGGGGGTGTAGACGTTGTTGCGGATGCGCGCCTCGAAGGCGCTGGTGGTCTCCTCGCCGGACTGCTCCAGGAGGTCGTTGGTGTGGTCGAAGACGCCCGCGCGGTGCTGCATCACCTGCCGGACGGTCATCGCCCAGTCGGCCGGCAGCGTGCCCTCCGGGAGGTAGTCGCGCAGCGGCTTGTCCAGGTCGATCCGGCCCTGCTCGACGAGCCGCATCACCAGCACCGCGCCGAACATCTTGCTGTTGCTGCCCACCCGGAACCGCCAGTCGGCGTTCATCGGCGTGCCGTCGAGGTCGGCCTTGCCCAGGCTCAGCGACCAGCCGAGCTCGGGGTTGCCGTGGTCCCGGATCACGGCGAACGCGCCCGGCGCACCCGCGTTCAGGGTGTTCTGCAGTGCCGCACGCACCGCGGTCCGGTCCGGCGTCGGCGCCGCGGCCGCCACCTGGTCCGCGGCGGCGCTGCCCGCCCCGGCGCCGGCCACCAGCAGCGCGCCGACCACCGCGACCGCCGCCGAACGCACAAACCCGGTCTTCACCATGCCGAAGGACCCCTGTTCCTGTTGCCTCGTCACCTCACGCGGCGTTCCGCGCGGAACCAAGATCCTATCCCTCGGACATGACAACTTCTGACGGTGAGTCACTCGGGGCAGCACTCATGGCACCTTCGGGCAGGACTTCCGGCGCGACCCTCCCCACCGCCCCCGGCCTGCGGCTACCGGTGCCGCGGGGCCGCGCCGACCGGTCCGCCCGGGGCCGCCCCCGGGCCCGTCCGGCGGCTACGGTCGGTGAGGGAGCCGAGCCCGTCGCGCGCGGACGGCGTGGACCGTTCCTGGGCGACCGCCCCTCGCCGACCCCCCTCTCGGGCCACCCCTCGCGGACCGCCCCTCGCCGACGCGACGGCCGGGCGCCGGTGTGAGACGTTGGACGGGGGGCGAAGCAGGGAGGAGTGGCCATGTCGTCGAAGCGACGCCGGAAGAAGAAGGGCCGCCGGAAGCACGCAGCCAACCACGGCAGGCGGCCTCAGTGCTGAACCCTCGGTGCTGAACCGATCCGGCCCGGCGGCGGACCAGGGTGTCCGCCGCCGGGCCGATCCGCGCCCGCTCTGCCTGCTCGGCGCGCGTTCGGCGCGCGCTCAGGGGCTGCCAGATGCTTCCCAGGAGGTTCCGGGGGCTGCTCAGAGGGCCCGCGGGGTGCCCAGGAAGCGGTGGAGGGAGGCCGTCAGCGCGGTGACGAAGGCGTCGCGGACCGGCTCGGGGACGCGGTCCAGGGACAGGTAGGGGTTGAGGTCCTCCAGCTCGACCAGGAGGAGCCCGCCCTCCCGGGTACGGCAGGCGTCCACCCGCTGGATGCCGTGGTCGAGGGTGTTCCACTCGACGAAGCGGCGGGCGAAGGCGAGATCCGCCCCGCTGGGCTCGTAGGGCTCCAGGACCCAGCGCCGGTCCGGGTCGGGGGCGTGCAGGGCGTACTGGAAGGCGTCGTCGACGAAGTAGAACGACACCTCGTAGCGGAAGTCGACGTGCGGCTGGACCAGCACGTCGCCGTACGCGAGGGCGACCAGCTCGTCCTCCCCGACGAAGCGCAGGCCGATGGAGTCCGCCCCTGCCTTCGGCTTCACGGCGTACCGGCCCGTCCCGCCGAGCAGACCGAGGTCCTCGGGCCGGTCGACGGTGGGGATGACCGGGTACCCGGCGGCTGTCAGGTCCAGCAGGTACTGCTTGCCGGCCATGTCGCCGCGGCCGGACAGCGGGTTGTAGACCCGGGTACCGCGCGCCGCGGCCTGCTCCCGGAACGCCTCGTACTGCTCCTGGTAGTGCAGCACCGGACCGCTGTTGCGGACCACCACGGCGTCGAAGCCGTCCATCAGCGCGGCCGCCTCCAGCGGGTGGCACAGGGCGAGGTCGAAGTCCGCGCGGAGGCGGGAGGACAGCTCGATGTCCTCGTCGCAGTACCGCCGGCCCCGGGCCTGGTAGGCGAGGTCGGTCACGAACAGAACGCTGGGGCGGGCAGGCACGGCGGATCTCCTCGGTCGATGGCCACCAACCTACCCACCGCCCTCCCTCGCCCCCACACCCACTCCTCGCCCGCACCCTCCTCACCGGGGGCGCCGTCGGGTCGGAGCGGCTCCGGGCGGCTCTGGGCGGGGTCGGGACGGGCCGGATCAGGTCGGATCGGGTCAGGGCAGGTCAGGGGCGGTCCGCGGGCGGGTGGCGGATAGGGTCGGTGCGGGCGGGGCCGCTCGGCCGCCGCCCGCCGCAACCGCCGAAGGGACCTTCGCCATGCCGACCGCACCCGCCACCGGACCCGCCGACACCCCGCCGCTCGCGCGGTTCGGCCTGGGCACGGCCGCGGTCGGGCGGCCCGGCTACATCACGCTCGGGCGCGACCTCGACCTGCCCGCCGAACGCACCGTCGAGGCGCTGCGGGCGCGCACCCACGACCTGCTCGACGCCGCCTACGCGGCGGGGGTGCGGTACTTCGACACCGCCCGGTCGTACGGCCGCGCCGAGGAGTTCCTCGGCGGGTGGCTCGCCGCCCGGCCGCAGTGCGCGGCCGACTCGGTGGTGGGCAGCAAGTGGGGCTACACCTACACCGCCGACTGGCGGGCGTCCGGGGTGCCCGTGCACGAGGTGAAGGAGCACTCGGTGGCGGTGTTCGACCGCCAGATCAAGGAGACCAGGGCGCTGCTCGGCCCGCGGCTGGACGTGTACCTGGTGCACTCGGTCACCCCGGACAGCCCGGCGCTGACCGACCCGGAGCTGCACGCCCGACTGGCGGACCTGGCCGCCGAGGGCGTCCGGGTCGGCCTGTCCACCAGCGGCCCGGCCCAGGCCGCCACCGTCCGGGCCGCGCTGGAGGTGTCCGTGGCGGGCCGGCCGCTGTTCGCCGCCGTCCAGTCCACCTGGAACCTGCTGGAGCCGTCCGCCGGACCGGCGCTGGCCGAGGCGCACGCGGCGGGCTGGCTGGTGGTGGTGAAGGAGGGCATGGCCAACGGCCGGCTCGCCGACCGCAACGCCACCGGGCCCGACACGGCCGCGCTGCGCGCCGCCGCCGACCGGGCCGGCACGTCCTGCGACGCGCTGGCGCTGGCCGCGGTCGCCGCCCAGCCCTGGGCGGACGTCGTGCTCTCCGGCGCGGCCACCGCCGGGCAGCTGTCCTCCAACCTCACCGCCGCCGGCCTCGACCCCGCGCCCGCGGACCTGGCGGCGCTCGCCCCGCTCGCCGAGCCCGCCGAGGCGTACTGGCACACCCGCGCCGCACTGCCCTGGGCCTGAGGCACACCCCGCCCGGGGCGACCCGGGCCCGAGTGACGCCCTGCCCGGGGCCACCGCGCCGGGGCGCCTCGCCCGGGGCGCCCCGCGCCTGAACCGCCGTCCCGGGGCCCCGGAGCCGCCCCCATCCGGTCGGCCGCTCAACCACGCCACCACTCAACCGGCTCGACCCGTCGGTCGGCCGGCCGGTTCGCCGTGCCTCGGTTTTTCGCCAACTCGCCTCCTGGTTTTCCATCTGACGATGCCTCAGCTAAAGTCCCGTAGTGCAATATCACATTGCAACGGTTTCCTGGACGGTCCAGGCGGCCTCCGCACACCCGGAAGAAGGACCTCATGATCCACAGGATGCTCACGACAGCCGCCGCCCTCGGCGCCCTCGGAACGGCCCTGATCGTCGCGGCTCCGGCCGGTGCGGCCACGGCCTCCGACCCCACCGACCCCACCGGCACGCCCGCGACCACCTGCGAGTACCGGCTACAGTCCGGCCTGGCGACCAAGCTGTGCACCACGGTGAGCTCCGGAACCGTCCGGTTCACCGGTCAGATCGGCCTGGCCGGACCACCGAGCCCCGGCAGCCCGTTCCCCCAGCCGCAGCAGCTCAACGTGGTCCTGACCGCCGACGCCGGCACGGACACCACCCTGGGGACGCTGCAGCGGACCGTCACCTTCCAGACCCAGCCGCTGGAGGTCGGCGCCGTGGGCGGGGCGGTGGCGTGCGGTTCGACCGCGCACGCCTCGTTCTCGGTCTCGTCCTTCGGCCGGTACACCACCCCGGTCACCACCGATGTCCTGGTGCCCTGCTGACCCACCGACCCACTGATCAACCGATCAACCGATCAACCGAACCTGCGACCCGCTGGTCCGGCGACCCGGCGACGTGCCTGACGGCGCCTCACCACACCCGGCGCCGGGCCGGACCGGCGGGCGATCGGGCAGGTCACGGGCGGCCCCGTCGACAGGCGGGGCCGTTGTCGTCACGCCCGCCCACCCGCCCCGAAGGACCGTCACCGGAAGAACCCGACCGGATCCGCCCTTTTCTTGAGCAGTTGTCATGACTGAAACGACGTCAGACCGGGCATACCCTCAGTACCCGCCGATGGGCCCGGCTGAAGCTCCCCCACGAGCGCAACCGGGCCCCTGGCTGGCGGCCGGGCCTGGACGTGACTTCCCCCACGGAGTAGCGACCAGGCCCGCATAATGTTCTCCCAGCGACACGCAGCGTACATGCCACATCCACGTTGCGCTACCTCGCATCACCTCGGCGCCCACCGCCCCGCCCCGAGCCCCCGGCCACCCCACGGCCGGCTCGCGGAGTCCGGCGATGACAGCGGCGCCACCGGCGGCCGGGCACGACCCCGGGGCCGGCCCCGCCGGGCGGGATCCCTCAAGGCCAGGACGACAGAACGGCCTGCGGCACGCATTGACGAATCCATGACACTGACGGACCATCATGCTGGCGCGCGCCTCAGTTCCTCCCCTGTTCCGTCCCTACGGACCCCCCACAGGAGGACAGTCATGCGACTGCCCCGCCGAGGGCGGCCTGCCGCGGTCACCGCGATCCTGCTGGCCCTCGCACTCGCCTCCCCGCTCACCACCCAGGTCTCCGCCCACCCGGTCACCACCGACACGGCCGCGGCGGCCGACACCGCCCGGCAGTACCTCCTCGACGGCCCCCGCACCGTCGCCGAACGCACTGCCGTCGCCGCCACCGGTGCCTCCGTCGACGCCGTCCGGACCGACTCGGTGGTGGTCACCGCCACCCCCGCCGAGCTCGCCCGGCTGCGCGCCCTCGGCTGGCTCCCCACCCCGCTGCCCGTCCAGGGCGGCGCCGCCGGGGCCGGCGAGGAGTCGCTCGGCGCAGCGGTGTACGACTTCCCGTCCGCCGACTCCGGGTACCACAACTACGCCGAGGCCGCCGCCGACGTCGACGCCGTCGTCGCGGCGCACCCCGACATCATGAGCAAGCGCGTCATCGGCACCTCCTACGAGGGCCGGCCGATCGTCGCCGTCAAGATCAGCGACAACGTCGGCACCGACGAGAACGAGCCCGAGGTGCTGTTCACCGCCCACCAGCACGCCCGTGAGCACCTCACCGTCGAGATGGCCCTCTACCTGCTGCACGAGTTCGGCGACAAGTACGCCACCGACAGCCGGATCGCGAACGCCGTCAACAGCCGCGAGATCTGGGTGATCCCCGACCTCAACCCGGACGGCGGCGAGTACGACATCGCCACCGGCCGCTACCGCAGTTGGCGCAAGGACCGCCAGCCCAACAGCGGCGGCAGCGTCGGTACCGACCTGAACCGCAACTGGGACTACAAGTGGGGCTGCTGCGGAGGCTCCTCCGGTTCCACCTCCAGCGAGACCTACCGCGGCGGCGCCCCCGAGTCCGCCAAGGAGACCAAGGTGGTGGCCGACTTCGTCCGCACCCGCGTGGTCGGCGGCAAGCAGCAGATCACCGCCGCCATCGACTTCCACACCTACAGCCAGCTGGTGCTCTGGCCGTTCGGCTGGACCACCGCCAACACGGCGACCGGGATGACCGCCGACGAGTACAACACCTTCGCGACCTTCGGGCGG
Source organism: Kitasatospora sp. NPDC058170 (assembly GCF_042883905.1). NCBI lineage: Bacteria > Bacillati > Actinomycetota > Actinomycetes > Kitasatosporales > Streptomycetaceae > Kitasatospora > Kitasatospora sp. NPDC058170. The sequence continues at coordinate 61,657 of NZ_JBHVUV010000006.1, forward strand.
ACCATGGCCGGCACCAACGGCTACACGCCCGAGCAGTCGAGCGACCTGTACATCACCGACGGCGCGATCGACGACTGGCTGTGGGGCGTCCACCGGGTCTTCGCCTACACCTTCGAGATGTACCCCGGCCCCAACGGCAGCAGCGGCTTCTACCCGCCCGACGAGGTGATCGGCCGGGAGACCAGCCGCAACCGCGAGGCCGTGCTGCGACTGGTGGAGACGGCCGACTGCATGTACCGCGCGATCGGCAAGCAGCAGCAGTACTGCGGCATCGCCACCTGAGCGACCCCGCACCGCCCGGGACGGCCCCTCCCCCGGAGGAGCCGCCCCGGCCCGGCTCTGCGCCCAACTCCCGCTCCCTGTGCCTGGTCGGCTGCGGCCGTGGGGCCGTCTCGCGCCCCCCAGGAAACCCACGGGTCCCGGGCGTACGCTGAGATGGTCCGGCCCCGGTCGCACGCTGAGGTCCGGCCCCGTCCGTACCTCCGCGCACAAGATCAGGAGGTGGGAACGATGAGTGGCCCCCCTGGACGCCACACTCCGCCTCCGCCCTCCGCACCCACCGTGGTCAGTTCCCGGGCAGGTGAGAAAGGTCTGAAGACCGGCGCCCTCGGCCTGGTCTCCTCGGTCGCCATCGGCCTGGCCTCCACCGCCCCCGCCTACAGCCTGGCCGCCACCCTCGGCATCATCGTGGCCGGCGTGGGCCTGCAGGCCCCGATCATCACCGTCCTGGCATTCATCCCGATGCTGCTGATCGCCTACGCCTACAAGGAGCTCAACGCCTCCGACCCGGACTGCGGCACCACCTTCACCTGGGGCGCCCGTGCCTTCGGACCGCGCACCGGCTGGCTGGGCGGCTGGGGGATCGTGGTCGCCGACATCATCGTGATGGCCAACCTGGCGCAGATCGCCGGTGTGTACGGCTTCCGGCTGTTCGGCTTCGACGGCCTCGCCGAGAGCACCGCGTGGACCACCGTGGCCGGCGTGCTGTGGATCATCGTGATGACCGGGATCTGCTACATCGGCATCGAGATCTCGGCTGCCCTGCAGCGCTGGCTGCTGTGCGTCGAGGTCGTGATGCTGATGCTGCTGTCGGTGACCGCGCTGGTCAAGGTCTACGGCGACCACCCGCCGGACACCGCGATCCACGTCTCCGCCTCCTGGTTCAACCCCTTCGAGGTCTCCTCCAGCAGCGCCTTCACCGCCGGCGTCCTGGCCGCCGTCTTCATCTACTGGGGCTGGGACACCGCGGTCTCGGTCAACGAGGAGACCGCCGACGCGGCCCGCACCCCCGGGCGCGCGGCCGTCATCTCCACCGTCCTGCTGCTGGTCATCTACGCACTGGTCACCGTCGCCTCGCAGGCCTTCGCGGGCATCGGCACGGAGGGCATCGGACTCGGCAACGAGGACAACTCGGACGACGTGCTGTCCGCACTGGGCGGCGCCGTCTTCGGCAGTGTCGGACTGGGCTGGTTCCTCACCAAGCTGCTGATCTTCATGGTGCTGACCTCCTCCGCGGCCTCCACCCAGACCACCATCCTGCCGACCGCCCGGACCACCTTCTCGATGGCCGCGCACAAGGCCATCCCGACCCAGTTCGCCCGGGTCCACCCCCGGCACCTCACCCCGACCTGGTCGACCGTCGCCATGGGGCTGGCATCCATCGCCTTCTACGTGCTGCTCACGGCGATCAGCGGCAACGTCCTCGCCGACTCGATCGCGTCGGTGGGCCTGGCCATCGCCTTCTACTACGGTCTGACCGGCTTCGCCTGCGTCTGGTACTACCGCAAGGTGCTGACCCGCAGCGTCCGCGACTTCGTCTTCAAGGGCCTGGCACCGCTGCTCGGCGCCCTGATGCTGCTGTACTTCTTCTGCTACGGCGCCTTCGACGTCTACGCCGACCCCGACTACGGCTCCACCTCCATCGACCTGCCGATCTTCGGGGAGACCGGCGGCGTGACCGTGATCGGAATCGGCGCGCTGCTTCTCGGCGGCGTGCTGATGCTCGTCCAGTGGGCGGTGCAGGGCTCCTGGTTCAGGCACCCGGACGTCCCGGTCAGCGCCGCCGACCCCGCGGACGCACCGTAGGGTCCGGAGCCCGGGCCGGAGCTGCGTTGGGCCCAGCACCGACCCGGGCATCAGCCCCGGCGCCCGCCCGCGGCTGCGGGCGGGTACCGGGGCGTCAGTCGAGCCCGAGCACGCGGGCCAGCTCCATCGCCTCCAGGATGATCGGCTTCATCCGGTCGGGCAGGGTCACCGACCGCATCCCCTCCGGCACCGGCCGACCGCCCCGCTCGTCCTCGGTCGATTCGAGCCCCTTGATGACCAGGGCACCGGTGTCGGTGTTGAGCCAGACCGTCGCAGGGCCGCCGAGCGGATCGGCGCCGACAAGGTGCAGGGGCACGGGAACCTCCAGGATCGGGTCTGCTGAGCTCACCGTTCACCAGACCCGGCAGACCGTCAAGTGCCCTACCCCTCCAGGTGGTGGACGATCTGCTCGCAGAGTTCGTGGGTGCGCAGGGCGTCGTGGGCGTCGAGGGTCCTGCCGGTGCGGACGGCGTCGAGGAAGGCGAGGACCACCTGCTCGATGCCGCGCTGGCGGGCCACCGGGACCCAGTCGCCGCGGCGGCGGACGGTGGGCTGGCCGCGATGGTCGATCACCTCGGCCAGGTTGTGGACCTCGCGCTTGGAGTCGCCGCCGGAGACCTGGAGGACCTCCTCGGTGGAGCCGGAGACCCGGTTCATGATGCCGAGCGCCGTGAAGCCCTCTCCGGACAGGGTGAGGACGAGGTGCTCCACCAGGCCGCCGCGCACCCGGGAACGGACGTCCACGTGCTCGATCTCGCCGGGGAGGAGGAAGCGCAGGGTGTCCACGACGTGGATGAAGTCGTCGAAGACCAGGGTCCGGGCCGCCTCCGGCAGGCCCTCGCGGTTCTTCTGCAGCACGATCAGGTCGCGCGGGCGCTCCTTCGCCTGGACGTAGCCGGGCGCGTGGCGGCGGTTGAAGCCCACCATCAGCGAGCGGCCCGTGCGGTCGGCGAGGTCGACCAGCCGGCGGGAGCCGTCCAGGGTGTAGTCGAGCGGCTTGTCCACGTACACGTCGACGCCGGCGGTGAGCAGCTGCTCCACGATCGGGACGTGCTGGTCCGTGGCCGCGTGCACGAACGCGGCCCGGATCCCGCTGCCGATCAGCTCACCGAGATCGGTGAACCGCTGGGCCCGGTCGATGCGGTAGGTCTCGCCGATCCGGTCGAGCTTCGCCCGGTCCCGGGTCATCAGCCGCAGATCCAGACCCGGCAGAGCGGCCAGGACCGGCAGGTAGGCCTTCTGGGCGATATCGCCGAGTCCGATCACTCCGACCGGAAGCGGGGCATCGGGGACAGGGGTCGGGCTCATCGGCTCTCCTGCGGGTACGGGTGATCATCGGCCGCACCCACCCTATTCGCCGGGCGCTGCCCGTCGCACAGCACACCTGCCCGCAGGGGCACCGCTCCCCGCCCGCCCCGCTCGCACGGACGGCCGGGGGGGCCGGGGCGGCCGGGGCGGCCGGTCAGACCGTGCCGGGACGGCTCAGCCTGGCCAGCCGGACCAGGGCGAGCGGGTGGTGGGCGCCCCTGCGGGGGGAGGGGGAGATCCACACCGTGGCACGGGCGTGCTCCGGGCCGCACAGCGGGGCGGCGGGCGGGTTGAGCGAGTAGTGGCGTGCACTCATGTCATCGAAGCCTTCGTGGTCGGGGGCGCGGCGGCCCTTCTCGCCAGCACCTCTAGGGAACCGGCCCGGACCTGCCGGATCAATGCGGGGGACTACCTATCGACCCGGGTGAACACTGGGTGAGCCGCCCTCGAACGGCCGGGGCGGCGCCCCGTCCGTACGCCCGCCGACGCGGTCGGCCACGCCGCCCCGTGATCCCCCGTCGACGCCCGCAGTCGGACGCAGGCCCCGCAGTCGGACGCAGGAGAACGCAGGCCCCGCGGGTCAGACCGGCGTACCGTCCGCCGCGCCGTCCCCGGCGTCCTCCGCGTCGGCCTTCGCGAGCGCGCCCGCCGTCTCGGCCCGGCTCGTGCCCAGCTTGTGGAGCACGCTCGCCACGTGGTGCTCGACGGTCCGGGGGGAGAGGAAGAGGGCCTGGGCGATGTCCTGGTTGCCGGCCCCCTGCGCGAGGAGCTCCGCGACCTGCCGCTCGCGCGGTGACAGGCGCTTGCCGTAGCCGCGCCGCCCCGGCGAGCCGGTGTTGCCGAGGTCCAGGTCGCGGCGGAGCTTCTGGCAGCGGGCGATGTCGGAGGTCGCCGCCACGGCGAGGTAGACCCGCTCCGCGGCGGCGATCCGCTCAGCGGCCCGGGCGCGGTCGTGCGGGGCGAGCGCGGCGGCGATCCGCTCGTCGGCGCGGGCCGCCTCGTACGGCCGGCCGATGTCGTGCCACTGGTCCCGGGCCCGGGTGAACGCCTGGTCGGCGCCGGGCTCCCCGGCCGCGGTCAGCAGCAGGCCCCGGGCGAGGTCGAGGGCCGCCGCCACGGCGGGCGCGTCCCGGTCGGTGAGGGCGGCCGCGGCGTCCGCTGTGACGGCGCCCGCCGCGGCGTGGCCGCCGGTGGCGATGAGCGCCTCGACGGCGACCGGCAGCAGTTCCGCGGTACGGGCCCAGGCGCCGGCCTGGCGCGCGGTGGTGAGGGCCGGGTCGACCGTGGCGGCGGCCGCGACGGCATCGCCCTCCAGCAGTTGCAGGCCCGCGAGCCCGGCCGCCGCGCGCAGGGCGGCGGTGACCTGCGACTCTCGCTGGCCGTACCGGCCGGCGATCTCGAACTCCTCGCGGGCCAGGGCCAGTCGGCCGCGGGCGGCGGCCAGTCGGCCGAGCAGGAGGGAGCGTTCGGCCCCGGCCATGGCCAGGTCGTCGAACTCCGCGCCCAGACTGTCGAAGCGCTGCTCCAACTGCTGCCAGCGGCCGGCCAGCATGTCCAGCCGGATCAGCGCGAGGCGGCTGTAGCACTCCAGGTACGGGATGGCCGTCTGCCGGGCCAGCCGCCGGCTCTCCGCCAGCAGGTGGGAGGCCCGGCGGTCGAATCCGAGTTCGATGGCGACCTCACCCGTGTTGTACAGCGCCCGGGTGGTCTGTCGCATGACCTCGGGGCGCTCGGAGGACCGGGGCAGTTCGTCCAGCCGGTCCCATACCGCCGGGTCGCCGTCCCGGGCCAGGAAGGTGAGGGTGGTGGCCCGTACCGCGGCGGCGACGTCCTCGTCCGGACTGGTCGCCAGCAGGCTGTCCGCCCGCGACAGCCAGGCCGCCGCGTGCCGGCCGGCGCCGTCGCGTTCGTCCATGGCGATCGCCACCATGGCCCGGGCCGCCCGGGTGGGGCGCTCCTCCAGCTCGTCCAGGGCCTCCCGGATCCGGTCGAACCCGGCCCGGTTGCCGCTGTGGACGGCGGTGAGGAAGCCGAGCGCGAGGCGGATCTCGCCGCGGTCGGCGACCGGGAGCCTGGGGTCGGCGATCATGCCGCTCAGGATCTGGATGCTGGCCGTCGGGTCGACGTCGTCGGCCGCGATCCGGGCCAGGGCCAGTGCGGCCCGGCCGCGCCGCTGCGGGTCGAGGCCCGGTTCGTCGAGGAGGCTGCGCAGCATCGTCCGGGCGCTGCCCGGGTCGCCGAGGGCCACGGCCTGGTCGGCGGCGGCCTGGGCGAGGTCCTGCCAGGCCCGGCGGTCGCCCATGGCCAGCGTGTGGTGGGCGATCTGGACCAGCGGCCGGGGGACGCGGGTGTCCAGGGCCTCGACCGCCCTGCGGTGCAGGACCCGGCGCTGCGGACCGGGAGCGCGCCGGTAGGCGACCTGCTGGGCCAGCACGTGGCGGAAGGCGTAGCGGTCGGGGGCGCTCTCGTGGAGGACGGCCGCGTGCAGAGCCTCCGTCAGGCCGTGCGCACCGGCGGTGGCGTCCAGCCCGGCGACGGCGGTCAGCAGGTCCTCGTCCGCGGGGACGGCGAGGACGGCGGCGGCCGCGACGACGGCGGCGCCGTCGGCACTGAGGCGGGCGAGCCGTTCGGTGACGGCGTCCCGCAGTCCCTGCGGCACGTCGCGCCGGGCCAGGTCGGCGGCCAGGTCGGCGCTCTGGTCGGCACCGCCCGGGCGGCCGCCTGGCCGGGCCTCGGCCCGGGGCCGTTCGGCGATGGCGAGCAGATCCTCCTCGGCGGTCAGGGGCAGGCCCTGGCTGCGGTCGAAGAGCACCCGGGCGAGGTCGGACGTGGCACGCGGGCCGAGCGCGGCGCGGGCCAGCTCGTGGACGTCCGACTCGGTCAGCGGGCCCAGCCGGATCAGTGCCCCGGCCACGCCGGGCGGGCGGCGGTAGGCCGCGCCGAAGGCCGGGGCGTCGGGTGGCATGTCCTCGGCGCGGTAGGTGACCGCCAGGGCGAGCTGCGGCGGCATGTCGCGGGCCAGTTGGAGCAGCAGGTCCCGCGTCGCGTCATCGGCCCAGTGCAGGTCCTCGATCACCAGGATCGCGTCGTCGAGCGCGCCGAGCAGCGCGCGCAGGCCCTGGACCAGCAGATGGCGCCCGGAGAGCAGGCCCTCGCCGCCGGACGGCGCGGGGGGCAGGGAGGGGGCGAGATCGGGGAGCACCCAGCGGAGTGCTCCGGCGCTGGGAGGGAGCTGCTCGGGCGGGGGCAGCAGGGCGGCGGCGTCCCGCAGCGCGTCGACCACCGGGCCGAACGGCAGCGGTTCGCGCAGCGGGTGGCAGAGGCCGCTGAGTACCGCACGCCCCGGCCCGGCCTGGGCCGCGACGGCCTCGGCCACCAGGCGTGACTTGCCGATGCCGGCCTCGCCCTCGACGACGAGCACGGCCGGCGGGTGGGACAGCGCGTCGCGGGCGCGGGCGAGGACGAGATCGCGGCCCACGAACGTGAATCCGGCGCCGTGGGCGGTCGGAGGCTGAGGCCGGCTCATCGCCGCGGTGCCGCGGGACGGTCGTGGCGGACGGCGTGGCGGGTCGGGTCGGGCATGCCTCCATCATGCCTCGGTCCCGCGCGGGCGGTCTGTGCGGGGAGCCAGGGCGTGTTTGCAAAGTCCCACCGGGCACACGGCCGTCGGACGCACGCCGGTGGGGCGGGGGCGTGCCGCGCCCTGCGCGGAGGGCGCGGCACGCGGCACCCCGGCACGCGGCTCAGGCGCCCGGCAGGGACGGGCGGCGGGTGGGGCGGGCGGTGTCGCGGCCGTCGTTGAGGTGGGCGAAGAGTCGGGTCAGCATGTGGGCCAGGCGCCTTCGGTCGGCCACCGACAGCGGGGCGAGGACGTCGTCCTCGACGGCCGACAGGTCGCTGTTGACCAGGGCCGCGGCCTCCCGGCCCGACGGGGTGAGCCGCACCATCACGCGGCGGCGGTCCTCCTCGGCGCGGCCGCAGGTGACGTAGCCGGCGGCCACCAGGTCGTCCACCACCCTGGCCACGTCGGAGGAGGTGAGTTCGAGCCGTTCGGCCAGCTCCGCCTTGAAGAGGCTGGGCACGTCCTGGAGGGCACAGAGCACCATCACGTGCCAGAGTTTGAATCCGTGACACGCGGCCCTGCCCGCGAGCAGCCGGCGGGCGGACCGCCCGGTGCGTGCCATCAGGAAACTGCTCAGCACCAGCAGTCCCGGGGCGGTCGGGCCGAGGGCGTCGACGTCGGTGTCGACCGGTCCGAGCACGGGGCCGCCGCCCCCCGGCAGCGGGGTGCGAGCAGCGCGCCGGGCCGACGGCGATCCCGGCGCGGCCGTACGCAATCCATGGAACTGATCCGACATAGTGGCAGCCTCCCCCATATTCTGACGCATCGTCAGCTTCCTGCCGCAGGGCCGGCCTGCCATTGGCAGCTCCCTGACGGCTCGTATACTTAAGATAGCCTTACCTAAGTTGATCGTGAAGTGATCCGCGGCTCCGGCGGGTGGTCCGCAGCCCGCCGGGGTCGGGCGAGGACGAGTCGCCACCCCTGCCGGTCTTCCACCGACGGCCGGCCGCGCCCGAAAGCGTCGAATCCGGGATGAAACCACCCATCGCCCCGTGGAATCGAACCATCGACCCGGTCCGGCTCGTCCCTTCTTGCGTAGCCGTACACGCGTTTGATCCCCGTACAGGAGTCACAGCACCACCATGTCCACCCATGCCCCAGCCCGGACCCGACCGGTCGCCACCGCCCTGCCGAGGCCGCAGCTGCAGCCGTCCGCCCTCCGGCGGACCCTGCGGTCGCACGGCCACCCCGCGACCGGGAGCGGCCGGTGAAGGCCTTCGCCGGCCTCCGGCGCGGCGAGGCCTCCCCGCCGGATCCCGCGGGCGACGGCACCCGCCGGCGCAGGGCCTGGCGGGGCGCGCTCGCCCTGGCGGTCGTCGCCGCCGTGACCGCCGGCCTGCTGTGGTGGCACCCGTGGACCCCGGCCGTCAGCGGGCCGAAGCCGATGAAGTTCACCACGGCCGCCGGCGGCTCCCCCCGCTTCGGCACCGGTGAGCAGCTGCTCCGCTACAAGGTGCGGGCCGAGGACGGTCTCAAGGAGAGCCCCGGGCAGTTCGCCGCCGAGGTCGACGCGGTCCTCGGCAACCGGCATGGCTGGACGGCGGACGGCACCCGCTCCTTCCAGCGCATGCCCGCCGACCCGGTGGACTTCACCGTCTACCTGGCCACCCCCGAGACCACCGACCGGATATGCGGCCAGTACGGGCTGGACACCGGCGGCTGGGTGAACTGCGGCGTCGGCCACCAGGTGGTGATCAACGTCAAGCGCTGGAAGGAGCTGACGGAGTTCTACACCGGCCAGCCCGAGCTCTACCACGCGCTCGCGGTCAACCACGAGGTCGGCCACGTCCTCGGCCTCGGCCACGTCGACTGCCCCGGTCCCGGCCAGCCGGCGCCGGTGATGATGCAGCAGATCAAGGGCCTGCACGGCTGCGTGCCGAACGGCTGGCCCTACTCCGACACCGGCACCCTCCTCACCGGTCCCCCCATCCAGGCCGCCACCCCCGCCCCGTAGCCGTGGGCCCTGCCCGCGCCGGGGCCTCGGCTCCAGGCCTCGGCGCTAGGGTCCGTCTTCAAACTCCCGCCTGCTTGGCGACCGGGCGAACCACGGGAGCTTGAAGACGGACCCCAGCTCTACGCGACCACGACGAGCCCGATGACGACCGCGATCAGGATCCCGACGACGGCTCCGGCCACCCCGGGTTTCAGCCGGTCCCGCAGGCGCTTCGGCGGCTGGACCCGGGCCGCCGGGTCCGTGCTCGCCTCCCACCGGTCGACGACGCGTTGGAGCTGCTCGTCGAAGTCGGGGGCCGGGTACAGGTCGCTGCGGTAGAGCCCGGGCAGGGCGCGGCGGCGCCCGCTCCTGAGGATGATCCGGGCCGCCTCCGACGTCCCGGCCGCGCTGCTGGTCTCCCGCACGTCGATCCACTGCACCTCCTGCCAGGAGTAGGTGCGTCCACGGCCGAAGCCCCAGCAGATCGTGATTCCGGCAGGCCCGACGGTGGTCCAGCACCGGAGCGTGGAGTAGAGGGCGGGGACGACGAGCGCGACGGTGCCGACGAGCAGCCAGACGGAGCCCGCCGGGCCGAGCCGGCGGGCGGCGACGACGCCTTCCACCGCCAACACGACCAGCATCAGCACGAGTTGCGACCGCGACGGACGATACCGGTCTTTCCCCCGGAAGCTCAGTTCGTTCACAGTGCGCACTGTACGCCCCGCCCGCGACCGGGATCCGGCGGGGGCCTGTCGGCCCGTCAGTTCCCGTCACGGCGGGCACGGCGGGCCGGTCGGACCGGTCGGACCGGCAGGGACGCCTCAGGCGGAGGCCGCCGCCGCCTCGGCCAGGGCGTCCAGCACCGGGCGGATCAGCGGGTGCCCGTCCGCGCCGGCCCGGACGGCCGCGAAGACCCGCCGGGTGGCCAGGTCGCTGTCCACCGGTCGGACCGCGACCTGCCCGAGGTCCACCCCGCGCAGGGCGGAACGCGGTACCAGGGCGACCCCGGCGCCCGCCGAGGCGAGCGCGACGACGGCGCGGAAGTCGTCCGAGGAGTGCACCAGCCGCGGCTGGAAGCCGGCGTGCTCGCAGGCCAGCAGCACCACGTCATGGCACGGGTTGCCCGGGTACGGGCCGATCCACGGCTCGTCGGCGAGGTCGGCGACGGCGACCGGGCCCCGCCCGGCGGCCAGCGGGTGGCCGAGCGGCAGGACCGCCTCGAAGGGCTCGGCGTACAGCGGTACCCGGGTGAGCCGGGCGTCGTCCGCCCGCGGGGCGCCCCGGTACTCGACGGCGACGGCCAGGTCGGCCCGGCCGTCCAGGACCATCGGGAGGCTCGCGTCGCCCTCCGCGTCCAGCACCTTGAGGCGGACGCCGGGCGCGCGGGTGGCGAGGGTGCCGATGGCGGGGGCCAGGACCAGCGCGATGCCGGTGGCGAAGGAGGCGACGGTGACCTCGCCGGCGACGCCCGCGCTGTACGCGGCGAGGTCGGCCTCGGCCCGCTCCAGCTGGGCCAGCACGGCGTCGGCGTGACCGAGCAGGATCTCGCCGGCGGCGGTGAGCCGCACACCCCGGCCCTCGCGGGCGAGCAGGTGGTGGCCGGTCTCCTGCTCCAGGGCGGTCAGCTGCTGGGAGACCGCGGAGGGGGTCAGGTAGAGGGCGGCCGCCGCGGCGGTCACGGTGCGGTGGTCCGCCACGGCCCGCAGGGTCCGCAGCCGTCTTGCGTCGATCACAGGCCAATTCTGCCAGCGTCGGGCGGGTGACCGGACCGGCGTCCGGTGGCAGGGGTCCGGAGACGGGATCCGGTGGCACGGATCCGATGGCAGGGGTCCGCGTGCGGGAGTGGGAAGTCGGCCGGGCCGACGTCCCCCACCCGGGCGGGGGGGGGGGGCAGAGGGTGTGGGTGGCCCTGGCGCGCCCGGGGCCGA